>CAKZUK010000007.1 GCA_937921775.1 uncultured Saprospiraceae bacterium
AACTTTGAATTCCCTGAAACAGTAATTATTACTGACGCATCAGGAGCAACGTATACAGGTGGTCAACTTGGAGCAGGTGAATATTGTATTGTTGTACAAGACGCTTCAGGATGTATCGCGGGTTCTGATTGCTTTGAGGTAACTGAGCCAAGTCAAATAGATGTTGATGTGGCATTGGTTAATAAAGATTGTACCACGGAAGGTAGTATCTCACTACAAGTAAGTGGTGGTAATGGTGGCTATATATTTGACTGGTCAGATCTTAGCGGTTCTAATGATCCACAAGATCGTAATGGGCTAAGTTCTGGAACTTACGATGTGACGGTAACAGATGCGAGTGGATGTACAGTAGTTGCGTCTAACCTGACGATTGAAGATGAATGTGGTTGTGAAGGGCCAGCAGTGAATAATGTAATAGTTATTGAATCAGCCTGTTTCGCTTCAAGTGGAATGGCTACGATCAATATGGCAGGTAATGCAAATGATTTTGAATACAACTGGAATCCAGCGGTTAGTAATAATAATGTTGCAAATAATATTGCAGCAGGAACATACTCCGTAACGATTACTGATCCGAATGATCCAGCTTGTGAAACGATAGAAGTATTTACAGTTGGTAATGCTGATGGGCCAGAAGCTACCTTGGTTTCAAGTTCTGATGCAAGTTGTTTGGCTACAAATGGCTCTGCAACATATTCGCCATCAGGATTTACATACACTTGGAGTGATGGAGGAGTTGGAGCAGATAGAAATGATCTACAAGCAGGTACTTACCAGATTACAGTGGAAGATGGTTCAGGATGTTTTAATGTGATTACGTTGTTAATCGGTCAAGATAATGATCTGGAAATAAATGCGGATATTAATAGCTTGCCAGAATGTGGTGTAGCAAACGGTTCTGTAACATTGGATGTAGCGAACGGTTCTGGCAATTATTCTTACTCTTGGGGTGCAGATGCTACACAATCAAATCTTGCAGCAGCAACTTATGATGTTACTGTAGTAGATAATAGTACAGGTTGTATCACCAACGTCGTGTTTACTTTGACAGAGGATGTGCCAGGAGCTACGATTGGTATCACAAATTCGAATGATGAAGTGATGTTGAATTGTGCTGGAGATACAAACGGAGAAGTAGACTTTGATATTGACTACGACAATGATTTTGCTCAACCAGCTGTTATCACAATCGTGAATAACTTAAATGAAGTTGTGTTTAATAATAACTTGTCTGCCGGGACTTATTGCATACATGTAACTGACGCCAACGGTTGTCTTGCTGCTGCAACTTGTTTCGATGTACTTGATCCAGATCAAATTGATGTTGATATTGCTTTGACAACATTTACTTGTTTTGCTGCTGGAAGCATTGATTTGATGGTGACAGGAGGAAACGGTGATTATACTTATGACTGGGCTGATTTACTTGGAAATGATGATCCTTCAAATCGTACGGATTTACAAGCAGGTGTTTATAGTGTAACGATTACAGATGCAGGCGGCTGTACAGCTGTTGCTAATAACCTTGCTGTACTGGATGATTGCAATCCGTTGAGTACATGTTTAGTAGAGGTGCTCAATGTTGTGAAAGTTGAAGCAAACTGTGATGTTTCTAATGGATCGGCGACCATTATGATGAATGGCGATGAAGCCAACTTTACTTATGAATGGACACCGAATATTAGTACTTCAAACGTTGCAGTTAATATTCCATCAGGAACTTATTCTGTTATTATTACTGATATTAATGACGATCAATGTTTTACTGAATTGAATTTTGCGCTAAAGAATTCTGACGGGCCAGTAGGAGAGATTCTTTCTACAACGCCTGCTACTTGTAATCAACCAAATGGTACCGCGGTACTTTCTCCAGTTTCTTACCAATACGAATGGTGTAATGGCGCAATTGGATTCAACGTAGGTAATTTACCAGCAGGTATTTGCTTTGTGACGGTGACTGATTTCGGAACAGGATGTACGAACATCATTGAAGTAGAAATCGAAGAGTTTAATATCCTTGAGACAGAAATCGTAGTTGATGAATTCCCTAACTGTGGTGCTTCTAATGGAGAAGTGACTATTAATGTTACTGGTGGTAGTACAAGTTATGATTATGCATGGAGTGATGGTGGTGTTTCTCAAACTCGAGATGATTTGGAGGCAGGTGTATATATTGTTACTGTTACAGACAATGGAGTGACCGGATGTACTGATGTGGTAGCCTTTACTTTGTTGAATGATATTGATGCAGATGCGATGGCAACTGTAACACTTGATTCGGATAGTATTTATGTGAGCTGTACAGGTGATCAAAATGGATTTATTGATTTTGATATTGATCTGGGACCTGACTTTGAATCACCAGCTACTATAGAGATTTTGGATGCGAATGGTGAGGTGCAAATTAATGGTAACCTAGCGGTAGGTACTTACTGCGTAGTTGTGGCAGATGCAAATGATTGTATTGCTGGAGCTGATTGCTTTGAAGTATTGTCGCCATCTGCTATTGATGTGAATGTGTCTCTGATGAATAAGGATTGTGATACACTCGGTGTGATAGAATTAGTAGTGACTGGAGGTACTGGTGCTTATACATTTGATTGGGCAGATTTACCAGGAGCTAATGATCCTCAAGATAGAATCCTATTGACACCAGGTGGTTACAGTGTAACGATATCTGATGCAAGTGGTTGTACTGCGGTTGCAGATATGTTACCTATAAGCGATGAGTGTTCTGGATGTCCATCTGCTGATACTGTTGAAATGATCCTTCCTGTCTTCACAGAGGACTCTATATGTTTTGTCTTGGAGTCTTGTTTTGATACAAGCATTGTAACTACTTACAGTTTGGTAACTGGAGGGAATACAGGCGCATCTATATATGGTGTATGGACAGTCAACAGTAACGGATGTCTGTATTACTTAGCCAACGGGAATGAAGGAGTAGGAGTAGACACGATTTGTATGATTGCAAACAACAATGGTTTAATAGATACCACTTGTGTCATCGTAACGATTGTGCCAGCATGTAATGGACTGGTCGGAATTGATAGTTTAGAATTATCGACTTTCGATTGTTCTGATGGAGGAAGCTTCTGCTTGCCAATTCCGTTGATTGAAGTGTTGGATTATGAGTTTACGGACAACGGTTTACCCTACAGTGGTGGCTTTATGGGATGTGATTTGGATACAGTCCAAACTTATCTCCTACAGCCGCTTCTCGATGTAGCTCCAGTTGGGCCATATGAATTGGAATCATGGACGCTCAATGGTGTACTGTTTGATATTGATACGTTTACGACTTTACAGCAATTGGTTGATTCAATGAACTTATGGAATCCATCAGGAGCTTGGACATTGACTACAACAAATACAATTGTTGGTGGCAACTTGTCCAACGTTTATGGTAACTTAAATATCACTCAGTTGATAACGATGGCGAATGCCGATTTACCATTGAGTACTACCGAAATTCCAAATGGTACATTGATGACTGTAGATACTGGCTTCCACCAAATCATTGTAATTGAAATTGCTACGGGTTGTTCAGATACTATAACAGTAGGAGTTGAATGTCAGGATTGTCCAACTTTATATTCCGGACCGACGACTATCGCTGCTGAAAGTTGTAGTGATCTGACAGATATTTGTTTAGATGCGACTATAGAAGATATTTTAAACTATAGCATTACCGATAATGGAGATTTGTATACTGATGGATTTGTGGGATGTGATTTTGATTCATTGTTTACTTATCTGACGGTAGGTTTCAATACGCCAGGCAACTACACATTGGATAGCTGGTCGATCAATGGAACTACATTTGATTTATCGAGCTTCGGTACCTTGGAGCAGTTAGTAGATTCCATGAATGTATGGGATCCGGCAGCGAACTGGATGATTAACGGTTTGTTATTGATTGGAGGGGATTACAATAATGTTTATGGCAACATAAATATTTCTGAAAATGGAATTCCATCAGTGATGGCTAATCCTAATTTACAGTTACTTCCAAATGGAGCAGCAATTAGTTTACCGCCAGGTGAGCACGAAGTGATTTTGACAGATTCAATTACTGGATGTGTTGATACATTTAATGTAACGATAACTTGTGAGGATTGTGATCCATTCTATACTGGACCGGATACCTTGTATAATATAGATTGTCCGCAACCAATTGATATTTGTATTGATTTGTCGCTAGATGATTTGACGAATTATTTAATCCTTGATAATGGACTGCCTTATGGTTCATCAACTATCGGTTGTAATTTTGATTCATTGACAACTTATTTAACAGTAGGTTTCAACACACCGGGTGGTTATACAATCAACAATTGGGATATAAATGGAGGGACCAACTTCTTAGGTTTCTTTACTTCTATACAGGAATTAGTAAACTGGATGAATACTGTTGATCCGGGAGCGGGTTGGGAGGTAAATGGAATTTTGATTGTGGGAGGTAACCCAGCCAATACTTATGGTCAAATGCTTGTATCAGAAGGCGGTTTGAATGTAGCTACTGTTGATGCAAATTTGCAGTTGATTCCAAATGGAATTAGTATTGAATTAGATGGCGGCGCACATCAATTGATTGTAGTTGATACTGTGATTGGTTGTACAGATACTTTCAACATTCAAGTTGAGTGTATTGATAATTTGTTACCAGATACCTTGTATCTAGATATATTGATTGGCTTTACAGATACCTTCTGCTTAGACCCAATTCTATTCCCTGGTATGATAGATACGATTTACAATATTTGCGAAGATGAGAGCGGTGAGAATATTTTTGTTTCGGTAATCGACAGTACAACATGTATTGAGTATACAGGAATTGCCTTAGGGCAAGATACGGCCTGTATTGTGATTTGTGATAATTTGGATAACTGTGATACAACCTACTTTATCATCAACGCGATACCACCAATGATAGACACTATTTTCACAACAGTGACATTGAGTGATACGGATACTTTATGTTTTGATGTATCTGAATTAGCTGGAACGATGTATACCGTCACGAATTACTGTGATGATAATTCTGGAACCTTTGTCAATTTTGAAATTGGAGATTCGGTCTGTATCGAATTTACTGGACTTCAGGTAGGAGTAGATACTGCTTGCATTGAAATCTGCGATGAACTCGGTGCTTGTGATACAACGATTCTGATTGTTTCATCGATACTAGGAATAGGTGAACCACCAGTTGCCGTTGATGATGATACTACTGCTGTGAAAGGTACTGGTGTTGATATCGATATTTTAGCTAATGATACGATCAACGGTGATTTGTCTTCGATTGTGATTATTACTGATCCGTTGAACGGAACAGCATTTGTGAATCCAGACTTTACAATAACTTATATACCAGATGTTGAGTTCTGTGGAAGTGTTGATAGTTTTGAATATGTATTGACAACTTCAACGGGAAGTGATACAGCTTGGGTATTTGTAGATGTACAGTGTGATGAATTAATCATCTTCAGTGGATTCTCTCCAAATGGAGATGGGGTGAATGATCACTTTGCGATACGTGGAATAGAAAACTTCCCGGACAATGAGGTTTCTGTGTTCAATCGTTGGGGTAACCGAGTTTTCCTCAAAAAAGGCTATACGAATATGGATGGATGGGAAGGAACCTGGAATAGTAAGAATTTGCCAGACGGAACTTATTTCTATGTAATTGATGATGGTGAGGGGCAGAAGTATAGCGGATATGTACAGATACAGCGATAAAATTGCAACGATGACTTTGATTGAAAAGAACTGGGTAATTATAAAAAATTAGTCTTAGGGTTGGAGAGAATGGGCTAGGGGGGTCTGGCTCTCTCTCCATCCCAAAGGGACTAATAAAGTGAAAGTAATCGCCTTATTCACAATCGTGTACATTGCAATTGCACTGCAACTCTGAATGAAAAAAAGAACTGGGTAATTATAAAAAATAGTCTTAGGGTTGGAGGGAATGAGCTGGGGGGGTCTGGCTCTCTCTCCATCCCAAAGAGGCTATTTAATTTAGAAATCCACCTCCTTTGGAGGTAGTCATGTTCTGAGAGCTTTGCATTCACGTTATGATAATTGCGAGCTGTGTGGATAGTATAGCTATGAGGGCAATGCCATTGAAATAGGAAGAACCTTGTTAAGGAATTTTGAACCTGGCGGCCTGTCTAGCTAGTCGGATAGACCTGTCTAGATAGCCAGATAAACTCGACAGGTTCAAAATTTTTCTAGGACTATGACCTTGGCATTGAGCCTTAGAAGGCTGTGCCTTCAGAAATTGTCAAACCACCTTCTTAGAAGGTGGTAGTTGGTTCAATTTGCATTAAAGTAAAAGTCAAGATATCTTCGAAGGTGATTCTAAGTAAGGGGACCAAATTATTTAAATAATTCTGTACATTACTTGTAAGAAATAATCATATCGAAGAGTTGATAAAGAAAATAAAAAATTAGTCTTAGGGTTGGAGGGAATGAGCTGGGGGGGTCTGGCTCTCTCTCCATCCCAAAGAGGCTGATGAATTAGAATTAAAAATCCCATTAAGGTAAGCTACCTCAGCTGCCCATTCTAATTCAGGTTCACATTCCAATTTTAATTCTTCAGGTGTTAGTAAGCTCTTGATAATCAGTGAGACGCAATTAGTTAAGCTATTGTTTAGAGGCATGGTTTTTGAATTTATGATAAGTCAATATTTCTCTTGAAGGGGGGATAGCGCTTCGATAATTTACATGTGTTATTTATTGTATTTGTAAATTATTGTTAAGCAGTTATTTGAAAGATAATTTGAACAGATTAAACAAACTAAAGTATTGACACTAAGCTTCTTTATGGAGCGCCATTTGCTGATTTGCGGGGCGTTGGGGGCTTTCTCAAGAAAAAATTATGAGAAAAATTTCACTATCATTTTGTGTACTATTCCTGTTTTTGTGTTCAGGATTGAAGGCACAGCAAGATCCAATGTATACCATGTATATGTTCAATAGTCTTGCTTATAATCCTGGCTTTGCTGGGACGCCAGATTACCTCTCTGTTCGAGCTTTGTATCGAAATCAGTGGTGGGGGATTGATGGTGGACCAAATACACAAACCATTTCTATTCATGCTCCATTTAAAGAAAAAGTAGGTCTTGGATTAAATCTAGTAAATGACAATGTTGGAGCTACTGGCTCAACCGTAGCTAGTTTCAGTTATGCTTACCGTATTCCATTTGGAACGGGAAAATTATCAATAGGCTTACAAGCAAGTGCGATGAACTGGCGTGCTGATTGGAGTTTGCTGAAGTTTAAAGATCCAAGATTGACTGATGTAGCTTTCGAAGATTTGGAGCCTAATCACTGGATACCTAATTTTGGTGTTGGTGCATTTTATTATGCTCAAAACTACTATATCGGTTTGTCGGTACCTCATTTGATGAATGCAGATTTAAGAGTTGACAAAGTAAATAATGATAATCGTTGGGCACAGACTTATCGCCATTATTTTTTGGCTGCAGGAGCTACCTTTCCGGTGAATGGAGATGCTGTGATATTTAAGCCATCTCTTTTAATAAAGAGTGTCGGCTTGTTAGGTGAGTTTACTTCTGACTCTGATCAATTAAATCGGGTAGGAGCTCCTACTGAATTTGATCTTGACATTGCCTTTTTGTTTTATGAAGCATTGTGGGTTGGAACTTCATTTCGATCAGCTATTGAGGCGAAGCAGTTTGGAGGTAGTAGCTCATTTGATTCTATTGATATTTGGGCTTCTTATAATTTAGGAAATGGAATACGAATTGGAGCTGCCTATGATTATACGATTAGTAAATTGCAGAATTATGTAGACGGATCTTTCGAGGTGATGTTGGGATATGATTTTGATTATAATCGTAGTAGTGTAGTTACTCCTCGTTACTTTTAGATCTTATATCTCTTTGTGGCCTAGCTCCAATGTATGGGAAGCAAGTCGTCTTTTAGACTTGTGAAATGCTGAATTTTTTAGATAAGAGTCCTCAATCGTGTATGGTACGCGATTGAGGACTTTTTGCATTTGGAAATGTAATTGGAGGAAGATTTGTATTTTTGTGTTTAATATGTTTTCTAGAAAAATTATACATATAGATATGGATGCATTTTTTGCATCAGTGGAGCAACGGGATCACCCTGAATTGCAGGGGAA
>CAKZUK010000008.1 GCA_937921775.1 uncultured Saprospiraceae bacterium
TCTTTAAAGATCGCTCTGATAAAATGTGGATTGGAACGCAAGACCGTGGAATTAGTATTTACGATTCGTCTGATTCAACATTTACTCATTTTTCACAATCTAAGGGGCTGGTTCGAAATGATGTACGCACCATCGAAGAAGACGCTTGGGGCAATGTCTGGATTGGAACGGTGGGAGGAGTCAGCAAATATTATGGTCGACAGTTCGAACACATTTCTATCAATAACAGCTCAAACGACGATTACGTTTATGCCATTTCTGAAGATACGCTTGGTCATTTATGGGTGTCAGCATCAAGCAAAGGAATTGCTCAAATCAAAGATGGTGAGATTGTTCGGTTCAATCGAAATTTTGGCTTCATGGATGTGCGCTGCAAGGCTTTGTTTGTTGATACTTCCAATCGAGTTTGGATCGGCACAGAGGGTAGGGGCCTGAGTATGTATGATGGAAAAGGATTTAACTCATTTAATCAAATAGATGGCCTTGGTGGTTCCTTTGTTAAAGATATTTTGGAGGATAGAAATAAAAACATTTGGATAGCCACCGCACGTGCAGGGATTCATAAAATAAAGGTTAGAGATACGATGCTCATTGAGGAAAAAAGCTTCACGAATGATACTTTACCATTAGTACTTTCAGATAGCATTTATCGAGATTCAATGCTTGTTAGAAACTATTCATTCAAGCGATTCGAAGATCAATTGTTGAATGCATATGTCCATGCACTTTATGAAGACAGTGCGGGGCGTTTGTGGTATGTTACTCGAAACATGGGTTTAGGCGTAATTGAAAATGATAGCATCGTTCATATTTTTGATAAAAGTACAGGATTACCAGATAATGACATTCGCTCGATAGTAGAAGATAAAGACGGTTACTTTTGGTTGGCTACTGCGAATGCAGGAATTTGTCGGCTACGAATGGAAGGCGATAGTATTGAGGTGAAGTTGATAAATGAAAAGGATGGATTGAATTCTAACAATGTATATTTATTAATTTTGGACGAGTCCGATAATTTATGGGCAGGCTGTGGTAAAGGAATTGATTTTATAAGTTTGGATGCATCTCGAAACAAACTGAAAATAAAGCACCACGGAAAATCAGAAGGATTTGTTGGAGTGGAAACATGTAAGAACTCAGTATTAAGAGATCGTTCGGGCAGGCTATGGTTTGGGACAGTGAACGGCTTGACCATGCATCTGCCCGGCGCTGCACGAAAAAACCTAATTCCTACCAAAGTATATATCAGTGAAGTGCGAATCGGCTATGATCCATTAGAGAAAAGTGTTTATGCTAACTGGGCTGACGACTGGGGAGGAATAAAAGAAAATTTGGTAGTTCCTTATACTGATAATCAATGGAGCTTTGAGTTTAAAGGAATCAATCAGGCAAAGCCAGATCAGAGCTTATTTAAATGGAAAATGGAAGCTTGGGACAAAGATTGGATTGGGCCGTTTAAACGAACTGGAGTGGACTATTCCAACTTATCTCCAGGGAATTATACCTTCTCCGTCATGGCAGGAAATACGGACGGTGTATTTGATGGTCCTGTAGATAGTGTGCAGTTTTCTATTGAGCCACCTATATGGCAACGTTGGTGGTTTAAGCTGGCTGGAACTTTGTTAGGGCTGCTATTAATTGCTTTGTTTATCCGCCTGCGCGTTAATCGGATTCGCAGAGAATCAGCCATCAAAACGGAGCGTCTTGAAATGGAAAAAAGCATACTTCAACTAGAGCAAAAGGCGCTGCAATTGCAGATGAATCCACATTTTATTTTTAATGTTTTGAACTCCATTCAAAGCTTGATTACAAAGAAAGATGAGAAGACGGCGCGCTATTTTTTAGCAAAATTTTCAAAGCTGATGCGCGCAATTTTAGAGAACTCTCGCGAAACAAAAATTACATTGGAACAAGAAATTGAAACCTTACAAAACTATCTGACCATCGAACAGTTTAGTCGTGGAGATTCCTTTGATTTTGAAATCGAAATTGACTCAAGGTTAGATGTAGATGAGATTATGATTCCTCCAATGTTGCTACAGCCTTTTGTAGAAAACGCGATCATTCATGGAGTCGGCCAGGTAGCGGAAGGTGGAAAAATAAAATTGGAGTTTATACAAAAATACGGAACGCTGGAATGCATTGTAACGGACAACGGCCCCGGACTAGAAAAAGCCAGGGCACGAAAAAGTCAGCAGGAACATACGCATAAATCAGCCGCATTAGAAGTTACTCAAGAGCGCCTCGATATTTTAAACGCAGGGATTAAAAACCGGAGTTTGGAAATCACTGATTTGAATAAGGAGGACTCGGAACTTACCGGGACTAAGGTTGTTTTGCGATTGATCATGAGATAAATTCAGGCCAATTATTTCTTTCTTCTAGAGCTTAATTAATAAGTTAGCTCCTAAGCCAAAGCCACTGTAACTTTCTGTGATTTTTGATATTGAGGAAGGAGTTCTAGACATAGTAACTTTTACAAAACCGCCGAGACCTATTCTGTTGCCTAAGTGCATCATAAAACCCATCGTATAGTTTAAGTCAATCATGTGTGGAGAGGCGTAGCTATCGTCATTGCTACGGAACTGTTCCCTTGTTGGGTGGCCATTGCTGATAGAAGCGTAATTGGTTGATCCGGTATTCCACTTTTTATATTCTACATCCGAATCAACATTTAATCGAAAGTAGTTGACTATATCCAAATCATGATGAAATTTGATTTGGCCATAATCGCGTAAAATATGTCTAATCCCAAGAGAGAAATCTAAGTATTGGATATCATATTTGTTAACTATGGCATAAAGTTGTTCATCTTTATCTGTGATTTGATAGGGTAAATCGTAATAATCTACAAAGCTAGAAAGTCTTGTTCTTTCCATGTAAGGGCTATAGCTTGTATACCCAAATCCTAGTTTATAAAAAAACCATTTTTCTTTCGGATAATACAAAACGCTTAGTCTTTGAGAGAGACTTGGAGCGATTGGGGTGTCATCATCAAGTGGAATGTTTTCAAAGAGCGTTCTTTTTTCACTACTAAATTGGACAGACCATTTGTGTGATTCCTGGCCATAAGAAATACTCGTTAAGCATATTATACAAAGCATTAAATAATGTTTGATTTTCATAATCGTGGGTTTTAATTATTTGATACTACAAACATAGTTGGCTAAATTCCAAACGACTTACCTCAATGTTTCGGAAGCTTACATAATTGATTTGATTGTCGAGTAATGCTTACGGATATGTCTCATTTTTAAAATCAATAAAATTGTAATATTTTGATTTTTAATGACTTAGGTGTGTCTTAAATTAGGAACTTCGTTTTTTAGTTAATGAGAAGACATCCAGATTAATTCTTAAGCGATCAGCGAAGTTCACATTAGATGGAACTCTCAAGTTTCGTCTTTTTCCTTACCTTTACAGTATGATCAAAGCAGTAATAATAGACGACGTTCAGCAGGCCATTGATACACTGAAAGCAGACATAAAGGACTATTGTCCAGAGATTGAATTGATTGGAGAAGCCAATGGGGTAGTGAGTGGTGGGAAGTTGTTGAAAGAAGTTCAACCTGAGGTAGTTTTTCTGGATATACAAATGCAGGATGGCTCAGGCTTTGACCTGTTGGAAATTGTATCCAATATTAATTTCAAAGTAATTTTTACAACGGCCTCTGATGCTTTTGCGATTAAAGCCTTTCGATATTCCGCTGTTGATTATTTGATGAAACCGGTTGATCCGGATGAGTTGATGGAAGCAGTCAAAAAACTGCAAGAAGATAATGCAGCGCAAGCCGAAAGTCTGAGTATGCTTTCGGACACGATGAAGGCAGGTCAAATCTCTGGTCGCATCGCACTGCATACCATGGAGAAAATCCATATCACCAAAATAGAGGACATCATTCGTTGTGAATCGATGGGAAACTATACGCAGTTCTTTTTTTCGGATAACCAAAAACTGCTAGTCACCAAAACGCTTAAAGATTTTGACAAGTTGCTGGTGGAACATCAATTCATACGAGTACATCAATCGCATTTGATTAATGCCGCTCAGATTAAAGAGTTTGTGAAAATTGATGGTGGTTATATTTTGATGAGTGATGGGACTAAGGTGCCGGTTTCTGTTCGGAAAAAGGCTGCTGTTATTAAGTTGTTGGAGGG
>CAKZUK010000009.1 GCA_937921775.1 uncultured Saprospiraceae bacterium
ATGCTCCGGAAATGAAACCGCCGGGAGATGTCCATTCGTAGGTCAATCCCGCTACGCTACTTTGCGATTGTAACTGAACACTGTCTATATCGCAAGTCAAGGTATCTGTTGTTAATTGTAGATCTGGTAAATTGGAATCTGCGGATACTTCAATGCTCTCTGTTGTTGCACAACCGTTTGGAGCCGTTACTGTCAAAGTATAAACATCCGCCACTTGCGTAAATGGATTCGATGCTCCGGAAATGAAACCGCCGGGAGATGTCCACTCATAGCTCAATCCCGCTACGCTACTTTGCGATTGCAACTGAACGCTGTCTATATCGCAAGTCAAAGTATCTGTTGTTAATTGTAGATCTGGTAAATTGGAATCTGCAGATACTTCAATGCTCTCTGTTGTTGAACAACCATTCGGGGCCGTTACTGTCAAAGTATAAACATCTGCCACTTGCGTAAATGGATTCGATGCTCCAGAAATAAAACCGCCGGGAGATGTCCACTCATAGCTCAATCCCACTACGCTACTTTGAGATTGCAACTGAACGCTGTCTATTTCGCAAGTCAAAGTATCTGTTTTTAATTGTAGATCTGGTAAATTGGAATCTGCGGATACTTCAATGCTCTCTGTTGTTGCACAACCATTCGGAGCCGTTACTGTCAAAGTATAAACATCCGCCACTTGCGTAAATGGATTCGATGCTCCAGAAATGAAACCGCTAGGAGATGTCCATTCATAAGTCAATCCCGCTACGCTACTTTGTGATTGTAACTGAACGCTGTCTACATCACAAGTCAAAGTATCTGTTGTTAATTGTAGATCTGGTAAATTGGAATCTGCGGATACTTCAATGCTCTCTGTTGTTGCACAACCATTCGGAGCCGTTACTGTCAAAGTATAAACATCCGCCACTTGCGTAAATGGATTCGATGCTCCGGAAATGAAACCGCCGGGAGATGTCCACTCATAGCTCAATCCCGCTACGCTACTTTGTGATTGTAACTGAACGCTGTCTATTTCGCAAGTCAAAGTATCTGAAATTAACAAGACTAAATCTGGATAAATGGTATCCAATAATACTTCTGTTTGCGCTTCGGAGGTACAACCATTTCCCGCAGTGACGGTCACAGAATAACTACCTTCAACTGTTGTAACTGGATTTTGAAGCGGGGAGGAAAATGGTGAAGGGCCAGACCATAAATAGTTAATAATTGTAGCCCCTCCTATTCCTTGCAATTGAGCTATGGCATTATCACAGTTTATTGTGTCTCCAATTGCATTGATTGAAGGAGCGATAGTGTCAATTCCTACAGTTATGTTGGTGTCATTAGTACAACCATTGGGAGCAATTACTTCAAAGTTATACAAGCCGGAGATTACCGTTGATGTGTCTACCTGATTTGCGATAAATCCTAGTGGGCCTGTCCATGTAAACATAGCTCCTTGAACTGTGGAATTTCCTGAAAGCGTCATTATAGTATCTGTACAAGTTAAAGCAGACACTGGAGTCAATCCAATATCTGGTGTAGCATCATCCTCAATCACTTCTACAATCACATTCGATATGCAAACGACTCCCAAATAGGTCTCGGTTACCTCCAATTCATACATTCCAAATTTGTTGACCAAAGGCTGTAATGTATTTGCGTCAGCGATAATACCATCTCCCCCATTATTTAAATGTGTCCATTGAAATGTAACTATTGAGTTAGGGACAGTAATAATGGTATCTCCTAAAAGGCTGATACTTGATTGAATACAATTGATCGTATCCGGAAAAACGATTGTAGCTTCAGGATTCAAAACTGTTAGATCCAAATTAATTAAACTATCACAATTCTGTACAGATGGTAAATTGATTTGGTACTGGCCAGTTGTTGTAAAGTCTACTCCTCCCGCACTATAAACTCCACCTTCGCATATAGCTATCTGAATATTATTGATGGCAGTATCAATAACTGTAACTTGAAAATCAACTAAACTATCACAACCTAGTTCATTGGTCAATAACACAGAGAAATTTCCATTTTCATCGAAGGGCATATCTCCTACCCATAAAGTGTCACCTTGACAAATATTTTCAGAAAAGATAGTAAGGGCGGTATCCAGAACAATTAGGTCTAATTCTATCAGACTATCACAATTATACTGCGTTGATGGTAAAGTAATATTATACAAACCTGTAGTCATAAAATCTTGTCCGGCTAGGGAATAAGTATCGCCAAAACAAATGGTATCCACAATTTGACTAATAATAGAATCTATAACCAACAAGTCAATAAATACTGTGCTATCAACACAGCCCTGAGTTGAGGGGTAAGTAAAAACATACAAGTCGGTACTATCCAAACTTAGTCCAGCATAGGAATAAGTATCTCCTGCACAAATTGTGTCTATAAAAACATCAATATTGTTTAAAATAACAACCGTGACACAATGATCAGAAAGGTCACCACAAAATGATGGACTCAGACTAGCAAGATTCATATCTAGTTCTGTAAGGGTCAAGGTCCCATCTGCTTCTGGTAGTAACAAAGAATCAAGCGTCAAATAAGACAGACCGCAAACTTCATATGTTCCGTCTTCAAAATCTCCCAAATTGGTAGTCGAATCATAAGTGAGAACCGTTCCATTTTGGCTGACGACATAAGTGTAAGAATAATCTTGTGGTGAAGGTTCGTTCCCAGAATAAACGGGTATGATTTCTAAATTTAAACTAGTGGTATCTCCTTCACAAGCTTCTATATCTGCATTGCCTGTAAGATCTCCAGCATTAGCTTCACAAGCAAAACATCCCATACCGGTAGTGTCGCAAAAGACAATTTCAAAATCAATAATCTGTCCGGTATAAAAACCATCATTATTAGTAACTGTTAAAGTCCAGGAACCATCAACCGTTCCGGTATTAAAATCTTCCAAACAACCAGTATGTGGATAATAAGATCCTGTGTATTGGCCAGCTAGTGCCCAAGGTTCATCATTATTCCATACAGGTGGAAAACCAGTATCAGGCAGCACAGGATCACCACAAGGTAAAAAAGCGACATCCCACAATGCGCCACCAGTAAAGGATCCTAAAGGTGGGAAAAAGTCCGTTCCAACTAAATCAACAGATTGACCACTTGGAGAAGTCAAAGTCATTTCTACTCTAAAAATCAGGGAATGTTGAAACTCAAGCAATACACCACAAACCCCTTGACCGGGATCTGATAAGTCGTTGTTCACTGCTCCAGAGATGTCAAATTCAAAATCTAAAGATGTGGGACCAGCTGGAATAATACCAGGGCAGCTCGGGCATTCGCAGCTCTGAGCAGTACTACTCAATTGACTGAGTAGCAAAAATATTAATATTACAGGGATTAGTTTCTTTCTCACGACGGTTTAGAAAAAGGTCAGTTTTTGGATTGAAATTATATTATTTAGTATTCATATCATTAAGTGAGTAGGTGTTCAAATTAAATTTACTAATAATTGCTTAGTACTCTGTAACATAAATTTATTTAATTTTTGAATGTTCTTTTTCAGCGATGACTTCTTCCAAATTTTCTCAAATAGCTTAGGCTATTCTTAAAAATATTGGAATCATCCTCACTAAAAAACAATGCATTCAAATTCTTAACTAACTTATCTTACAGAGTACTTAGAACAAATCCGATTAATTAATCATCGATATCCTTCAACAATTTGAACTTAAAAATCGGGGGTTTATTGCTTTTAAAATACTCACATTCTGATCAGTACAAATCAATATTATTTACGAGTAGCCCCTTTGATTCTGTAGAAAAGCAGAATTATCACGCTCACCTCTAACAAAAATACGATTATAATTGCCCTTATTTTGCCTGAAAACAGGAAAAAAACAATTCTCTTTCTCTAATAAATGTTAAAATTATATTCAAGGACAAATAATCTTATGCTATGTATAACAGATTATCTCTTGGATATCAAGGATAAAACCTCTTATCTTTGGCTAAGTGTTTGGACTAAGTTAAGTTATAGTTTAATTACTTACATATCATAAATGGGTAACATTTTTGATATTAAACAATATCACCCTACAAAACCGTAGTTAAGTAATCGTAAGTTTATTTTAAATCAAGAGAATAGGATGAGAATTTTTTGTTTAATAAGCGTTTTACTAGGAATATTTGGTTTTGCTAGCCTTAAACCTGCAAATACTTCCTGTGCTCATGAGCACTGCATGATCATTAATGCAGACACCACATCTGAAAATTTTTTCCCAACGATACCTGAGCGACACTACGCGTGGTATTTTCAACAAAACCCTGACTTCACATTTGATGGCTTTGATTATCCGGTAGGAAAACCAAATGCAAAAGGTTATTTCAAGGCCTTGAACTTTGGTGATAAATCACACTTGGGTGAGGATTGGAATGGAGCAGGAGGCGGTAACACTGATCTTGGAGACTCTGTATTTAGTACAGGTCATGGCCTCGTTGTCTTCTCAAAAAAAGTATGCTGCGGATGGGGCAATGTTATTCGAATTGTACATCATCGGCCTGGTCATGAAAAACCTTATCTTGAGACGGTGTATGCACATCTTCATACACTCAATGTAAAGGCTGGCGACATTGTTAGTCGAGGAGAAAAAATTGGAACTATTGGAAATGCAAATGGTCGTTATTCTGCTCATTTACATTTAGAGTTACGTGATTTCTGCGGCATGTCATTAGGACCTGGATATTCAAAAAATGTATTTGGTTATTTAGACCCTTCTAAGTTTATTGCTAACAACCGACCTTAAGTCAAATTCACGTTCTCTACTAGTCGAAATAAGCTAACATTAGTTAATGTAACTAAATTGTTAAAAAATAAAAGCTCAATCAGGATTCTGATTGAGCTTTTATTTTTAATGTAATTTAAGAACTTTTAATTCTGACTATTCCTTCAGTCAGAAAAATACCATTACTCCACAATCACTTTTCTGTAAACCACATCACTTCCCATATTCAATTGCATAATATAGCTTGCTGCTGCAAGGTGACTGAAGTCAAAGGTTTGTATCAAGTTACCAGAACTAAAGTCATAAGTATCTGCAAAGATCACCTGACCAATAATATTGTAAAAACGAATCTGTACTTCATCTATTGGCATTCCTTCCAATTCCAAAGTAAACAAACCACCATTCGGATTTGGATACAAATTCAAAGCAGATACACTTTTTGGATCATCAAATCCATCCAACATAACTTCTACTGTCTCTGTAAAGGTATTTGTTCCACATTGATTGGTCACTGTCAAAGTCACTTCATAAGTACCAGTAGTAGTGTATGTATGAACAGGGTTTTCTAAACCACTAAATTCACCATCACCAAAATCCCATGAATATGAATTTGCCATTGAGGAAGTATTTGTAAAGGTCACTGTTGCGTCCATCTGATCTAATACAAACCCTGTAGTTGGTACGTCTTCTACCACAACATAGTTCACTTGCGCAATTGAGTTGGAACCAAAGGCATTGGTCACCGCCAAGCTCACTTCATAAGTTCCAGGTGTATTATAAACAACCGTTGGATTTTCTTCCATTGAAGTTTCTGGTGTCCCACCAATAAAACTCCAAACCCAAGTATCAGCACCATCTGACTGATCTTCAAAGTTAACCGTCAATGGAACACAACCTGTTGTAATGTCACTAGTAAATCCAGCAATTGGTGGCACTCCTGAATCGATGACTACTGTTTGTATAATCGTTTCTGTTCCGCAATCATTGGTAACCGTCAACTCAACTTCATAAATACCTGGTGCACCATAAGTATGCATCGGGTTTTCTTCCACACTAGTATTACTATCGCCAAAGTTCCAACTATACATATTACCAGCGAGAGAGGTATTCGTAAAGTCAACATCAAATGTATTTACATTAAAATCAAAATCAGCTGTTGGCCCAGCATTCACAAGGATGTATGACATCTCTATAACCGTATCCTCTCCCTGTGCATTGGTCGCAACTAAACTTACATTATAAGTTCCTGCAGCACCATATACAACAATCGGGTTTTCATCAACTGAAGTAGATGGAAATGCTCCATCAAAATTCCATGACCAAGTCACCGCATTGTTTGATGACATATTCGTGAAGGCAACTTCTAATGGTGCACAACCCGCTAAAACGTCTGCGGTAAATCCTGCCGTTGGTAAAGTAGCTATAACTATTGTTTCTGTAATTTCAGAAGTTCCACATCCATTACTTACCGTTAAGATTACATCGTAAGTACCATCTTCAGTATAAGTATGTGTAGGATTTTCTTCCATACTCATATTCCCATCTCCAAAAATCCATGTATAGTTTGTTGCTCCAGAACTTAAACTCTCAAAGTTGACCGTTGACCCAAGCATTGTCGTGGAAAAACTGGATATAGGAGCAGCATCAGTTACATTAATAAATCCATTCTGGGTAAGTGTATTATCTCCTACTCCATTCGTTGCAACCAAGGTCACTGGATAAGTACCTGGAGTGCTATAAGTTACCGTTGGATTCTGATCATTTGATGTGGCTGGAGTTCCTCCTGTGAATGCCCACGACCATGCAGTAGTATTCGCAGAAGACAAGTCTTGGAAGCTAACAACTAAAGGCGCGCAACCTGCATTGAAGTCAGATGTAAAAGCAGCAATTGGCGCAGTGGCTACTGTTACTTGTTCAGTTGTTGTAACTGATCCACAAGCATTTGTTGCAAGCAAAGAAACCGTATAAACTCCATCAGCCAAATAAGTATGAGATGGATTTTCCAGTGTACTGGTATTCGAATCTCCAAAATCCCAAGTGTAAGATGTTGCATTCGTTGAAGTATTTGCAAAGTCATAATCAGTTCCTGATCCGCTTGTATTAAACCCAACTGATGGGACATCTAAAACAGAAATATAAGCCGTTTGTGTAAATGTACCTGCTCCTCCAGAAGTAGTTGCAAGCAAAGTCACACTATAAACCCCAGGTGTATTATATTGAACTACTGGATTTTGTAAGTTTGATGCAGCAGGTACACCTCCTGTAAATGTCCAATCCCAAGTCAAAACATCACCTATCGATTGGTCTGTAAAATTTACTGTCAAGGGTGCACAACCTGTGGTCACATCCGCAAGAAATGAAACAGCTGGTGGAGATACAATTGTCACTATTTCTGTAAAGGTAAGCGAACCACATTCATTGCTTGCAGTAAGCACAACTGTGTAAGTACCTGCATCTAAATACGTATGTGTAGGATCTGCGAGCGTACTACTATTCCCATCTCCAAAGTCCCAACTATATGAAGTTGCATTGACAGAGCTATTAACGAAAGTCGCAGTGGCTCCCATTACAGATGAAGTATAAGCTACGGTTGGACTTGTGTTAACCACAATATATCCAGCCTGTACATTCATATCACTTCCTGCACTATTATTGACCTCAAGGCTCACCCCAAATATTCCTGGATTTTCAAAAACAACAATTGGATTTTGTTCACTTGATGTTGCTGGATTCCCGCCAGTAAACACCCAATTCCAGCTGCTTGCGTTTGTTGATGATTGGTCCATAAAACTAACTGTAAGTGGCGCACAACCTTCAACTATATCTGCGCTAAAGGCAGCAGATGGAGGCGTTACAATGGTAACTGTTTCAGTAACGGTAACCGTACCACATTGATTGGTTGCCATTAATACAACGGTGTATACTCCATCTGTTAAATAATCATTCATTGGGTTTGGACCTGTACTAGTATTGCCATCTCCAAAATCCCATAAATAGGTATCTCCGTTTGTGGTATTGTTGCTAAATGTGGCTACCGTACCGCCAACATTACTAGTAAATCCAGCTGTTGGGGTATCAAGAACGGTTATGTATGATGTTTGTGTAAACGTACTATTTCCACCAGGAGCAGAGGCAATTAAAGTAACCGAATATGAACCCGGTGTATCGAATACAATTGTTGGATTTTGTTCCGTTGATGAGCCTGGATTAGCCCCATCAAAAGTCCAGTTCCAGGCTGTTGTATTTGGAGATGACAAATCTGTAAAGTTGACGGTAAGCGGTCCACAACCGATCGTCATATCTCCCATAAAACCAGCCACTGGTTCTGTTTCTATAAGGACTGTTTCTATAAAAGTAACTGAACCACAATCATTCGTTGCAGTGAGGATAACGGTGTAGGTACCATCTGCTGCATAAATATGTGTTGGGTTGGTATCACCACTTGTTTCCCCATCTCCAAAGTTCCAACTATAAGAAGTTGCATTCGTTGAAGTATTTGTAAAGTTAGCAATGGTTCCGTTTGCAGCAGTACTAAATCCGGCAGTTGGTACATCTGTCACCACTATATAAGAGGATTGTATTTCCGTATCGTCTCCTGCTGCATTGGAAACGGTCAAGCTGACGTCATAGGTGCCAGCAGTTGTATAAGTTACTGTTGGATTTTCCGCTGTTGATGTCGCTGGTGTTCCTCCTGGGAATGACCATGACCAACTTTCTGCATTAGCAGAGGATTGATCCGTAAAGCTGACCTCCAAATCTGCACAGCCACTATTTACATTTGATCCAAAACCTGCCGTTGGTAGATTGGAGATTAGCACTGTTTGTGTAAACACATCTGTTCCGCAGGCATTCGTTGCTGTCAAGACAACCGTGTAAGTCCCATCTGCTCCATAATCGTGTGAGGGGTCAGAAGAGCTACTACTATTTCCATCTCCAAAACCCCAACTATATGAGGTGGCGTCTAAAGACGTATTTGTAAAGTTAGAGATGGTACCGGTAACTGCACTTGTAAAACCCGCTGATGGTACATCTGTCACTACTATATAAGAAGATTGTACTTCTGTATCTTCTCCTGCTGCATTCGAAACAGTCAAGCTGACATCATAGGTACCTGCAGTCGTATAAGTTACTGTTGGGTTTTCCGCTGTTGAAGTAGTTGGTGTTCCTCCTGGGAATGACCATGACCAACTTTCTGCATTAGCAGAGGATTGATCCGTAAAGCTGACCTCCAAATCTGCACAGCCACTATTTACATTTGATCCAAAACCTGCCGTTGGTAGATTGGAAATTAGCACTGTTTGTGTAAACATATCTGTTCCGCAGGCATTCGTTGCTGTCAAGACAACCGTGTAAGTTCCATCTGCTCCATAATCGTGTGAGGGGTCAGAGGAGTTACTATTATTTCCATCTCCAAAATCCCAACTATATGAGGTAGCGTCTAAGGACGTATTTGTAAAGTTAGAAATGGTACCGGTAACTGCATTTGTAAAACCCGCTGATGGTACATCTGTAACGTTTACATAAGCTGTTTGCGAAAGCGTATCAGCACCAGCCGTACTACTTACAATCAGTGTAACATTGTAAGTACCAGCTGTATTATAAACTACAACAGGATTTTGATCTGCTGAAGTAGCAGGTATTCCTCCTGGGAATGTCCAATCCCAACTTGATGTATTGGAAGAAGACTGATTGGTAAAGTTTACCGTAAGGTCCGCACAACCACTTGTTATCGGAGCACCAAATCCCGCGATTGGTAAATTAGAAATGATCACCGTTTGTGTAATGACATTATCTCCACAAGCATTTGTTGCAGTTAATGTAACCGTGTAGGTTCCATCAGCTAGGTAAGTATGTGTTGGATTTTCCAACGCACTGGTATTACCATCTCCAAAGTCCCAAGTATAGCTGGTTCCGTTGACAGTCGTATTTGTAAAAACAACGGTCATATCAGTTGCACTTGTAGTAAAAGAAGAAACAGGTACATCAGTAACGGTGATATAAGAAGACTGAGTTGAACTATTCGATCCTGCGCTATTAGTCACTTCTAAAATAACATCGTATGTTCCAGCAGTACTATAAACAATCACTGGGTTTTGATCGGTTGAAGTAGCCGGTGTTCCACCTGCAAAAGTCCATATCCAAGAAGTTGCATTCGTTGTTGACTCGTCAGAAAAATTGACACTTAGGTCAGCACAACCACTGGTCACGGGTGCAGAGAATGCTGCGATTGGTACTGTAACGATGTTGACTGTTTGAGTAGTCGTATCACTTCCACAAGAGTTGGTAGAAATAAGTTCTACTTCATAGGAACCATCCATTGCATAAGTATGGCTTGGATCCGTATCAGTGCTTGTGTTTCCATTTCCGAAATCCCAAGCGTAAGTAGTTCCTTCAATGGAACTATTGGTAAAGGATACCATATCCATATTGACAGTCGCTGTAAAATCTGCGATAGTTACTGGGTCAACTACTATGAAATTTGTTTGCGAAATCGTATTGTTACCAAATGCGTTAGTCACAGTAAGTGTTGCATCATAAGAGCCCGAAGAAATATATTCGACTACTGGGTTTTGGTCAGTAGAAGTGGCGGGGTTTCCTCCAGGAAAAATCCAAGACCAAGAAGTCGCTCCACTGGATTGATCTGTATAGCTAACGGTCAATGGTTCGCAACCTGTAATTGGGCTTGCAGTAAACCCAGCAACAGGAGCGGTTTCTATCGTAATAGAAACGGTCTGCACTTCTACTTCTGCACCACAGAAGTTTGTAATTTCAAGGGTAACAATATAGTCTCCACTTGTGCTGTAAGTATGAACCGGGTTTATTTCCGTGCTAGTCGCTCCATCACCAAAATTCCACAAATAATCGGTAGCCCCCATTGAGGTATTTGTAAATGTAGCAACACCATCTACTACGGAGTAAGTAAATCCGGGTATTGGTAAATCCACTACTTCAACGTAGCTTGTTTCAGTATAAGTATCAGAACCTGCGGCATTGGTAACAGTCAATGTTACATCATAAAAGCCAGTAGAAAAGTAATCGACTACAGGAAACTGGTCTGTTGATGTGCTCGGGTCTCCGCCTGGGAAGCTCCAATTCCATGAAGTTGTATTCGGTGTTGACAAGTCATCAAAAGAGACTGTTGCAGGTATGCAACCAAACACTATATCAGATGAGAAAAGTGCTACAGGAATTGAAACGACTTCAACATCAAAAGTATAAATGTCAACACCACAATCATTGAATGCTTCGAGGGTAACCGTATAAATTCCATCATCATCATAAGTATAAATTGGATTTATTTCGGTGCTAGAACTGCCATCTCCAAAATCCCATGAGTAAGAGTTGGCGTTCATTGATAAGTTGATGAATGTTACTACAAGTTCATTATGCAAATCATCAAATGCAGATGTAGGAACATCATCGACAGAGATGAAATTGGTTTCCGTAATGATATCGCTACCTCCTGGATTAGTTACTTCTAATATTACGTCGAACTGGCCCGTAGTGGTGTAGGTTACAAGAGGATTCTGAGCGGAAGAAGTGGCAGGAATACCTCCTGGGAATGACCAAGCCCAAGTCGTAACAGCTCCACCTCCAGAATTATCAGTAAACTGAACTTGGAGCGGGATACACCCTTCCTGTATATCGGCAGAAAACCCTGCGATAGGAGGCGGTGCAGATGTACCACAAGATCCCAGACAACCATTGTTGATTCGACCTTGAAGATAACTATCAATAGTAGCAATAGAAGGAGCAGACCATACCGTGGAAGCACTAACTACGGGAGCCATGATCCAAGGGGATCCTGCGTCATCATGGACATAGTTACAGTTGTGTCCAATTTCGTGAGCAGTCATAACTCTCAGAAAATTAGCGTTGTTCGTAAAATCTTGTAGAACGTGATATTTAAATGAGTTACATACTCCTCCAACCCAAGCTAGGCCTACTGTACCTCCGTCAAAATTTCTATCTGTCCAGCATTGTCCGATATCGAAAGAAACTCCAAAATTACCTGCATTTCCCCAAGCTCTGAAATCGTCTAGTAGGTCTCCAGGGTCAGTAGAGTTTGTCCAAGGATCACAACTACTACAATCAGAAACGAATTGGGTAACAATAACAAATTGGAATTCGTGATTGAATTCATTATCGTAGTTTGTTCCTACATTATTCATTACTCCAATATTGTGGTTTTCAACGCCAGCGACAGAACCGTAATCTTGAAACATGAGCCAATCGGATGCGATAGCTAATTCAATTTCATGACAAGCGACGACAAGCCCTGAAGGGATGTCATTGGGCGTATCGTTTCCAAGAGCACTATCTTGTTCATTGATTTTATTTTGCATTTCAGTTACTCCGCAAGAATTACCTTTTTTCTCAATAACATCTTTGGATGCATATACTACGAAAAGGTTTTTGGCTGCACCGTTAATAAAATAGCGAAGCGGCTCAATGAAGTATTCTCCGTTTTGCTGTTTGACAAAACCATAGAGAAAATTTTCGTCGATGGTAAGGGCACCAAATTGGTTTGGCGTAGCATTATTATAAGCACGGAAAGCTATGTTGGCTTGCTGTCCCGCATTCATGTTTTTATCTAGAGCGGTAGTGACGTTGTAGTACTCCCCTCTCATATCGTTTGGAGTCAGTTGTAAATCCCAAGTGTTTTCGGAACCTAACTGTAGTTCGAATTGAATATCATTTAAGTTCGTTTGCACATGTTGGCTAATCGCATTGGCATCAATCTGATAAACCTGATAATCTTTAAAATTAGATTGTAGTGTCGAATGCTCAACATGAAGTTTTTGTCCTACAAAATTAGCTTTTTGAGTAAAAGCTGAAATACTTGTGAGTAGGAATAAGAGTGCAAATGTAATTCTGAACATTAGTTGTTGGTTTAAAAATTAAATAGTTGTTCTCTGGGGTTCACAGACAAAGCAGCTTAATAGGAAGCAGCGGTGCTGATACTATTTAGGTTCTGAATAAGCAAGGTTCGTATTAATCTCTTACAAGATTATAAACTCTAATTTTATCAATTGGCAAATCACTTATTTTTAGATTCCTGCAAAGTGCAAGTCCAATAAGTGGTATAAGGTTAGATTAGTTTTGGCTTAATATTTTTAGATTCTAAAAATAATGAAAAAAGTCAGTATTTATCAAAGCAATTGAAGAAAATGACAACAAGATTATTCCAGTCTGACCATTTGATGTCAAAACCTGTCGATTTCTTTCGCTATTCAATTAATTTGGTATGAAAAATGAGTTAATGAGTGGCAGAAATAGCGGTAAAAGAGTTAATTATGCTTTAGGTTTTTTAAACATATCCTGATTTCAGAATCGAAAAGTAATCAATCAATTACTTAGCTTCGGGTATGAAAACTACCGTTATCTTAAAGATAAGCATAAATTTACATTGAAAACAGTCAAATAAAGTGGCAATTTCAGCTTTAGTGGTGGTAGACTTAGGGTTTTCGAAATTCAAAGTTTAGTTTTCTAATGATGCTAGGCAGGTTTTATAATCTGTTCCAAATATGTAATACAGGGTTCTTTTAAATAAATCGTTCTTTGACAAATCCAGTGGCCAATGTTAAACCGAAAGCAAAAGTGACCGAAGGAAACCTTGATTTTATTTTATCATTGGGTTCTACTACGGGATTTGTCAAAGAACCAAATAAATTAGATATGAAAAACGTATTGATAGCAAGTATTTGTTTGATCCTATGGATAGGCTGTGGTAACGAAAAAGCTCCTTCTACTACAAGTGGAGAAACCGCTACTGAAGTAAATTCTAATGCTGAGATAAGCAATTTGAATGCATCGACCTATAAGTCTGCTTTAGACAAGAGCTTGGAGTCAATGCCAATTGATCGCCTGTGTAAAGAGTCAAAAGGCTACAATCAAAATGAGTGGGAAGGTAAGAATGCCTGTGCTTGGGCTGTTGAGAAATATAGGATTGAGCAGCATAAGGATTTGGTGGAGCGAAAAGAAGGAACTCTTATTTTGCAATTAGACAGTGGGGCAATAGAAATGAAACACCCTATGGACGAAGGAACTACCAGTGATTTTTACTATCAGTTTAATGGTTATATCAAATCTGCTAATGCATATTACCTACTAGCTCAGCAAAAAGGTCAGTGCCCTCAATATTGGATCATTGACCGCAAGGATGGTTCAAAAACTATCTTGAACGGGCTACCAGTATTTAATCCACAACAAGATGCTTTTGTCTTTAGTACCGCATCTATTCAAGCTAATTCTTGTAGTAACGATGTTGAGTACTGGAAATTGAAAAGCGGTAAGTTTGTAAAAAGTTCGAGTATTAAGGCTAAGCTAGATCTTTACGATATTGTTTGGGCTACAGGAAAAACCTGGTTTGGAGTTGAAAAATCCGCTGACCAAAAGGTTATTTCATATAAAAAAATGGTTCTTTGACAAAATTCCATGGTAGAACCCAATGATAAAATAAAATCAACGTTTCCCTTGGTCACTTTTGCTTTCATTTTAACATTGGCCACAGGATTTGTCAAAAAACGAAAAAAATTAATCCAAGTCACTTTTAATTCAAAAATTTGCCTGAATAAATCAACTAAAAACTGTGTCTTTTAACTTAATCATGCGTCTAATTCCCATAAGAATTAGCTGCTGCAAGCTTTAGTATTCTTGCAATATTCTACTCAAACTATCAATAAAGCTACTCTAGGGTAATTATAAGCTTAAGCAAAATACCCTATTTGTGGTATAACTTTGGACTAGGAATGAGTTGAGAAAATGCTTAATTTTGTATCACCTCCCTTCTAATACCTAGAAACATTATTCACAAAAACAATTTGATACTTACTGGTGTCATAAATTTTTAGTGTGTAATGCTATAATTCGATCAACCTTAACTGTTTATTATGACTGAATTTCTAAAAAGAGGCACTTTTACTATTATTCTAGCCACCTTGATGTTGGTTTCTTGTAACTACAACCGCTACAAGGCAAAACCTGACATTTGGAATAAGCTAGACATTGCCACCAATACTCCAATTCGAAACATGTATGCTGGGCCAACAGAATTGCTTGTCATGACCGATGATGAATTTGTACGTGTAAGCAATCAAAATCAGATACTGGAAAGACGTGTGTTTACAGACCTGCCTTTTAACTTTTTTGGAAGACCGTCATTATCCCGCTACGTTTTCCTAAGAGTAGTTACTCAAGATTACCCTGACCCATCTGACCCTAGCGGTCAAGCAACGATAAAGGCCAACCAGATGGAAGTATACCTGACCAAGGATACTGATTCAAGTGAATCTATTTTCTTTAATTTAGATGAATTTGCTGAAAATCAAGAAATTAGTATTGTTCCTGAAGATAAGGCGCGCTATAATGGAGCTTTTGATACGAATGGTGATTTATTTTTATTGCCTACATTGAATATTACAGACAATACCTATTCTTTCTTTTTGTTCGATATCAATCTCAATCTTAGTAAAGATGCATTTATTGGATCTGGCATCACTTTAAATAAGCGAATTGATCTACCATTGGACGATATTAGTGGAGACCTCATGAATGTCAGTTTTGTAAATGGCTTTTTCTATGTCAATTCAAAATGGGGTACTTATCGTATCGATCCTAATACTGGAGATTATAAAGAGATTAATAAGATTTGGACCTTGAATACTTTTGAGCATGAAGACAAGGTATTCCTAACTGGTTTTAATAACTTTGATTTTTATCAATCAGAAGATAATGGTCAAAATTTCGAACAGGTTGGTACCTCTTCTTTAAAATTTGTGGAAGTTGAGAATGGTAAGATTTTTAGTCAAACTCAATTAGGGTTGCCTTGGAGTCTGGCAGATGACGATATGCTTGGTGCACAGGATTTGAGGGTAAACAAAGACTTTGAAGATGACGGTGCTTCTTATTGGAATCTTAGACATTTTTATGGCCGCTATTATATTAGCATTCAGAAGGAGATTTACTTTTTGGAAGACTTGGAGACAGAATAAAACTACTCCGACTGACTTACTTCGACTACATTCAGTCCGTCCAATCCTAATGCTTGTAAAATCAAGGAACAGGTAGTTAATGGTTTGAATTGACCTTTCGATGAGTTATAGCTATAGTGTGCAATGTTTGACTATGGAAGGCAAAAGCCGAATCTCAGTTCTGAGCTTCGGCTTTTGTTTTTTTTTGCGAGCCGATATTTAAAATTAGTTGAGGTAAAATCCGATAGCAAAAGCAAGTATAAGTCACTGACAATCAGTCCATAGTATTTAATTCGATATTTTCTCACCATATAATATTAAAATAGCATGTGATTCGGTGCAATTCTTGCTTTAAATGTTAAGATGTACAATTTATTTATCTATCTAAATCATTGATAGATTTAGCATTGGAACAAACATGAGCATAAGAATTTTATTTATTCTGATCTTTCCTATTATTATTTCCTCTACGCTTCGTGCGCAGGGCAATTCGGTAGATTACGATGCTCTGCTAATCCAGCTTGAGGAAAGCGCCAGAAAAGGTGAAAAGCGTAGTCTACGCGACTTAGGAAGTTTATTGGACAAAAGCATTGTTAAGAAAAGAGCCTTTGACATCATCCGAAAATTTGCATTCTTCACTCAAGAAGAGATCAATCTAAACCAAGCCATCTCCAAATCAAAGTTTCACGATTTTTATTACAATTACGAAAATGAAATTCAATTTTCTGACATCCTCGGTGTTTATTTTATAACCTCTTTAGAGGATCGGAAAATAAAATATGAGGTACAGAATTTCAATAATAATATCGACAACGGTATCTCACCATTAAAGGCAATCAAACGTAGAATGGAAGAAGCTATTGGTGATAAGAACCAAGGTGTTGTCATTCAGCAAATTGAATTACTAGGGGATTTACAAACGGATGATGCTAGTATCTATATGTACGAAGTTAGTCAAGAGCTGAGAGCTTCCTCTAAAAAATGGTCCGATGAACTTTACCGAGGTCTTTGTAAAGGTTTGGCTAAAAGTCGTGATGTAGATTGTCTTTCGGAAATTATTAATATGCTTTCAGAAAAGGATATTGATCCGAAATTTGCAGCGCCTCAGTTGGTCATACTAACCAATATTGAACCCAGTAATAAAGAAATTAGTAGTAAAAATCTAATCAAAACCTATCAGCACTATATCGATTCATTGGGAACAATTGAAGATATGCGTGCTTTTGGTTATTCAAAATTATTTAAATTCCAGCCTAATTTTTTCAATCACATTGTTGATTATTACGGTCGCATCTTATGCTTTGCAGATGGTCGAGAATGGATTGTCCACAATGCCATTCAAGACTTGATTGCTACACGCCATCCACGTTCGCTTTTTTATCTCTCAGCATTGGGATATAAAAATTCGTTTATAAACAAATCGTCAAAACGAAGTATGCATCAAATGGTGCAAACAATTAGTCGTTTAACAAAGCTAAAGGTTGGAGTTGAAAATGTGAAGAGGAGTATTGATTTTGATCTTGGAAAAAGTAGTGATAGAGCAACGTTGGAAAACTATCTCATTTACTGGGCTTCTAGACATAATGATTACGAATGGGATGAAGCACACGAATCTTACATCAATAAATATAATGCGTTGGAAAAAACGCAGAATTACGAGAAACTTTTTCGTCGACTCAACTCGCGTAATGACTCCGTGGCTATGGCTTCTTTTGCGCAACTAACAGAAGGGGATCCTTCTGAAATTGTTGCTCTCGCTGAGAAGTATCGACAAATGTTTCGATCCTACAACAAATCCCTGCCTCCATTCAAATACAAATATTTGGAGCAACTATCTGCTCTTACACAGTATTGCAAAAAGCACAGTATCAGCTATAGACCAGATAAGCATTTATCGAAATTACTCGCCAAATTGTACCATGAGAAAAATGAAGTTGCCAGATATAAATTAGAAAACAAGATTATTAATTCGATGGAAATCGAAGATGTTACAGCAATTGAATATTGGGGTTGTATCAATCAGGCTAATGAAGTTACCAACTATTCATTAGGACGAATACTTGATGTTTTTTATTCTAAAAACTGGGATAAAGTTTTAGAGAGCGATACTGAGATTCAACTATACTTAAAGAAATCCTTACTACTTGCTAATATTGGAGTAATTGGTGTTTGCAATAATTATCTCAACAAGTTTGACATCAATGATCCCAAAGTAGTCGACAAACTAAATGAGATAAAAGCCATTGAGGTTGATCGACAGATTTTAAATCAAATCCTGTTACTTGTTTCTACCAACAATGGAGATGAAACGGGCGGAGCATTGACTGATTTCATTGAAAGTCCAACGCGATTTAACAAAAGAGATATTAAAATTTTACCCGCTCCAAATAAGAAAGAGTTTACACAAATTGTAGCGAGTATAAAAATACTAACCGATAATAATGCAATAAAAAACTTATTCTATTATTTGCGACTACATCCTTCGATTGATCAGGTTCCTGAGCTTTTTGAATTGGCAAAAGACGAACGGGTATTGCAAAAGAAACGAGCTCTTGAGCTCACAATTGGAGACAATGTAACACCCATCTTAGAAAACGTTTACAATTTTGTTTACGCAACAACCAGTAAAGAAAAGCCTCTGGACATTCGCCCCTGGAATAAAAAATGGGAAGAAGACAAAGCAAATTATCTCGAGTGGGCTGACCAATTTTTCAGCACAAAAATCAAACAACTTGAAATGAATCCTGACTTGTCTATTGATGATATTAATCTTATCACAGAGTCACCAAACTACAGAGAGAAACACAAAGAAGTTTGTCTATCTGCCTTAACAAAGGTAAAGCCTATTAAAGATATTAGAACGCTTAGTATCAGCCCCAAACTTTCCATAAAAGACGATATTGTTTACTTTAAAGATTTTGATTTTTCCCATAAGGTATTAGATGACATTCCAAAATTGTTTGAGATCGACGATCCTTCAGCAATGTTAAATTACTTGTTAGAAAAATCAAAAAACTACAAGACAGAAGACAAGGGGTCACTACTCAACAACCTATTTCGCTATCCTTGGTTTACCACCTACATCCATAGTGGGGCAGCTAAAAAAGAAGAAATCGTCATAGTTGAAGAAACGCTTAAAGCCTATCTAAATGAGAGTGACTTTATGAGTGAATTTGAAGAACAAGCGACTACCTTGCACCTTGCTCAACTAGAAAACATTGGCAAACCACTTAGTGAACGTATTGTTGCATCTTTTAATTTGGATGTTGATAAAAGTTCTAAATCAAAAGTTCAAGAAACCATTATATCAACTATTTCTTACAAACAAATCGATCAGATCGCCAAACATTTTAATCAACTCTCAGAAACACTAGGCGAAGAACCTTGGGCTTTTTTGAGAAAAGATTTTGGCTTACCTATTTTTGATTTAAGTTCTGACAAGACCTATCGAACATTTTTAGATAATCATAAGAAAATGTCAGAGTATGATTTTTACTTGTATTATTTAAAAGATTTTGGTGTAGACTTTCTCACAAAAAAGAGTGAGTTAGATTATCAGAAGATTTATGAAATTTTACAATTTGATGCCGTGACTCCTTTTGTTGCTGGTAGTGGTGGAAAACGAGATTACTATACTTTTGGTATCATCAAAATTTTAGAATTGAAGTATAAGACAACATTAGGCTTTCACGAAAAATTAAATGAAAATCAATCTTTTTACTCTTTCTCCACTGCAAAGAGGAGTAATGCTTGGATCAACTACCTAATTGAGCAAAAACTAATAAAGACGGATATTGCATTGGCTCCTTCTTTTAATCAGGTTTTTGAGTAATCATTCGATTCGCTTGAGCTCACTTAGAATGATAAGACTTCGACTTGGTTCAGTATTTCACCAACTCACTCCCCCCTTCCTCTAAACCTACATTAGCTCCACAGCCTTAAATCTGAGACTTTTCAAAAAAAATCAGTCATAATAAAGACAGCATAGATTCTATTGCTATAGATTGCAAAATATCTCTATTTTTGCAACGTTGCTGGTATCTAAGCAATAAAGTTGGCCACTTGTCAAAGAACCAGAAAAATAGGTCTTTTCAGAGATTTGTGTAATTTTACTCTAAGAAGCTATTCTAAAGGTAAATTGCCCAATTATCGAGGCATTACAATTATTAAAAAATTAACTAAACTAAATATGAAAAAAGCAATTAAACTCACCACGCTTATTCTTGCTTGTGTCCTTTTTGTAGGCTTGCAATATGCTGACGCCCAACGTCGTGGGGAAGGTAAAAGCGAAACTAAAGAAGAAGATGATACTGATTACTTTGATGAAAGCGGTGGATTTGCACACCGTCTTTGGTATGGAGGTATGTTAAACTTTCAATTACAGGGAAGCAACCAAGGGAATGCTTTATTGATGGGAATCAGCCCTATGGTTGGTTTTAAAATTAATGACATTTTTTCAATAGGCCCAAGAGCTCAACTCGACTATCTTGTTTACTATCAACCAGGTCCAAATCAAAAATTTCTACTCTGGGGGCTTGGAGTTTTTGGAAGAGCAAAAGTTTATAATCGTATTTTTGCTCATTCTGAATATGCCTTTGAAGCAGTCACCTATCTATCTGGAGAGGATGACCAACGCCTAGAAAGCGGCACTAATTTTTTCCTTGGAGGAGGATATAATTCTGCTGTTGGAGCAGGTGGCTTTGGTTACGAAATATTAATTTTATACAATTTCTTAGAAGACGATGATTTTGATATTCCAATTGAATACAGAGTTGGCTTTACTTATAACTTCTAAGCTAGTCAACCATAGCATTAAAAAAACGGAAGATCGAATATTCGATCTTCCGTTTTTTTATTTTTATTACTAAGAAACAAATCCCTAAAACTTAACCGTCAAACCCAACAAGAAATTAGTGGTGGCCTGAGGGTAAAAACCTTGAGCATATTCAATAGTACCATCAAAGTCATATTTATAAGACCAAGCATTTGAAGAGTATAAGCTGTTTGTAATATTATTGACCAACAAACTCAATCCAACTTCGTCTGCAAACTTTGGTTCCCACGTATAGGTCAAGCGGAAGTCGCTGTAGAAGTAAGCGTCCAACTTATTATTATCGTCAGATGAGTTGTCAATAAATTGCTCACCTACATATTTTCCTTGCAAATTAAATTCTAAGCTTTGTCCATTTACATTTGAAAGTGCTTCCCAATTTAATCCAACAGCTGCAATCACGTTAGGAGAGAAAGCAAGATCTGTTTCATCTTCAAGTTGAACTTCCACCTGACCCAACCACTCAAAGTTCTCATCATAAGCATCAACAAATTCGACCAATGACTTTACTTTATTTTGGCTAAAAGTCGCATTACCAAACAAGGATAATTCTTTATAAAAATTCCACTTCCCTTCCAGCTCCAAACCAAACCGGTAACTATCCGGTACATTGATTCTAACGTTTGCGCCCACATCATTTAACTCTCCTGTCAAAACCAATTGATCATTGTATAGCATGTGATAAAGGTTGGCACCAAAAGTTGCTTTTTTCCATGACATGCGTGCGCCCAATTCTGTGTTATAAAGTGTTTCAGCCTTAGGACGACTTTCTGGTGTAGACTCGGTGTAATCGTTGCGATTCGGTTCCCTGTTCGCTACACCAAATGAGGTGTACAAATCAATCTGCTGGTTTAAGTCATAAAAGAATCCAACTTTAGGATTGAAGAAAGTTAAGTTATCTGAGAGTTCTCTTGCTTCTACATTTTCAAAATCATAAGCTACATTTCGAATTTGCAAATCAGCGTAAGCATTCAATTTATCGGTGATGGAATAATCTACTTTTGTAAAAATATTGAAGTCCGTTTTATTCGCATCGTTGTCGTAATAACGATGACCAGTCTCACCGTTGCTCATGTAGCGCGCCCATATTACCTCACCAAAATGTTGTCCATCATAAATATTGTAAGCACCTCCAATCGTTAAATCTGCATTTCCTATCTTATGGTTTAGTCCGAAAGTAAGTCCGTAAAAATTATTGTCTAACCAACGGCGACGAATTAAATCGGTTTCTGTAATTGTACCCATATAAACCGAATCGTTTGCGATAACATCTATCAATACATTTTCAAGCCCGTAGTCGCCTAGACTTTCGTCCGCTTTATACTGTTCAAAGAAACCTTCACCATGCGTAAAGTGTAAGCCAAGGTTTAGTTTTGTATTTGGCGAAAGCTCATGTGCGTACATCGCTTGATAATGTGTTTGGCGGTAATCGTCCACCTCATTATCATGTGGCTCTCCTTCCTTCTCCGTCCCTGAGACATTGAATGTTCGTGTATCTTTATCGTTTACCAAACTAGGATCCGTACCATTCCATGCCTGATAAGTTACTTCGTGACCAGAAAACATGTTTAATCGCAATGAGTTTTTATCACCCAAATAAGCTGCTGACAAAAAGTAGGATTCCAAATCAGCAGAAGCTCGATCAATGTAACCATCAGAAGTAATACTCGATAATCGACCATCAAAAGTGAAGCGATCATTGATCAATCCAGAACCAAAAGAGATCGCTCCTTTTTGCGTATTAAACGAACCTATTGAACTAGATAAAGTCGCATGTGGTTCTGTGTAAATTTTTGCAGTGCTCAAATTGATACTTGCTCCAAAAGCGCCAGCACCGTTCGTTGAGGTTCCAACACCACGCTGAATCTGAACTTGTTCTGTAGAGGCTACAAAATCAGGAAGATCCACCCAAAAGACCCCTTGCGATTCTGAGTCATTTAAAGGAATACCGTTAATCGTTACGTTGATTCTTGTTGGATCGCTACCTCGAATTCGGATACCAGTATACCCTACTCCTGCACCTGCATCTGAGGTAATTACTGCGGAAGGTGTCCACTGTAAAAGCACTGGAACATCTTGCCCAAGATTTACTTTTTCCAGCGTTTCCTTGTCTACATTAGTATACGTCATTGGTGTTTTTTCACCCGCCCAAGTACTGAGTACTTCTACTGTTTGTGTATTAATGCTACTTGTTGTCAACATAAACTCTTGGGTCTGTTGCCCTTTTACCAAAACTGTTTTCACAAGCGTAGCATAACCAATATAAGTGACGACTACTGTGTAGTTTCCTTCTTTCAAATTTCCGAATCGATAGAAACCATCTGCATCCGTGGAAGTTACTCTATCTGTTCCTTTTAAAACTACATTAGCTCCCGGTAGATACTCTCCTATTTCGTCGTAAACCGATCCCATTAATGAATTTTGTGTAAAGGCTTGTAATCCACAAAACAATGCAATTAGAACGATAAATAATTTTTTCATGTTTAAGTTATTGAAATTTTGGTTGGCACCAAAATAGACGCCAATTCTCGCTGCTAGATATATAGCAGGAAGCAAAACAATATTTAACACAGAGAGTCAAATACGTTTTACTAAAAAAATTACAAATTGAGGATTCGATTTGAAGAAATACACTATCCGAGAGATAGGCTACAAAAGTGGCCAGGCTCATTTCCTACCTGGCATTACCCGGGCAGGTTCGATGGGTGTAATCTCAGCTTTATCAAAATGTAAAGCACCCCAATGAGTTCGGCGGCGAAGATAGGGAAAAGACAGAAGACGAAAGACGGAAGACGGAAATTTTTCTCACGAAGGCCTGCTGAAGACTGAGGACAAGGAATTAGAATAAAAACTTACGCCCCTTAAACATTCTCATTCTTCACGCCTATAGCTTATTCTACTTCTTCAAATATTGCTTGACTTCCCCAATTGCCGTTTTCAAACGCTCTTCAAAACTTCCTTTGATTTCAACAAAATTCTTATTGTATTCTAAAAGTGTATTTTTATAAAGCTCAAAAAGTTCATCACGGTCATCTGGATTTTCGCGTTGCGAATCTTCTTTCCATGGAATATCAGGAACACAAAGAAGATAAAGGTCATAATACCTCCGATCAATTTGCTGAAGAACCCAAGGCGCTGTTTCTTTATACTTATAGTCCGACCAAATTTTGATGGTGATCAAATCTGTATCACAAAAAAGTAGATTAGTAGAACGAGGGCCAAGGATAGATTCAGACTTGACTTGTCCCTTTGCTATTTCAATTAGGTCCTCTTTTTCATAATCTCTTTCTATTCCATTCAAGTACTGGCGAGCAAACTCCGACACATAGTTGGCCTGAAAGTGCTCCGCCAACTGTTTTGCTAATGTTGTTTTTCCAGATGACTCTGGTCCTGTCAATACTATCTTTATCATATATTTTATAAAATTTAAGCAGTTAGTCAAATTTATCTTTAGGATAAGTTCTGATGTATTTTGAATTTAGACGAGCCAATTTTTAAGGTAATAGCCTTAGCTATTACCGCAGGAAATTGGAGAAGTATAAATCTGAAAGACACAGAAATTATTATATAGTTTAAATTGACTACCTGCTTATGATCTAAAAAAAATCAAATGAAACACTAGAAACTAGTCTTATAAGATCTGTCGTTTCCATTCCCACAGCTTTACACTAAGTATAAATTTGCCTACTAGCACACTTTACAATATAGTCCAAGATACTGAATACAACATTTTACTCATTAAAGTTGTTTTCTTTTTGCCAGACCCACTATATGTTAAGGGATAAGGATTAAATAAATGTCCGATTTGAGATCGTAAATATTGAGCTAGATGATCGAAAAAACGTAGGCATAGCGAGCTATGACGAGGCTTTTTCGAGAAATACAGCTCAAATGTTTACCTCTCAAATCGGGCAGTTATTTGGGCCGCATCCCTAAACACGGAAGAAGAGAAACTTCCACTGCAACTTCGACTTTAACTTTAACTTTAACTTTGACTTTATTAGTTATCTTTGCAGCGAAAACCAGATTATTCCAATGCACGATATAGAACCACATTTTAACTGGCGCGATCATTATATTTCCTCCGAAGACGAGCGATCACCTTTTTTTGGCCAGCAATATAATGAATTTCAGTTCTCTCAAAAAATCTATAATTACTACATACACCCACAATGGGATAACTTTGGCTCGAGTACACTATATTTAAAAGTTCTGTTTGCAGATTACGACAACCACTTTGCCATCATAGAATTGATTGGAGAATGGAATGACTGCTTGCACAACGATATTAGTTTTCTCAAAAGAGAAGTCATTGACCTTATGATTAAACAAGATATACATAAGTTTGTGCTTATGACTGAGAATGTCTTAAATTTCCATAGTGGTGATGACGATTATTACGAAGAGTGGTGGGATGACATTTCTGATGAAGGTGGCTGGATAGTCCTAGTCGATAGCCTACAACACGTAGTTGAAGAAATGCAATCTGCTCGCTTACAACATTATATTAATTTTGGCACAGCCTTTAATAATATTGGCTGGCGTAAACAAAAACCGTTGACTGTTTTTAAACTCGTTGAGAAAATTCTTAATGGGGAAGTTAAGCAATTGACGTATTGAAAAGCTGGAAGACGGAAAACCAAAGACCGAAGTTTCCCACGAGCGTAAAACACGTTTGTAGAGAGATTCGATCTTCGGACTTCGGTCTTCGGTCTAAAAAAAACTATGCATAAATCCGGATTCATAAACATCATAGGCCGACCTAACGTAGGTAAGTCAACTCTCATGAACACACTCATCGGGGAGCGCATGTCGATCATTACCAATAAGCCACAAACGACACGGCATCGGATCATCGGTATCATTTCTGATGACAATTATCAAATGGTATTTTCAGACACTCCAGGTTTCATTACAGACCCTGCATACAAAATGCAAGAAGCAATGAATAGTTTTGTGTTCTCTACTTTTGAGGATGCAGATTGCATGCTGTTTGTTACAGACACTCAAGAAAAATACGAAGAAGATGATCAAGTGATTGAGCGACTCAAGAAAATTAAAATTCCGCTTTTCCTCATTATCAACAAAACCGACATTTCTAAACCAGAAGAAATAGTGGCCTTGATCCAAACCTGGAATAAACGGGTAAAGTTTACAGAAACCATTCCTATCTCTGCCTTAGAGAAATTCAATACGGATACGATCTTAAAGTTGATCATTGACCTTTTACCAGAAGGTCCACCCTATTATCCAAAAGATCAGTTGACCGACAAGTCAGAACGTTTCTTTATTAGCGAAATAATTCGCGAAAAAATTCTGATTCAATACAAACAGGAAATTCCATATTCTTGCGAAGTAATTGTTGAAGAATTTAAAGAAACCAAAAGTAACAAAGGGAAGCTTACGCGAATCAGAGCAGTCATCTACGTTTCTCGAAAAACTCAAAAATCTATTCTCATTGGAAAAAATGGTTTTGCCATTAAGGCGCTGGGAACAGCTGCTCGTAGGGACATTGAGGATTTTCTGGAGCAGAATGTCTTTTTAGAACTGTTTGTCAAAGTGAAGGATAACTGGCGAGACGATGATAAGATGTTGAAGCATTTTGGATATCAGCAGTAGTGCTTCACTTGTTGACCACTAGCTAGGATTCACAATTCAAATTTCAATACAGTTTCTTTTGTGGTATAGTATGCGTACTTTTGTGGGCACATTCAGAATATAATAAAAATGGGAAACATAGTAGCAATAGTAGGAAGGCCAAACGTCGGTAAATCAACGCTTTACAACCGTTTGATCGGGTACCGTGAGGCCATCATTGATAATACGAGTGGAGTAACTCGTGACCGTAAATACGGGACTTGTGAATGGAATGGAAAGAAATTCACGGTGATTGACACTGGGGGCTTTGTCCAAGGCTCAGACGATATCTTTGAAGCTGCGATTCGTTCTCAGGTAAAAATTGCAATTGAAGAGGCTAGTGTTTTGATTTTTATGGTGGATGTGACTACCGGTATTACAGACCTAGATGAGGAAGTGGCAGGTATGCTGCGCAAGACAGATAAAGATGTTTTTCTGGTTGTAAACAAAACAGATAACCACAGTCGACTACTTGAAGCGAATGAATTCTGGAGTATGGGATTCGAAGATACTTTTTTCGTTGCTTCACTTTCAGGATCGGGTACTGGTGACTTGTTGGATGCAGTGACAGAAAAGATTGAGGAGACTGTACCTGAAGAAGGTGGCTTACCTAAGTTTGCGATTTTGGGTAGACCCAATGTTGGAAAATCCTCTTTCGTAAACGCACTGTTGGGAGAAGAGCGAAATATCGTTACGGATATTGCTGGTACTACACGCGATAGCATACATACTCGCTACTCAAAATTTGACAAAGAATTTTTACTGATAGATACGGCAGGTATTCGGAAGAAAGCCAAGGTGCATGAAAATCTAGAATTTTATTCTGTGATGCGTGCTATCAAGGCAATGGAAGAAGCTGACGTTTGCATTATTATGATAGATGCAGAGAATGGATTGGAGGCGCAAGATATGAGTATCTTTACATTAGCAATTAACCGAAATAAAGGTGTCATCATCTTGGTCAACAAATGGGACCTTATGGAAAAAGATACCAATACAGCTCGTGATTACGAAATAAAAATAAAAGAGAAACTGGCACCATTTAATGATGTTCCTGTTCTTTTTGTCTCTGCATTGGAGAAACAACGTATTTTCAAAGCAGTAGAAGTTGCCTTAGATGTTTTTGCAAGTAGAACACAAAAAATTACAACTTCTGTGCTTAACGATGTGATGGGCTCCGTGATGGAAAAACATCCACCACCATCTTACAGAGGAAACATCTTGAGAATCAAGTATGTAACTCAACTTCCAGTTTACTATCCTGCTTTCGCTTTTTTCTGTAACAATCCAAAATATATTACGGATGCTTACAAGGGATATCTGGAAAATCAGATGCGTGAGCATTGGGATTTCACGGGTGTACCTATTAGTATTTTCTTTCGAAAGAAATAAGCTATTAATTCTCATTTAGATTCTACATTCAAAAAGAGTCTAGCTACTTAAGGGTTGGCTAGACTCTTTTTTAATTAAACCTGATGAAAAGATTCTAATAGGTCTAATCTTCATTCTCTAGATAATCTCCATGTCTTAGTAATCTTCCTGACGGTACTATCTTGTAATGTAAATTCTAGTTCATAATGCCACTCTTGAAATTTATTTTCATTTGCCAATATCTTATATATTGTTGAATAGCCGGTTTCTTGAGGAAGCACAGATGATTGACCAAATACAGCATATTTTTCGATCAGATTAATTTCGGTATCTGAATAAATTAAATCCCATTCCAAAGTACCTTCGTTCAAAGCTCCTTTCACAATTCCCGTTTCGTCACTTTTTAGAGTCATTTCAACATTGGATATCGTTTCAGAAGTTACCGAGTCATTCTCAAATTGAACCGAGAAATATTTAGCATCCCATGTTCCAACCTGATTGAGCTGATCATCTTTTGAACATTGAAAAAATAGTGCTGAGAAAACTACTAGAATTAATAGATAGCTTGTTGATTTTAGATTCATGTGCTTTGTATTTTATGACGTTTGAGAAATGGACCAGTTTTTTAAATTTAGGACTTATTTAGTAAAGAATGAAAACTCTTTAAGTTTCATTATACTATTCAAGGTTAATTTCAATACCTCTTTATCATACACTTTTCTAGCTTGTATCCTCAATTGCCTCTGTCGCTACACCGTAACTTCCATTGCCATTGCAATTTCGCCGCTCTTTCGTTACCTTTGCGGCCCACTAATATGGTCTAAATTTTGACTATACACCCGTAGAAACCCAATATAAGCCAGCATTTTTCAAACTAATACACAGATATGCCATTTATAAAAACGCCAATTGAAGATCTAATTGTTTTCGAACCTCAAGTTTGGGGAGATGATCGAGGCTATTTTTACGAAAGTTACAATCAAAATACCTTTAGACAAGGCGGCATTAATGCTGTTTTTGTACAAGACAATGAGTCCAGCTCCTCTTTTGGGGTACTCCGCGGGTTACACTACCAAACGGGCGAATATGCACAGGCCAAACTGGTACGCGTAGCAAGTGGAAAAGTGATGGACGTGGTTGTCGATATCCGCGAAGGCTCTGCAACTTATGGCAAAGTCCATACAGAAATCCTAAGCGATGAGAATAAGAAACAAATGTTTGTCCCAAGAGGCTTTGCACACGGATTTGTGGTATTGAGCGAACAGGCTGTATTCTGTTACAAATGTGATAATTTTTACTCTAAAGAAAGTGAAGGTGGTGTTTTATACAACGATCCTGCCCTTAATATTGATTGGGGGATTGACCCAGCGGAGATGATACTCTCGGACAAAGATAAAGTGCATCCTGTTTTTGGATCGCATCGGAAATTCAGTTAATTGAAACCGCTAGCACTGAGAGATCGCCTTAAGCGATGATCTTTTAATAAAGTAAATTAAAAACAATGGCAAAAATACTAGTAACCGGATCAAACGGACAAGTTGGACAAGAATTACAATTTCTAAGCAATGGATCTGCACATACATTTGTGTTTACAGATGTCGCTGACTTAGACATTACAGACTATAGCGCTGTCAATGATTTCTTTAAGGAACACCAATTTGACTTCTGTCTCAATTGTGCGGCTTACACGGCTGTTGACAAAGCAGAATCTGATGTTGAATTGGCGACCAAAATAAACGTAGACGGTGTAAAAAATTTAGCGCAAGCTTGTTTATTTAATCAAACTTTCTTGATGCAGTTGTCTACTGATTACGTTTATCACAATCAGCAAAACACGCCATTTAAAGAAGGTGACACAACCAATCCACAAGGGGTTTACGCACAAACCAAATTAGACGGTGACCTAGCAGCACTCCAAGTCAACACCGCTAGTATGGTGATTCGAACCTCATGGGTTTATTCTTCTTTTGGTAACAACTTTGTAAAAACCATGATTCGCCTAGGCACTGAACGCGACAGCTTAAATGTCGTATTTGATCAAATCGGAACACCGACTTACGCGCGCGATCTCGCTGCGGCCATGCTCGATGTCGTAGAAAAAATAAACAATAATTCTATTCCTGCAAGCAAAGCATACGGTGTTTTTCATTACAGCAATGAAGGAGTGACCAGTTGGTATGATTTTGCAAAAGCTATTTTTGATATTGAAAATATTGATTGCAACTTAGGTGCAATTGAATCTATTCAATACCCTACTCCGGCAAAGCGTCCACCTTTTAGTGTACTTAATAAATCGAAAATTAAATCTGAATTGGACGTAGCAGTTCCGCATTGGCGTGATGGATTGGTTCGTTGCTTGGAGGCTATGAAAGGATAATTCGGTGGCAGTTTCAGTGCCAATTGCAATGACGCATTTGCTTGGCCTTTTCGAAACCTAAATCTATGTTGGTGTTTTTGAATCACATAAGACACATAAGCTCAAACCTGAATATTCAAATGAAATATTAAAGACTATTTGTCGAAACGGGTTTGGAGAAAAGCGCCGTAGATACGATATATTTATAGAACAAACAATCGAGATAATTTAGGCGCTGTAAGTGCGACACCCACGAGAGAAAATCTCCATACTTCAAGCTAGCTGAAATTAAAATCAAACTAAAATTCGGTAAGCAAAAAATACAGCAATTCTACTCCGTTCGATAAAATCCAGCGTATTAGATGAACCATATAATACGCCTTCACGTTTAACTGATAGGCATCTATTGTTCATCATTTTAAATTTTATCCAATGGAAACCAAGCAGGCCAACAACTATTTCGACAACATCCGCTCCCTTTTTCGCTACTACAAATCACTGGGAGACGGAGCCATCAGCCAACTCAATAACGACGAAGTCAACTGGAAACCAGAACCAGAATCCAACAGTGTTGCCATACTTGTCAAGCATATATCTGGTAATATGCTATCTCGTTGGACTAACTTTCTGATTGAAGATGGGGAAAAAGAATGGCGTAATCGAGATCAGGAATTTGAGGAAACTATTCACACTAAAGAAGATTTACTAGCTGTATGGGAAAAAGGATGGGTCTGTCTTTTTCAAGCTATTGCCCCACTTGGCGCTGAAGATATGGCTAGAATTGCCTATATCCGTAACGAGGGGCACTCTGTTGTTGAAGCAATTAATCGTCAACTGGGACATTATGCTTATCATACCGGCCAAATCGTATTCCTCGTAAAGTGCTTAAGGTCAACCAATTGGCAAAGCCTTTCTATTCCCAGAGGTGGTTCTAAGGCATTCAACAAAGATAAGTTTGATCAGGAAAAAAGTCGTAAAAACTTTATTTGATCCTTTTTATAACAATAAACCGAGCCTTTCGTATTAAATTTATACCTAATTAACTCATTTTCCGTTAATTGATTAACAACAAAAAATTAACTTAGAGCGCTGCAATCCAATAAAAAAACTAAATGATCGCAAAGAATGTGATTTGATTGAATGTAAGTGAGCTAAATCTTCTTTTGTTTAAAGTATTTTGAAGTTAGAAGAATACAGTTGAAAATTGGAG
>CAKZUK010000010.1 GCA_937921775.1 uncultured Saprospiraceae bacterium
TTTCTTCGTCAAAGAGATTAGAGGTGGCGCTTTCATCATTGTCAACTTGGAAGAAATAGACAGCCGAGAAAAAGCACTCAGAGTTGCAAGCAAGGAAATATACCTTCAAACAAAGAATTTAATTCCTGAAGAGAAAAAGGAGATCATTCCGGATGAGTTGGAATACAGCGCTTATATTGGCTACAAAATACAAGACGTTGAAATGGGCTTGATTGGATCCATTAAAAGAGTAGAAGAGTTTCCTCAACAAGAAATGGCTATTGTAATCCACAAGGAAAAAGAAATTATGATTCCCTTAAACGATCATTTTATTTCTAGCATCGATGAGGATGCAAAAGTCATAATGGTTGAATTACCTGAGGGCCTTTTGAACTTATAATTTTGTGGCTATAGCATATGGCTTTTACTAGCTAGATAAGCAGGTGTTCAAAATTGTGTTTACAATAAATTCTGATGGATTTTGAATCTAGACGACTTGCTTTTTTGGAGTAATCCTCCTGGATTGCTTCACAAAACAAGGAAGTATAGGTTTAAAAGGCGCAGCAGTTATTAGTAGATTTAATTTGACCACCTGCTTAAGTGCTTGGACTAAATTAAGTTATAGTTTACTCACTGAGTCTTTTAGTCCTTCACTGATTAATGTTAACCCAATTTTGTCCAAGCACTTACTTATGTAAGAAATAGGAATTGAAATATGAATTAGAATGGCCCGCTAACCTGAGCTGAGATACAAAGATTAGAGATCAAAGGCGATGAAAATAGTTACACTCCAATTCTGAGTCACAGTCTAATCTTTCATCCGGTACACTTGCAAAGCATCACCATTATTAGCCACAAAAACAAAACTTCCCGCAACACTCTGTATCAAAGCTAAATCTCGAACATCTCCATAAGCAGTCAAGCCAGTTTCCGCAATAGGAACAGCAGAAAAATCACCTTTACCATTTCCTAATAAGATGGCACCAGTACCAGCATCACTACGTGTCGTCTCAATTTCTCGCTGATAATAATTACCTGCAACTAGCAAATCAAGGTTTCCATCTTTATTTACATCTAGATGAACGATTCCATTTATTGGAGCTATCTGCGCCTCCATTGGCAATGGCTTTAACTCAAATGAACCACCATTATTTATTAAAACAACCGACTCAAATAGCTGCGCTTCGCGATAAGCGGATCCTTCTTTTCGTTTCCCCAAAACATCTTCAATACTCGCATTCGCAAAAGAAGAGTAATTCTTAAACTCATCTTTTATAAACGGCATTTGTTGAGAAGAACACTCACGACCTCGCACCGGGTAACATACACCATCAGTATCGTAATATCCCAGATATACATCGTTACTACCATTGCCATCAAAATCCTTTGCAAACAATTTAAAAGGTTGATCCTTTGTCGCTTTATACTTTATATTCAAACCAAGATTTCCTGCAATCAAATCCATATCTCCATCTTTATCAATATCAGCTGCTTTAATTGAATTCCACCATCCTGAGCTGTTTTCTAAGCCAGCAATATTGGTCTTCTTCTCAAGTATGTTTCCATTGTAACTAAACACTGTAATGGGCATCCATTCACCTGCAATCACCAAATCATTTTTTCCATCTTTATTGTAATCCATCCACAGTGCATCAGTTACCATTCCTATGTCTGCAAGATCGGGGGAGAGGCTAGAGGTGACGTTTTTAAATACCCCTTTATCATTCAACAGCAAATAACTTTCTGGTGTCTTACCATACTCTCCTGGCACCTGTCGACCACCAACAAACAAATCGAGGTCACCATCGCCATCTACATCAGCTGAAGTAGCAACACCTGTGCTTGTAAGCATTTTTGGAAGTTTTCCTTTTGTAAAATTACCTTTCCCGTCATTTATATAAAGTCGATCTTGATACAATGATGAACCTGCGGGAAAATCGTTACCTCCACTACTAATGTATAAATCCATATCAGCATCACCGTCCGCATCAAAAAAGTGTGCATTTGTATCTTCAGATTTCGAATGTTCTTTCCAAGGCATAGTGGCAGCTACATTAAATTGACCATTTCCTGTTTGTAAAAACAATGAGCCATTGTACCCAGCAGCTCCTACAATAAAGACATCATCGAGTTTGTCTCCGTTTACATCCGCTGTCGCTAACTTTGGCCCTAAGGTTGACAATTTATAAGGCAACAAAATTTCGCGTTGATAATCATCAAAATTATTTTCCTGATGCTTATAATTAAATCCTATTGATTGGGTAATATCCGCAAAGTATTTTGCTTTTGGAGAATCAGCTACTTTTCTTCCCGTAGCTTTACTATGCGCCACTTCTAATATTTGATTGGCCTTTACATTGTTAAGGACAAGTTGTGCATCATTATTCCAAGTTACTGTCAGCTTTTCTATCACTTTATTTGTTCCCAAACCAAAATGCAGGCTAGGTTCAGACGCAGAAAGAAAACCGCGAACTGGGTAAATTTCTGCCACTTGTTTTGTGCCATCCGCAAAGTCTAAAGTTGCTATAGCTCCATAAGAAAAAGGATTTGCTTTACTACCTTTCACTTTCAAACGTAAATAATTATTTCCTTGGTTTTCATTGACCATATTTTTGTAAACAGAGGCCGCTTCATTCATATTATTTAAAACAATGTCCAAATCACCATCATTATCAAAATCTGCATAAGCTGCTCCTTGCGACCAACCTTTTTTATCAAAACCCCAGTCACTTGCCTTATTTTCAAAAGTAAGGTCTCCATTATTCTTAAATAGAAAATTACTGATTTTGTGAGAAGGAGCAAGCTTAATTAAATCTAGTGGATTCATGTTCACATTTGCTCCAGCTGCCTTTTGCTGTTTTAGTTCAGCCATTTTCTGTCCAACTTGGATTCTAAAATCATTGTTTCGCATATCACGCATAAGACCATTACTGACCATCAAATCCTTATAACCATCCTGATCAAAGTCTGCAAAAAGAGAAGACCAGCTCCAATCCGTATTCGATACACCAGACATTTGGGCGATCTCACTAAACATCCCATTCCCATTATTCAATTGAAGTGCATTGAACATGTATTGATAATGGTAACCGTTTGCGACAAGACTCCAAAATTTCTTAGGGTTCATACCACTCATATTCGTTTTCAAACGTACATTGTCCGCTGCAACCATATCTGGCGTGTAAATATCCATTAGTCCATCGTTATTAAAATCCGCTATATCAACGCCCATACTAAAATTACTCATGTGACGTAGTGCCGTGTGCGCAATGTTTGTAAAAGTACCATCTTTGTTGTTTCTATAAAAGAAATCTGGTTCCTCGTAATCACAAGCCACATAAATATCAGGCCAACCATCACCATCTACATCACTTACCGAAGTACTCAAGCTAAAAGAATAATTTTTAATTCCGGCGGCTTCTGTTACTTCTGTAAAGGTGCTATTTCCATTGTTTTTATAAAATCTATCTGTAAATTGGTAATGTTTTTTGTTGCCAAGTTTTTGTCTAAGTTGAGTTTGATTAGCTGGCTGATTGGCAACATAAAGATCAAGATCACCATCTTTATCATAATCAAAAAAGCTTGCTTGAATACTGTAACCTGCGTCTGCAATACCAAACTGCTGGGCTTGTTCTACGAAAGTACCATCTCCCTTATTTACATACAAAAGATTTCGCAATCGCTCTGGTTCATTATACAAAAATCGACAAACATAAATATCTAGAAATCCGTCACCATTGACATCAGCCATAGAAACACCAGTCGTCCAACCAGAAGCATCATTCACCCCAGCCTTTGCGCTGATGTCCTCAAAAACCATATTTCCTTTATTCAGGTAAAGCTTATTCTCCACCTGATTTCCAGCGAAATAAATGTCGGGTAAACCATCATTATTGATATCACCAATGCATACTCCAGCACCTTGATACATGGCATCAAAGTTATAGAAATTCACTTGCTGATTTTCAGTAATTTGATTTATAAAATCCACCTTACAAGTTGCAGGGCTTTGCAATTCAAATAATTTCAATGAACTAATATCAGAAGCTCTGCTCGTTGTGCTTGTATGCTCTGCATTTTTGTCTGATTGACAAGCAAACAATAATGAAATTAGGAGCAAAGGAGCGATTCCTTTTTTTAGCGATTTTAGATAAGTCATATTATAAAATTTATTTGCAATTTCAATGGCAATAACAATTGCTAGTATTGTCATTCATTTCAGAGGGAAATTAGCAATCAACTGAAACTAATATTTTGATTACAATACTGCTTATTTCGTACCAATTTTTAGGGCTTTATTGGTTTTAAATTTAGAAAGGGGCTTTAGTACTCAGATTGGGAAAGGTCCAATTTACATCAACGGAAAACTAACCTTCCAAATGCAAAAATCACCTTTAAGAACTTAGCCTCCTTTGCTAATGGCTTTAGTTGTTGTTTAGATTTCAGGAGGAGACGTTTAAAAAACGTTTACTAAACTTTAAAAGTTTAGTAAACGTCCCTCCAATCTATGTCAATGAAAAAATTGCAACTACAGCTACAATTGGCACTTTAATCACTTAATGTCCGCAATGGCAATTAACCGGCATAAAGCCACCAGTGTTTGGATAAAAAGGATAAGCATTTCCAGAACCTTCCTTCTCCCAATAAAACTGCTTACGTTTAACTTCATCCTTGCCTCGTACTTCATTCATCGTACTCGCATTATAAAGTCGACCATTGATCATGGTATAACTAACCGATTCTGTATTGTAAATATCCTCCAATGGATTTTTATCCAAAACAATTAAATCAGCCAACATACCTTCTTTCAGTGAACCAATTTCATGATCCATACCAAGGTAAGTAGCACCATTGACTGTCGCAGCACGTAGCACTTCCCAATTCGTCATACCACCTTGTGAAAGCATCCACATTTCCCAATGCGCTCCCAATCCCTGTAGCTGTCCATGAGCTCCCATGTTGATGTTGACACCGGCATCCTGCAGTTTCTTACAAGACTTAGAAACTAAGATGTGCCCATTGTCATATTCTTCTTGAGGAATCATTGTTCGGTGTCTAGATCGAGAATCAACCAAAGGTCGTGGCATGAAACTTAGCAAGCGATCCTTTTCCCAAACCTTGGTATTTTGATACCAGTAATATTCACCATTGACACCTCCATAGTTTACGATTAGAGTAGGAGTGTTACCAGTCTTAGTATTAGACCAAAAGTCTAGGACATCTTTGTAAAGCGGCGCTACGGGAATGTTGTGTTCAACTCCGGTATGACCGTCAGCAACCATTGTCATATTGTGGTAGAAAAATGAACCACCTTCTGGATAAACATTGATTCCTAACTCGCGAGCAGCTTGCATCACTTGTTGGCGTTGATCACGTCGAGGTTGGTTATAGCTCTTGACAGAAAAAGCGCCATAAGCTTTTGTACGTCGCAAGGCAGAACGAGCATCATCGAGGTTATTAATTACTGCTTTGAAATCACCGTCAGCGCCATATAGAATGACACCCGTTGAGAATATTCGTGGCCCAACCATTCGACCACTCCTCACCATTTCTGACTGTGAGAAAGTCATTTCCGAGTTGGATGAAGGGTCGTGAGTTGTGGTAACACCATAAGCCAGATTCGCATAGTATTGCCAATGTTTTTGAGGGCTCAAGCCAAAACGAAAAGCACCAAGATGTGCATGTACATCAATCAAACCGGGCATAATGGTCTTGTTGCTCATGTCCATTATTACAGCTCCTTTAGGAACAAATATTTTGTCTGCTAAACCAATAGACTTGATCCGATTATTTTCGATTAGAATAGTTCCTCCTTTGATCACCTCTTCACCATTCATGGTAATGATATCTGCATTTGTCAATGCAATAATTCCATCTGGAATATCTTGTTCTAAGACCAATTCAATCTTCATCCCAAGGGTATCAATTGGAGGGATGCTATCTGCTGCGCCATCCAAGAACATAAATCGATCAGTCAACTTATTGGTAAAGTATTCATTTCCCAAAGTCCAGTGAATCGAAGAACCGTCGGCAGACCAATGCAGATTGATTCCAGCATCTCGCGCTACCTGCGCGACCGGAACTGCCTTAGTATTAGCTGACAATCCGATTGGCTTCCCTGCAGTTGGCATAGGGGCTACATAGACCTTGTGTAATTCAGAAAAAGCCACCCATTTATTGTCAGGACTTGGCACGAAATAATTGGTATACTTGGTATTAAAAATTACTTTTTCTTCTTTCTTTTCAATGTTGTACTTTTTGTAAGCTTTTGTCAAACTACCAAAAATATATCCACCAGTTTGAAAAAATATCTCTTTCCCATCCGCACTTATTCGTGGGTATTCACCACCTGGAAAAATGAATTTTTCTTCACCTCCATTTGCAGACATCGTGTAAACACCGGGCTTTTTTGTATTCGCATAACCTTGGTGATTATTACCACCTTCTTTTCGGAAAACGATCATCTTTCCATCAGGAGAGTAGGAGGGTGTTCGATAGATACCACTTTTTTGCGAAAGCTTTGAACTAGTACCAGCTGCTAGGTTTAACTTTCGAATTGCTCCGAGTTTATCGTCATTCCAACTTACATAAAGCAAGTCTTTTCCATTAGGAGAAAATGCAGGTTCAAACTCAAGGTCCGAATCTTTAGTCAGACGTTTTGGCTTTCCATTTGGCAAGCTCATTTTGTATAAATATCCCGCAGCGTTGAAGACCAATGTTTTTCCATCAGGAGAAGTCACCGCATGTCGAATAGCTTTTGATTCAAATTTTTCCGGTGCTATTTCTTGTTTAAAACGAACTGTTTCGGCAAGCTTGTGTTTTGCATTTACAGTAAATGGAATTTCTTTACTTGCTTTTGACTTTACATCAACAGACCAAATTTTACCTTGCCCCCAAACTATTATTTTCTCATCATTTGGTGTCCAATTAAAACCAGTGTAGGCACCAAAAATCGCCCATGCTTCTTGCTGATCTTTGCTCAATTTATCAAATAAAGGATAGTCCTCACCTGTTTCTAGATTATGTAAAAAGATGACTGATTTTGTCCGCACGCGGCGTACGTAAGCCAACCATTTTCCGTCGTTTGAAATCTGTGGGCGGCAAGCACCTCCAGGTCCACCAACTACGTTTTCGGTTGTTCCTTCCTCACGATCATATCGCTTAACTACATAAATTTGTTTGTTCGGATCTTTGTTGTATTGGAAGAATCCTCCGGGATATACATCTTCCGAATAATAAAGGTAGCGACCATCTTTTGACAAACTAGGCTCGTTGACGTCCTGCTGATCGTTTTTACGCTTAGTCAATTGGATTCCTTCACCACCAGAAAAGTGATACATCCACAATTCACCCGCTCCCAGTGATCGACCAGAAGTGAAGTGCTTTCGCGCAATCAGATAGTTACCGGTTTCATCCCAAATGGCATTGTTCAATAGTCTGAAACTTTCCTTGGTAATCTGCTTGGCCTCAGTTCCATCAGGCTTCATATACCAAATATTATCTCCACCGCCGGCATCTGAGGTAAAGCAGAGTCTCTTTCCATCAGGACTAAACCGCGGTTGAACCTCCCAAGCAAGCCCACCTCTTAGCAACTTTGCCGTACCTCCGGTGATCGGCATACTGTAAATGTCTCCCAAAAGGTCAAATACAATAGTTTTTCCATCGGGACTTACGTCCAAATTCATCCAAGTACCTTCATTTGTAGTGAAAGAAACATCATTGTAGGTTCCAGGTGGGTTATTGACATCCCATTCTGCCTTTTTATCTTGAGCAAATAAGGTATTAAAAGCCAGCAATAAGCTGATTATCGTAAAAATTCTATCGTTCATCAGTTAATTAATTTTAGATAATTTATAAACAGGCTTCGAAGTTAGAAAAATTTGAATAAAGTTGTAAATTGGGGGCAAATAAGGACTCGTAGAGTCGTAAAAACTATGAAGAATAGCGTTAAAAACCAATTAGACTCATTAAATAGTGAACTTGGTCTCTTATTTAGAGATTTAAAGAAGTTTTCTGACAATGATTTAAATTGGAAACCGGAGGAAGGAAAATGGTCTGTCTTGCAGATTATGGAACACCTGATCCTAGCTGAATCACTTTCTCAAAAATATTTGGAGAAAAAGTTAAGCTTTGACCCTGCCTTGAAAAATACCAATGTTTTGAGTGGAATGCGATCAATGTTTGTGTCTTTTTATCTAAAGACTCCGATCAAAGTCAAAGCACCTGCTGTGGTGGATCAAACTTTAGCTGATCAATCAACATTCTGGGAATTAGTAAAGTTGTGGAAACAAAATAGAGAAGATCTGGAGACTTTTCTTAATTCATTGGCACCTGAAATGTTTAAAAAGCAGGTCTATAAACATCCACTAGGTGGTCGGATGAGCATTGGCAATATGATGACCTTTCACAAACATCATTTCAATCGCCATCGGAAGCAAATTGAGTCCATTCTGAAGAACTTCAAATACTGATGAAGTAAATAAAGCAATTCTTAGTGCTTATATTTATCCAAAAAACATAAGACCTAACAAGACTGCATAAGCAACTACAGCAACCACCGCTCCTAAGCCAACAAAGCGATGACAAGCCGTCAATTGCTGAAAAGAATGATTTAGTTCGTCCTGATCATTGGCTTTCAAAGCTTTATTTAATCGATTTGCAAAGAAATAAAGGTGTTTTAGTGGAAGTGCTAATATCGCTACTATTGCTAAATACAAGGCACTAACTAATAGCGGAGATGAGTTGGATGCTCCAAATTCTGGAGTCCGGCTAGTCATAACAATTCCCATTGTAATAGCCGCAAGAGCGATAAAGAGTATAGAAATAAAACCTGCAATCGCGAGGAAACTAGTCCACTTCGAAGTTTCTTTAAGGGAAGATTTGATTTGAGGAGTGATCTGGAGCCCGTGTTCCGTTTCACGTTCCACTATTTGATTCGTAGTCTGTACCATAGTATGTTTGTTGATAGTTTCTCATTGAACTCTTCTAAAATTTCCCGTTTCAGAAAAGCTCGATGATAAAAATAGCAAAAAGTATGGTGCTGACAAAGGAATTGACTTGAAAAGTGCTTATTGGAACATCTGTAAGGATTTGGTGCTACTTATAAGAAGGTACATATTGGCTTTTCAAATAGGATGTACATGCTTGATCTTGTTTGCTTTGATGTTTTTGACTGAAGCTTGGAGATCGCTAAACTCAGAATCTTAGAGCTTTATTAAAATTCAAGCCCCAATTTAACTTAGGCTCACAATCCAATAATTTACATCTTCAAAAACATCGCGTAGCCCCTACGAGCACCATCATACAAATTCAAAAAATAAACTCCTGCAGATAAGTTTCTAATATTAATTTGCTCGCCTTGTTTAAAATCACCATCACGAACTTGCACTCCATTCACATCGACAATGGTAAATCGAGTGGGAGACAAATCAATTTGAGTAAGTAAATTAACTTCAAGAAAATCAGTCGCAGGGTTTGGACTAAGTATTATTTCCTCAGATGGAATTTCCTGAGCAGGAACTACAAACTGAGTCACGTCTGAATCCAATCGCCAGGTTTTATTACTTACCCATTGGTCATCTAGCATGCCTCCAACAATAAACTTGACGGTATCATTTATTTCTGCAAGGCTTCGCAAATCCATTGGAAGAGGAGTTGAGAAATCTTCTTCCCACATTCCCGTTTCTGGTTCGTAATACAAACTTCTATTTGCAGGAGGAACGCCTCCGCTTCCATTGTATGCAATCCCATTGAAGTTGTAGCTTACACTCGATCCACCCACCCAAAACGCTTTGCCTTTACTCTTGGCAGCAGCTATTCGATAACCATTGACATCTACACCAAAGGTTTGTTTTGACCAAGTAATTTCAGTTGGATCTTCTGGATTTATTATTCCAATTCGGAAGTCATTTTGAATTGGGAAATTACCACTGGAGGTAGCACCACCAAAGTAATAAATGGTATCACCGATAATAGTCCCCGAGCTTCCAAAAGACTTGTAATCATTATCATTAGGAATGGGAGTTCCCACAGCCCAGCTATCTTCAGCAGGATTATAAATTTGAACATTGGTAACATTTCCGAAGTCACTCCAACCTGTTACAACATAAATTAAACTATCTCTCCATACCCCTTGAGTTTGATCATCAATCGCTTTAGGAATAGCTGCTCCATCAGTCAAATAGGTATTGTTTACGATATCATATCGATGGACCTCATCTGACGAAACTTCGGATCCTCCAGCAAATACATGATAACCTCCAATGATGTAAATTATATCTCCAACTCTACTAGCAGAAGCAGCAATCTTTGTCATAGCTGCAGGTAATGGCTCAATTGTTTCCCAGAGGTTATCATTTACGCTGTAACGAAAACTTTTCAGATGAATTCCTGACCAAATTTTAGTGGAGTCGATTCCTGCAAAAGAATAGACGTATGGCTCTCCGTTGATAAAACCTTCACAAACAGCGTTGTTGGAAACACGCTCTGGCATTGGAGCCATTTCGCTTAGTTCCCAATGTTGTGCGCTTAGAATTGTGGTAAAGCATAATAGGAGGAGAGCCTGAAGGAATTTTTGCATGGTATTCTGAAATTAGAATGTGAATGTGAAGAATGCGAGTTAGAACCTGTCTAGTTTATCTGGCTAGCTAGACAGGATCTAACTCATATTACTTGTCTAATTCTTTGTTTTTTTCAAAAATTCAAGTGTCTTAAAGCCTTCAGGCACACGTACTCCGTAGCCATTCACATGCTTTTTACCTAGCTTCAAGGATTTTACAGGAGCACCATCAAGCAAACATTCCTTTGGAGTAAATGGCAAACCAAAAACTAACAACATGACCGTTTTGTAACCTTTACTAAATTTGCCTTTCTTAGTTTGTTTGATTTTGAAAGTCTTTTTGGTTCCTTCTGAATCAAAAGTTTTTAAACTATACCCGCCATCTTCATATTTATAACCATCACCTTCATCTTCGTAAAGTTTGCTTTGTCCTAGGCCGTTGATATAGTAGGAGCGAAGCGTAATTTCATCAAAGTCTTTTTCGCCCATATATTGTTGAATAGGGTAGAATGGGATCACAGAACCTGCTTTAGCAAACATAGGTACATCCTTTAAACTTACAGGGATTTTGTGCGTCGTTTTACCACGGAACGCTGCTCCGTCTGAAACAGCATACCAAATACCTGCAGGCAAGTAGACCTTCTGAGATTTCTTTCCTTCTTTTACAACCGGGCTAACCATCAAGTCATCTCCAAACATAAAGTCACGTTCCGTTTTCAAGACCTTGCTATCATGCTGATCATAGAACGACAAACTTCTTAAAACTGGTGTCCCCTGATTCACATATTTATTAAAAGCAGTGTACAAATATGCGATAAGTTGATAACGCAATTCAATCGCTGCTCGCGAATGAGAAGTGTATGGCTCACCATAAGCCCAAGGTTCTTGATTTACGCGTTCCTGTCCTTCCGCTTTTTTCACTTCTTCTCCATCTACTTCTGTCGCTCCATCAATATTGTTACCAATAGAATGCACTCGATACAATGGATGAAAAATAGCTAGTTGCAACCAACGCACCATAAGTTCACCAGTTGGCTTACCAGCAAAACCTCCAATGTCGGTTCCGACAAATGAGAAGCCAGATATACTAAGACGTTGACATTGACGATTCGCAATGCTCAGGTGTGTCCAATCCGAACAGTTGTCACCAGTCCAAACGGAAGCATAGCGTTGTCCACCTGAATAAGTAGCTCTAGTCAATAAGAAAGGGCGTTTTTTTGGTTGCAGTTTTTTAAAGCCATCGTAACTCGCTCTAGTCATTTGCATTCCATAAATGTTGTGTGCTTTTTTGTGACTGGCGCCATGACCATCATAACTGTGTTGCACATCTTCAGGGAAGGTTTTGGTATCAACCAAGAAAACAGCAGGCTCGTTCATGTCATTCCAAAATCCACTAACGCCGTCTTTTTTGTATAGATCCTTGTAGAGGTTACCCCACCATTCCCTAACTTCTGCTGTTGTAAACTCTGGGAAAGCACAATCAGAAGGCCAAACTGGCGCGGTCATCAAGTCTCCATCAGGCCTTTTGCAGAAATAATCATTTTTGAATCCTTGTTGATAAACGGAATTTTCTTCGTCCGTTTTAATCCCTGGATCAATCATTACAACGGTTTGGAAACCTTTATCCTTAATATCTCCAATCAGACCTTTAGGGTCAGGAAAATATTTGTCATTCCAAGTAAAGCAACGATAGCCATCCATGTAATCAATATCTAAATAGATGGCATCACAAGGAATTTTTTTATCTCTGAAATCATCCGCAAGTTCTCTTACGCGACTCTCCGGATAGTAACTCCAACGACATTGGTGAAAACCTAGTGCCCACATTGGAGGAAGCTCTGCTGTTCCTGTGAGCAGTGCATATTGTTCTGCTACATCATTCAAGTCTGGCCCATAGATAAAATAGTAATTGATTTCACCACCATTGGCTGAAATTTTTACATTCCCATCATTTTTACTATTGAAATCAAAAAAGGAACGGAAGGTGTTGTCAAAAAATATTCCGTAAGCAATCCCTTTATTTAGAGAATAATAGAAAGGAATAGTTCGATAAAGTGGGTCAGTATTTTCGCCATAAGCGAATGCATCTGTTACCCAGTTCTGAAACTGCTTGCCACGCAAATCGAGACCGCAACTTTTATCACCTAAACCAAAGTATGATTCTTTTTTCTGAGACTTAAGATAAAGTGCTACTTCCTGCGTTCCTTTGTGAATGCTAGTCTTTGCTTCATAACCAATAGAATCCTGAGCAATAACTTTACCCTCAGCATTCAAAATCTTAACTGCCAAATCAGCTTTTGAAATAATTACAGAAACAGAAGCAGTATCTAAAATAAACTCTGTATCATTTTCTACAAAAGATAGATTTACCTTCGATCGTTTGTAATCTTTATGAATGGCATAAGAAAAATCTTTTGGCCAATATTTTAGTAAATTATATCGGAAACGAATGATACGATTAGTCAGCACAGTTACTTGCAAACTAACGTTGCCTTCACTTGCAAAAACGAATTGTTTTTTAGTTTGACTAACCAAGCGAGCAGCTCCTCCTTTATATAATTTAAATACATCTGGATAACGATCAAACTTATCTACTTCTTTGTAGTTGATTTCGGTTTTTGCAAGTGTTGCCACAACTGGCTCAGCAACTGCTTGAGCTTTCTTATCTTTCTTAGATTTCTTAATTTTAGCCATTTTTAATTTTGTGTGTTAAACGAATTCTAAAGACCAATGATTCAGTAATGCTGATGTTATTTTAGAGCGAACTATATAAGTCCGAAGGCGAAAGATGGAAAACTGAATCGGCCCCAGTAGGCAAGTCCAGTCTTCTGTCTTCGGGCTTTCGTCTTTTTTCCTACAAAGGCATATTACCATGCTTCTTTTTAGGAAGATGATCCACTTTATTTTCAAGCATTGCAAATGCCTTAATTAACTTTCTTCTTGATTGTTCTGGAAGGATTACTTCATCAATAAATCCTCTTTCCGTCGCACTAAAAGGATTGGCAAATTTCTCAGCATATTCCAATTCTTTTTCTTTTAGCATGGCTGCAGGGTCATCAGCAGCTGTTATTTCCTTTCGGAAAATGATTTCACTCGCGCCCTTTGCGCCCATTACTGCAATTTCAGCAGAAGGCCAAGCCAAGTTAAGATCTGCACCGATGTGTTTTGAGTTCATTACATCATAAGCTCCACCGTATGCCTTTCGTGTTATCAGTGTTACTCTAGGAACGGTAGCTTCGCTAAATGCGTAAAGCAATTTGGCGCCATTGGTAATGATCGCATTCCATTCCTGATCGGTACCTGGCAAGAATCCGGGTACATCAACCAACACTAATAATGGGATATTAAAGCAATCACAAAAACGAACAAATCGTGCACCTTTCTTTGAACTATTAACGTCTAAAACACCTGCCATATTCATCGGTTGATTGGCAACTATACCCACTGAACGACCAGCAAGACGTGCAAAACCAACTACAATGTTTCCCGCATAATCTTTATGAATTTCAAAAAAGGAATCTTCGTCCATTATGCCATCAATTACTTCACGAATATCATAAGGTTGTGAAATAACTGGTGGGAGTATTTTCCCAAGTTGAGGGCGAAGCTCATCGCTAACTTCGTAAGGCAAACTCGGCGCTTTTTCCTCGCAATTTTGTGGAACAAAGCTTAATAATTTTTTCAACTGGTTGATACAATCAATATCGTTGGTAGCTGTGAGGTGTGTCACTCCGGATTTGGTGGAGTGAGCTGAAGCACCACCTAACTCTTCTGCACTTACTTCTTCATTTGTAACCGTTTTTACAACATTGGGGCCAGTCACAAACATATAGGAAGTTCCTTCCACCATGATGGTAAAGTCAGTGATAGCAGGGGAGTAAACTGCACCTCCGGCACAAGGCCCCATGATCGCTGAAATTTGTGGAATGACACCAGAAAATTTAGTGTTGCGGTAAAAGATATCTGCGTAGCCACCGAGTGATTTTACACCTTCTTGAATCCGTGCGCCACCTGAATCGTTTAAACCGATAACCGGAGCACCGTTCTTCGCTGCTAAATCCATGATTTTGCAAATTTTCTCTGCATGTGTTTCTGATAAGGAACCACCAAAAACAGTGAAGTCCTGAGCAAAAACGAAGACGAGTCGATTGTCTACCGTTCCGTAGCCAGTGATTACACCGTCGCTGTAAAATTGCTGTTTTTCCATTCCAAAGTCAGTACTTCTATGAGTAACTAACATTCCAATTTCTTCGAATGAGCCTTCATCTAACAGGAAATGAACACGTTCTCTCGCTGTCAATTTCCCCTTAGCATGTTGTTTGTCTATTCTTGCTTGACCACCACCCAGTTGAGCTTTGTCTATCTTGGATTGCAGTTGACTTAATTTATCTTTCATAAACGTTTTATTTAGCAGGTTTGACCAGAATATTAAAACTGGTGCGCAAAGTTAAAATAAATGAGCAAAACCTAAGCTAGGTTTAGACGATCAATTCGTTTTCGGAAATCATCGTTTCTCATATTGTTTTCGATTCTGGAAAAATCGGATTTAAAAGCACTATCAATAATAAGTCCACCCTTTAAGTGATGCATTTGATCACAAATCTCTCCTAATGCGGAAAAGATGTGAGAAGAAACGATAATAATCTTATTCAAACTCCGAAGTTTTAAAATAATATCTTTTAGCAACATATTGCTTTGAAGGTCGAGTCCATTGAAGGGTTCATCAAACAGGAATACTTCATTTTTTTGAAAGAATATTGCGGTAAGCGCTAATTTCTTTTTCATACCAGTGGAATACTGATCAGCAAATTCGTTTAAGGGTAGTTCAAAAGGATTTTGTTCTTCTATGTTTCCTATTTTTATGTTTCTGGCCTTACAAAGTAGTTGGAGATACTCGAGTCCCGTTATCTTAGAAAGCATGTATGGTGTGGTGGGAAGAAAACCGATGCTATCTTTTGACAAGCCTTCTTCAAAGGCTATAAGTCCATCATAGGATTCTAATCCAGCAAAGGACCTAAACAAAGTAGTTTTACCTGCTCCGTTTTCTCCAACTATACCATTCACCTTTCCTCGTTCAAAACTCAGATTGATCCCTTTCAAGACTTCCTTCTTACCATAGGACTTATGTAAATCTTTGATTTCGATCATTTATAGAGTAAAAGGTTGTTTTTGGATTTGAAATAAAAGTAAGGAATTGTTGCCAACATCAAGGGCGGAGCAAAAATACTGAATGCGACCATGATAGCAGGAATTAGCGTAAGTTCACTAGGGTAGTAGGCATATTTGGCTACAAGGCCCATTAAAACATATGCCAATCCGACAATTTCTAAAATTAGGACGATATGCCAGTTCTCTGAAAATGCGATTAGCAAAGCAATTAAAACAGGCAGACTCAAAAGAAAACTATAGGCTAATCCAACAGTAATTTTGTTTTTCAAAAAATTGAAAATACTAAATGAATTCACCCAGACATAAAATAAAGGTTCCATAAAAGTATAGTATGCCATACAAATCAAGAAGAGTACGACCAAAGCAAAAACGCCCAGATTGAAATTGCCCACACTTATGGAAATATAGGTCAGCACATACAATCCAAGGAATAAAAAATAGCTTTTGCGAAAGCCAATAATAAATTCAAATGGATTTTTGAAAAATGGGGTAGGGAGGACAAATCCTGATTGATGTTTTGTATTGAAAAAGGAAAGTAAAATAGCAACTAAAAGAGTCAATACTCCAAGCAAAAAATCATGTTCAAAAAACTCAAATAATACAAAAGGCAATACAATCAGTCCGTTTTCAAGCAACCGAATCTGTTGATATTTATTTTTGGTAAAGCTATTTTTCAAAAAATCGTTGCGCTCTAGTGTTCCAATATTGAAAACAAAAAAAAGTGCCATCACTGGAAAAAGATATCGAGCCCATGTAAACTTAATAAACAGCATTTTAGAAAACACAACAAAGAAAATGGCTCCAAAGATATAAGTCAACCATGGGTTTAAGCCAAAGTCGGACAGCATCCGATGGTTTCGTTTGTATTGCAGTTTGAAGTAGTTTTCCATAGTTTGCAGCAGCTCACTTAATTCAATTTCCCTTCGGCAACACAGGTCAAACCAAATAGCTTGTTCATCTTTCGAAAATTCATCTCAAAAGAATTGTATTGACGGAGTAACCAATTGACAGTACCAGGTAGTGGCGCCATATCAGAGGACTCCGGAGCTTCCATATTCTCATCATTTCGCTTCAAACGGCGCACGAGCCAAACCAATGGAAAAATTGAAGCAAAAATATAATAGCGCTGCGAAATAGCACATTTATTGTTAGTCATCAAGGCACTTAACATCGGAATGGTATATCTACGAAAATGTCCCAAATAAACATCGTGTGTAGACCAAACGCTCATAAATGCAGGTACTGTAATGAAGTAATGTGCATTTTCTCCAACACGTCTTTTAATATCTTTTATGATCGCATCATCATTTTCGATGTGCTCCAATACATCCATCATAATCACCACACAATCATCGATACCTTCTGGAATATAGTGCAATTTCTTAACCGGAAGATGTTTTGTCTCTTCCAATTCATCTTCGGAGTATCCGATATCAATCAACAAGACATCTTCGATATACTCTGGGAAAGCTGCCCACAATTCATAAGCAAAAAAACCAGAACCAGAACCAAAATCGATCACCGTCATTTTCTTGTTTTGCTCTTTTAGCAATTGTTTGAAATATCGAAACAAAGGCACTTTCTTTGATTGATAATACCAATGCGTTGATTGATCAACACCACTTTCTAATTCTTTTAAATCCATGGGTTAGTTTTGCTTTTGAGAATCTTCGTAAACCTTGTTTAATTTTACCGCTGGTTCGAAATCCGGGTCTATATTTAGCGATTGTTTTACCAGACTAAACGAACCTTGATAGTCTTTTTCAAAATATGCTTTCTTTGCCTGGAAGTATAAAGCCAAAGCCCTCTCTCCAATTTTGTTTGCAGAGTTTGCACCGCTAGCATAAGCCTGTGCAATGTTTCCACCTGTATCGTCATAGAGGGTAATCGCATCAACCACCTTGGCATGATTTCCTTCTTGTGCATATATGCTAGAAAGAAAATAATGGGCAGCTGAATTTTTATAATTCAAATCAACCGCTTTTTCTAATGAGGCTTTTGCATTTTGAGGATCAGCGGTATTGAGGTAATAAATTCCATAATAATAATGTGCCGTATTGTATGAATCTCCAAGAGGTAGTAATTTATCCAGAGTCGCCTTCATATTTGGCCAATCTTGTGTTTGCTGGTAAGTCTTAATCAAGCCGGTCAATGCAGCTTCGTTTTTAGGACGCTGAGCCAGTTCCTGATTGTACAAACGAATGGCTTCTGTAAAGTTTTTCGCTTGTTCTGCCTCCGCTGCCTGCCGTTCAACAGGAGATTCCCTTTTTGAAATAGCTCCAATTGTTACACCGTTTACTTTTTCTTCGTAAACTATATTGGCTGGTGGCCAAACGCCGGAGTCAATGTGTCCTTCATTGACAAAACGAGGAATAAACATGTAGTAATCTGCTGGATACTTCTTTAAACGATCATAGTACCGACTGTAATAAATCTTACAACTAGGAGCTAGCTTTTTCATATAAAAAATCGCAGGATCAGAACAGTTGGTAATAACAGATACTTTTTCACCTCGCTTCAAACGTTCATCATTTTCTGCCAACCATTCACACATTCCTTTGATGGAATTCATCCAATAGTCCATCTCATAATTGGTATAAGCATGTTCTAAACCACCTGAAAGTTCATTGAAATAAACATATTGATATGGATGTTGATCAATCATTGCCTTCAGTGGCATCGCCAATAAGACAGCCATTAATACACCCATTCCATACTTAAAGGCAGGAAGTGGTTTGAAATTGATCAGCTGATTCCAACCCCAAGCGGCAACAACAACCAGTACAGGATAAACAAATAAGAAGTGACGCATTCCATCGTAAAGACTTGATTGCTTCAATACCGCATAAGCGATAGGGAAAACCCCTGCAAAAGCCAATAGTAACAATGGTAAACGTTTCTGTGTATTGAATTTTGTAAAAACAAAACCCAAAAACAATAACCCACCAATCAAGATCACGATTGGGGTACAAATAGAAATGTATTTTGGAATATAATACCAGGGCAACTCATCCGACCACAAATGTTTTCCTTCAAAAAGCATTCGGATACTAGTCGAAAAATTAGACATTTCGCTCAAAGCTGTTAGTGGATTTTTGAAAGGAGCTTGAGCACCATATGGCCAAAAAAGTAAACCGCCAAAGTAACCACCAATAGCGACTAACAATCCAATCCCTACAATTTTTGCAAGATGCGGAAAGTCTCTTAATTTCGGTTTTAAATCATTTCTGAATAAATAGGATAGTCCAGTAAACAATCCGAGATAAGCAATCAAAAGTATACCACCTACACGCACATTTATTGCAGCTGAAACACCAATGATCAACATCAGTATGGTCTTCGTCCCTGGCCGGGGCAATTGCTTTAAGAAGCGAATCAAGTAAAGCAAAGTAAAGGCATAGGCGGCCGCGAAAGGAATATCTTTGGGATTGTTCATGGAGTGTCCAAAAATCCTAGGTGACAAAGCAATGAACAACAATGCGATAAATGCGACTCGCCAACTTCCACTTATTTCTTTTGCCAAAAGGCCTGTAAAGAAAATCATAATAAAGCCAAAAAGTGCGTTTAACCAATGGCGAATATTATACTCATCTGCATTGGGGAATTTATCATTTAACCAAGCAGCAGTATAATCAAACAAGCCACCATAGTAGTAAAGATTTTTATAATCCAAAGCAGATTTATCTTCTCCATCCGTCTGGTAATAAGCGTATACCTTTTCTCCATAAGTTTTTTGAACCAGTTCATCCCCAGTAATGCCATAATCAGAACTTATAGTCGGCATCAAAAAAAGTAGAAATATAGAAAGTGCTAAAAACAAGAATCTAAAAATAGGAGATTCACCTGTTCCAGCATTCCACTTCTTAAATGGTTCTACTATAAAATAATTCCAATTCAAGGCAATTGATATCATCAGAATTTGACCAAACATTTTGATGCTATCCGAAACCAATGAAATCTTTGAATCATTCTGATGTGTCCATGTAATTGGCATCGACTGTATACGGTGACCTTCCATTTTAGCTCGATAAAGCAGCTCCACATCGTGTGCCCAACCATTTGTCTTAAGAGAAGCAAAAAGTTGTTTGGCAATTGCAGCAGGATACAATTTAAAACCACATTGGGTGTCACGCAAATTCATGTTGGTGAACAACTGAATCATGAAATTAAAAATCAATCCAGCCACCCGTCTCATAGGTTGGCCAGTAACTTTAGAATCTTCATGCTCACGGGATCCAATTAGGATTTGATTGGGATCAAAATCTTTTCCAGGAAGCTGATTCAACCAATTATTCAAAGCAGTTGGTTTGGTAGCCATATCTGCATCAAGGGTCAATACATAATCCCCCGTAGCCTTTTCAACACCAGCTTTTAGTGCACCACCTTTTCCAATGTTCTTAGAGAGAGGAATCAGATGAAAATCGACATTAGAAGAAAATTGCCCTGGGAAGTTTTTATCGAGTAATTTAACTGATTCATCAGAACTCCCATCATCTACAAGTATGATTTCCAGAGGCTGATTCCACTTCTTATCGAAGCTCTTTAATGTATTCAGCAGATTATCAATGCGTTTGCTCTCATTGTAACAAGGAATGATTAAAGATATTTTGCCCGAAAACTTATGTTTTGCAGGACTATTCTTCAAAACTGTGGTCTTTTGTTTCTTTTTACTCATGAATGGTTATTTCCTTCAGAAATCGGTTTACAATTCGATTGACAAATATTAAAAAATCTTTTTATAAGCCTGTATTTATGAAGGATTATTTACGAAAAGAGAAACCTTTGGCATTGTTACCGTATAGAAAGACTGTTTGTTACGTTTCTCAAGCAAATTATAGACGCTTTATCAATGTTTTACCAAAAATAATAGATTATTTTAGCCGCTCATTTTTAATAGAAAAAGTATGACACCTGCAAAAACCTCCGTAATCTCAGATCGCATCTTAAAAATGTCTGAATCTGCAACACTTAAAATGTCTCAAATGGCTCGTGAGTTAAGGGCAAAAGGCAATGATGTAATCAGTCTCAGCCTTGGTGAACCTGACTTTGACACACCTGAGCATATCAAAGAAGCTGCTAAACAAGCACTTAATGATGGATTTACAAAATATACACCTGTACCTGGATTGCCAGTTTTGCGTGAAGCAATTTCAAAGAAGTTCAAATCAGAAAACGATTTGGATTATGCTCCCAGCCAAATTGTAGTATCTAACGGTGCTAAACAATCCATCTACAACCTCAGCATGGCTTTGCTAAATGAAGGTGATGAAGCGATTGTATTGGCTCCATATTGGGTTTCTTACTATGAGATCATTAAGCTAGGTGGTGGAACTCCAGTAATCGTTTCTGCCGGCATTGAACAAGATTTCAAAGTAACTGCAGCCCAACTCAAGGCTGCCATTACACCTAAAACTAAATTTGTCTTATTCTCTTCTCCATGTAACCCAACAGGTTCTGTTTACCAACGAGAGGAGCTAGAAGCTTTGGCAAATGTCATCGCTGAGCATGAAAACATATTCATCATTGCAGATGAAATATACGAATACATCAATTTCTCTAGCAAGCATGTAAGTATTGGCGCTCTTGAAGCTGCCAAAGATCGTACGATCACCGTCAATGGTTTTTCGAAAGGATTTGCTATGACAGGTTGGAGATTGGGATACATCGGTGCCCCTCAAATAGTTGCTAGTGCTTGTACCAAGATCCAAGGTCAGGTTACTTCAGGAGCAACGGCTTTTGGCCAAGTTGCTGCTGCTGCTGCTCTCAATGGTGACCGCAGTACAACTTCAGCGATGCGAGACGCTTATTTAAAACGAAGAGACTTGGTAAAAGTACTTTTGGACGAAATACCCGGTGTAAAAACGAATAATCCTCAAGGTGCATTCTACATATTCCCAGACATTTCTTCCTACTTTGGAAAAAGCGACGGCAACATGACTGTCAATAATGCTGATGATTTTTGTGAATACTTACTGAACCATGCCTATGTAGCAGTTGTATCTGGTTCTGCTTTTGGAGCTGACAATTGTTTCCGAATTTCATATGCCGCTTCCGACGAGCAATTAAAGGAAGCAATCCGTAGAATGTCGGATGCGCTTGCGAAGTTAAAGTAAAATTGGATCGACAATCTAAGTGTCAGTGGCCGTTTCTGTTTGCGTTCAATCGCGATTGAAAACCGCCACTGACACTACCCGTCTAATTGAAAAGATTACACTTTCAAGAGATGCCACTTCTTCGTCCGTAAATACCAAACGGTTAGCCCCAACAAAATAATCCAGTAGAAAATCTCTCCTGCCCAGGCCCATTCTAATCCTCCATAGGTAAATTCTACTACCACATAAATATAAACCATGTAAAACACAGCGCAGAGAAATTGAATTTTCAAACCATAATAAGTTGCACCCGTCCCAGCCAAACCATTAAAATATACACCTCCAACCGAAAACAGACTAAGGATACCCATCAAAACATAAAAAGTCGGCCTTGCTTCTGTAATCAATGACATATCCTCAGATCCCAACAATGGATACAAAATATGTTCCGGCCAAATCACTACTGGCAAAGCCAATACCATGGTAACCATCCAACACAACTTCGCTGTTTTCCAAATCATAGGTTGCACTGCCTGTCGCTTTTGTTGACCAATTAGATTACTTACAATGGTATTGATACCCGAGGAGAATCCCCAACACGGAATCGACAAAAACAAGTAGACCATTCGCACCAAATTAGTAATGGCCAATTGACGCTCCCCAAGGTTTTCTACAATTCCAAAGAACACAAACCAACTTCCCAATCCAACCACCGCTTGAGCTACAATTGGAGTTGAGATACTCAATTGCTTTTTTATAAGTGGTACATCAATCTTAGGAAACTTAAACAAATGGAAATCGCACACTTCCTCATCAAAGAAGATATAGATCACAAAAATGACAAAGGCAATTATTTCAGCAATGGTACTTGCAACCGCAGCACCTCCAATCCCCATGGCTGGCAAACCGAAATGACCGAAAATAAGCGCATAGTTGAGTATGATATTGACAACGGCAAGAATCAAGGTATCAATGACGATAAAGGTCGTACGTGCAATTCCTGTATATAAGGCAATGATTGCCACTCCCATATAGCTAAAAAACACACCAAAGGAACGGTAATGGATATATTCTAGACTTTTTTCGTAAATAATATCGGAATTGACAAAGAGCGCAAAGAAGTATTGACAACCGTAATACATAAAGAGAAACATGACTATAGACAAACCCAACTCGAAATAAAGCATCGCATAAAAGGTTCTTCCAACCTCTTGAGGATTACCTTCTCCTGCCCGACGAGCAATCATAATCTGGCCTCCTTTAGAAAATCCATAGCCAATTGCAGCCACAATCAGATAGAAAACACTTACAAACCCAATAGCTGCAAAGTCAACTTCACTCAAGTGATACAAAAACACACTATCACTCAAAGCTATCACATTCTGTACCGCTGAGCCCAACATGATTGGTGCTGAGATAGAGAAAATTTGTTTATATGATGTGTTTAATTGCATCCGGGCCTCAAAAACGGCAATAATACCAACTTATCCAAGTGCTTGCTCAAGATCAGCGATAATATCTGCTACATTCTCTATTCCTATCGACAAACGAACCAAACCATCTGTTATTCCATTTCTTTCTCTTACTTCTTTAGCAACATTGACGTGCGAGCTGGATGCTGGATGCAAAATGAGGGTGTCCACATCGCCTAAGGTAGGAGCAAGAGAACAGAATTTGATTTTATTCATGAAATCCATTCCTCCTTTAAAACCTGAATTCAGTTCAAAGCTCAACATGCCACCGAATTGACTCATTTGCTTTTTAGCAAGCTCGTGATCAGGGTGGGAGGGCAGGCCATTATAATTTACACGATTAACTTTAGGATGCTCTTCGAGATACACTGCAACTGCCATTGCATTACTACAATGTCGATCCATTCTAACTTCTAAGGTCTTCAAACCATTATTGAGCAACCAAGCATCGAAAGGGTTGCAATTCGTACCCGCCAGCTTCATGGTTCCCCATACTTTTTTATGCATCAATTCAAGATCTTTCCCTATGATGATACCAGCAATTGAATTACCATGCCCATTCAAATATTTTGTTGTAGAGTGAATAACAAAGTCGACTCCAAGGCCAAAAGGTTGCTGCAAATAAGGTGTACAAAATGTGGAGTCAACCGCACTTTTAATGCCATGCTTATTCGCAATTTGAGCCAAAGCCTCGATATCCACACAAGCAAGTGTGGGGTTTGCTGGCGTTTCAAAATAGATCATCTTTATCTTTGGATCACCTGCTACTATCGTTTCAACTTTTTCAATGTCTTGCAAATCTGTCATGACCGTTTCAATACCTAGTGGTCCCAATACCTTTAGCAACAATTCAGTCGTTCCTCCATAGAGATTGCCTTGAGTCAACAACTTATCACCAGCTTGCAAACAAGACATTAATAGTGTTGAAATAGCAGACATTCCCGAGCTGCACAAAACGGCAGAAGCTTCCATGTCCAAGCCATAAGTTTCGAGCATCGCTATCTTGGTCGCCACTGTATCAATCGTTGGATTCCCATATCTGCCGTAAGAATGACCGCTTGCTTTGCCACTAAAAATATCAATCCCTTGATCTATACTTTCGAATTCAAAAGAAGACGTTTGATAGATCGGAAGTTGGTGCGGACGGGTGCTACGCTGATCCTTAATTTCCTTAACGCAAAGTGAACCAAATCCTTTTGTCGATTTCATAAAGATGTTATTTTTATTTGAACGGCTAATTTGGGGAGATTTTATGAGAAAAACTACATTTCTCTTTGCAAGATTTGTAGGTTTTGTGATGTGCCTTACATTTATTTACGAGCCGACCATCTTCATTAATAATAACATCTAAGGAGAAAGGTAGGAAATACACGAAAATTTAAGATATTTGAGCCCTCACAGATCCAATCACCTAGTATAATCTTTGTATTAATATTATCTTTTTAGTTCCTTTTTACGGAATTTGCATTACAACTATGGAGGCGAACGAAAATACTATAGCTTGACTTTGTTCGTTTTAACACAGTTGTTGTCCAATCAAAATATTCCAGAAAAACTGTCTCTTAGCTTGTTTATATGCGATTTATAACCACTATCTCTCTATTACTTTTTACTTTTTCACTTTTTTCACAGCGATCCTTTCCGGTCAAAGTGAATAAAAAGTGGGGACTCATGAATGCCGAAGGCAAACTAATCCTTCCTCCTGACTATGACGGAATTGGAGAGTTTAAACGCTTTGGATATGCTGTAATGCAGAAACAGGGAGCTGTAGGAATGATCGATTATCTAGGCAATGAAATTGTTTCCCCACAATACGACGACATCAAAATTCTTGACTCCATCCTCATCGCAGTGATGGATGATATGGAATGGATGGTTTTAAACATTGACGGCGAGATCGTTTTGGAAAAAGGATATGAAAAAGTCTATGTTTGGGAAGGTCGCTTTCTTGGATTCATGAAAGGTAAAAAATGGGGAATAGCAGATATCAATGGTCAAAAAATTTGTTCTCCAAAATACGACGAGATAAAACTGGAAAAAGAAAAGTATTTTAAAACAAGAGTTAAAGACAACTTTGGACTCATAAGCCTATCTGGCAAAGTCATCCTTGAACCTCTTTGCGATGATATTAGAATTTACAATGATAGCCTGTTCTTCTATCAAATTGAAAAGAGTTGGGGAGCAGTTGACCACACCGGGCGTGAAGTGATCCCTTCCAACTATGATGACTTTAAAAAAGTAGCTACGAATTTCATCTCGCTTACTCGTAACAAAAAACGATACTTATTTTCGATTCCTGAAGTAGCCATTGTTACAGATGGAGAATATGATGATTACTATTCTTTTTCTAATGATTTTGCCTTAGCAAGAAAAGATCAAAAATTAGGTTTACTTGACTTAAAAGGCAACTTGGTTTTGCCATTGCTTTATGAAGAAATCAGCACTTTTGATGGTGATCGATTTAGAGCAAAGAAAACCAACCTTTGGGGGATTGTTGGATATAATGACGAAAATATCTTGCCTTTCGAATTCGAATATATTGCACCACCTAAGGAACGAATCATCATTTACAAACAAAATGGATTACTAGGCCTTCTTGATGGCGCATTAGAAAAAGCAGTTGATCCTGAATGGGATAAAATTGAAATCGCAGAGGGTCAAGCCAAAGCATTAAAAGGTAAAGAATTTAGTATCTTCTATTTTGACGAAGAAGGTATTATCCAAGATGAAAATTCTTTTGAAGAATTAATCACCATAAAAATAGGAGGTGATAGCAGAACCGCTCGCCGTACTTGGACTCTACAAGATAGAATCAATCCAAATATCTTAGATAACTTCGAATGGTATTATTCAGGTCGTGCTAGAAAATTTGGTCTTCGCAGACTTGACGATGGTTCCATTCAAATAGAACCTTCTTTCCATAACATTCAAGTTGAAAAGGAACTAGGATTTACAATAGTGGGACTCGAAAAATTAGGTTACTTTGACTACGAACGAACTTCTTATCGCTTTGAAAGTGTCCATGGTATTGTCAACAACGAAGTAGGACTCTTAGTGACTTCTGTCAATCTATGGGACATTAGACTGAAGGATTTTGACAACGGTAGTCGTGTAGCTCGTTGTCTGGATGAAAATGGTAGATATGGATTGGTCAGTAGAGACCCGATTGGTTTGGTTATGGAAAAAGGATATGCTTACATCGGAGAATTCCATAACGGCCTTGCACGGATGAGCAAAAGAGGAAGAATATCTGGTTCTACTAAACGAAAAGACAAGGAACGCGGACTGGGCAATTTAGATATCGCATTGAATGAAATGATTGCCGCAAACTCACTGTTGGATTATACACTCTACGACCAAGAGTTTGAAACAGAAGCACAAATAATTTGCGAAGATTGTACCTGGGGATATGTAGACACCACAGGTGCCGTAGTTGTTGAACCACAATATTCTTTCGCTAGAAACTTCGTCAATGAAGTAGGGATTGTAAGTTTAGATAACAAATGGGGATTGATTAGTACCAAAGGAAAATCTCTAATTCCTTGTGAATACGACGGTCTTCATTTTATGGAAAGTACCAACAATGAAATTCTTCGCATCTACAACAATAATCAAAAATTTGGACTGATTGATACACTCGGCCAAGTTACAGTCAACCTAAAATACGACAAAATCGGAGCCTTCCGTGAAGGCCGACTAGCAGTTAATCGAAATGGAATTTGGGGCTTTGTCAACCTTGACGGACAGGAAGTTATTCCTCCTCGTTTCAAAAAAGTAAACAACTTTCACGATGGACTTGCTTCTGTAAAGACAAGTCGAAAATGGGGATTCATTGACCAAAATGGGGATACTCAAATTGAGTTTAAATTCCGTCGACTAGGAAACTTTAAAGATGGGCTTGCCTGGGCATACACCTACAAAGGAACCGGTTACATCAACACAGAAGGCAAGATGGTAATCCCTCCTGACTTCGACAAAGCTTTTGACTTTGAAGGAGACGTCGCTCGTGTTGTAGTCAATGGCAAATTTGGTTTAATCAATAGAGCAGGTGATTTCGTACAAAAACCAAAATTCACCAACATCGATTCTTTCAATGAGTATGATGTTGCCATTGCACGATATGGGAATGATCGAATCCGATATGGCTTAGTCAACAAATCGGGAAACCTCATTACTAAACAAAACTTCCGATCTATCCGACCATTTAAAGAAGGTCTTGCCGCTGTAAAGTATAGAGATGGCTATGGCTTCATCAATTCTAAAGGCGAGTTAGTGATAGATGATACTTATTCCAAGGTTTCTGAATTCTCAAATGGCCGTGCCGCAGTGCAGCGCGATGGCCAATGTGGTTATATTGACAAAGAGGGTAGAGAAGTGGTAGAACTTGAGTTTTCAAAATGTCTTGACTTTGATGAAGGTAAGGCCGTGGTTTATCGAGGTTACAGACAAGGAGGTATTATTGACACCCTTGGTAATTTCATTATTGAACCTACATTGGATCGAATCCTTGACTTTAGTGATGGCCGTGGTTTGGTTCGCGACAAAAATGCCCGATTCTATTACATTACTCAAGAAGCAGACATGTCGGATGGTTATTACCAAACAGCTGGTAGCTTTAAACATGGTGTTGCCGTAGTTCAAAGTAAAGGCCGATGGGGAGTGATCAACCAAAAAGGAATTGAGATAATACCTCCAAAATATGATCGTATTGAATCTTTCGAAGGTGGTTATGCAAAGGTAGGCATTAAACGATTTAATGGTCTTACAAACTTAAAGGGTGAATTGATTATCCAACCCGAGTATGAATACATTTCTTATGTTGGAGAAGGTTTATTCAGAATAGAACAGGGAGATAAGATTGGTTATTTCAATACTTCTGGACGCTGGGTTTGGGGACTAAAAGAGTGATAAGTTGGAATTGGAATAACTTAAGATATAGGATGTGAATGATTTCTTTTTACTCCCGAATTACATAGGGTTTCACAAAACTATTTCTCCGCATTAGAACTTATCATAATTCCAATTCAGATTTTTAATAACACCACAAGCCATTCCTCTCCATTAGTATCCACATAGGTTTTCAAAACTACAAACCCAAGCTTCTCATGAGCACGCAAAGATCGTGTATTCCTTGCCGCAATTTCTGTGATCACATAATCAAAATCGCTACCCATTTCCACTTTCATTTTTTCATAAAGCCCCGAAAAAATTCCTCTACCTCGATATCCTTTTGCAATACACACTTGTCCCATCACAAAGTATTTAGCTTCAGCTAATTTCTCATCTTCAAAAATCATCGAATTGATTTGCTCAAACATCGGAACAAGAACTGGAATAGCGTTTCCGAAAGAAGGCAACATCACCAAAGTATAAGCAATCACTTCATCCTCATCTTTTGCAATGACATGTGGATAAGGATCGTTCATTGCGCTAAGCAAATCAAAATCATGTTGAACGGTTACAAAACCCTCTTGCTTCAATTCTTCCTCAGAAATATTACTTTCCAGATTTGCTTGTTGCAAATCTAGAATTCCTAATAAATCATTTTCAGATTGGACAGTTGTAAAGGAAATCATGAAGGAAATTTAGTAAAAAATTTTGAATAGCTAAATTAATAAAATAATTTTTTTTTCAAAAAAAATAATGATTCATAGAACTTGTTTTAAATATTAGGACACGTTTACCAAACATCGAAAGTTGAGTCAATAGCCATACTATCCTTATACTGAAATTGTCATTATCATTGGAATTGCAATTCAATAAGCTATATTAGCATTATCATTAACGAAAATCCAATACCTTGAAAAAGTCATTCATCCAGCGAATCAAAGTTCCTCATGTATTCGTACTCCTCATGAGCGTCATCCTTTTTAGTTCGATTATGACCTACCTAGTTCCTTCTGGAAATTACCAACGAGAAGAAAGAACGGTCAATAAACTGACTAGAACAATGGTGGTTCCGAACACTTTCAAGAGTATCGAAAAACACTACAGCCTTAAAGGTGCATTGATTGGAGATGATCAAGAGGGCAAAGCCTCACCCGTAAGTTTGCTTAAATTCCTATCGGCAATCCCACGTGGATTAGAAGGCGCCGCTGACATTATATTTTTCATTTTCATTGTTGGTGGCATCTTTAATGTAATTCAAAAAACAGGAACCATCACGGCCGTCATCCAAAAAATGTTGGATAAGTTTGCCAATTCAGGAATTGTGCTCATCGTTATTATGATGGTCTGCATTGCCATTGGCGGATCAACGATAGGAATGGGGGAGGAACTAATCCCATTAGTCCCGGTGTTTTTATATGTCTCCTCTCAAATGGGCTACGATCGAATTTTTGGTCTAGCGCTTGTGATGCTTGCTGCTGATGTAGGATTTGCGGCAGCTACGACCAACCCCTTTACTGTCCAAATTGCTCAAGGAATTGCGGAGGTTCCGATTGGAAGTGGAATCGGTTTTAGGTTAGTATTTTTCGCTTGCATAATGACAGCTACTTTGATTTATGTAATTCGCTATGGAACAAAAGTTAAAAACGATCCTTCCAAATCTTTGTTAGCAGATATTGAATATTCTGCGAAAGATTTAGATGTGGAGCGCATTCCTTTACGTAAAGCGCATCTAGCCGTGGTGCTCATTTGTATTGTCATCTTTGGCTCTATACTCTATGCTACACAAACGCAAGGTTGGTGGCTAGCGGAAATGGCGGGTGGTTTTATCTTTATGGGATTGATTGCAGCATGGATAGCTGGACTGACAATTGACGAGACAGTTAAAGCTTTCGCAAAAGGTGCCGAAGAAATGGTCATCGCTGCACTAGTAGTTGGTTTCGCCAAAGGTATACAAATCGTGTTGATGGATGGCCAAATCATGGATACACTCATTTATGGCGCTGCAAGTGTTTTGCAAGATTTCCCAAAACTGGTGGCTGCAGAAGGCATGCTGGTATTCCAATCATTACTTAACTTTTTTATTCCCTCTGGTTCCGGTCAAGCAGCTGCTACCATGCCATTGATGGCACCACTTTCTGATGTACTTGGCTTGTCTCGACAAACTGCTGTTTTTGCATTTACTTGTGGTGATGGTTTTTCCAATGTCATTATACCGACCTCTGGTGTTTTGATGGCAATGCTTGGTTTAGCCAAAATCCCCTACGATCGCTGGTTGAAATTTATTGGCCCTTTGTTTTTGATTCTTATGGGGATCTCTGCGATTTTTATCGCTATCGCTGTTATGATTGATTTTTAATCTGAGTTCTGAGTTAGCTTAGAGAACTGTTTCATTTGAACCTTGGTGATTTTCCCTTCAGGCTTCAAATGAAACAGCTCCGAAGTTTTCAGCATCATGCAAGGCTAAAAGAAATACATATAATTCCTCACATCACCCTGATTGAAAATCGCTAGATAATAAGAGCAGCACCAAACGTACCATTCACCCAGCCAAAACAAGCATTCACTACTTACAGCTTCGATCTTAGTTTTTAATACTGCACATTAGATTTGAAATAATTAGCTCAAAATTTAAATCTGCATGTATGAAAAATTTAATCACAAAAAGGGCTGCCCACCTAACAATCGTAGCATTACTCTTTTCTAGTTTTGCTTTTACTCTTGTAAAAACACAACACCATCCGTTTGTAATTAACTTGCTAACACAACTCAAGCTGCATAGCCAACAAGTGCAAAGTGAGAAAGTATATGTGCAGCTAGATCGAAATTTCTATCAACCGGGGGAACACATTTGGTTTAAGGCATACATTCGAAATGCAAATGGCCTCACCCAAACTGACATCAGCGACATCGTATATGTCGAATTGATTAATCCAAAAGGATCTGTCATTGGACGACAAAAGCTGATGGCAACGAATGGCTTAGGATCAGGTGTATTTCCCATTTCTGAGGATGTAGGTGGGATTTATAAAATAAAGGCATATACTTCTTGGCAAAAGAATTCCCAAACTACTTTTGTACGAGATGTACAAGTTCAAAAGGTGGTATTACCTAACTTAAATATGAAACTAGACTTTGAAAGAAAGGCTTATGGTGCAGGAGATCAAGCTATAGCAAATCTCTCTTTAGAAAGTTTAGACAACCTTCCTTTGCGTTATGCAAAATATGAATTCATCGTTCAAGTGGAAGGAAAAGAAGTACTTCGTCGAAAAGAAAGTGCCGACTTTGATGGTAAAGCAAGCATACAATTTAAACTCCCCAAAAAACTCAATTCAAACGATGCATTACTTCAGGTGATTATCCCACATAAAGGTGTAGCTGAATCAATTTCAAGATCAATTCCAATTGTTTTGAATGATATTGATCTACAATTTTTTCCGGAAGGGGGCGATCTGATTGCTGGTCTAAAAACTAAATTAGCATTCAAAGCTTTAAATGAATTTGGCAAACCTGCTGATATTGAGGGGGCTATTTATAACGCTTCTGGGGAGGAACTTTATGCTTTCAAAAGCTTTCATCAAGGAATGGGAAATTTAAATTTCTACCCTGATCGAAATGTAAAATACTACGCTAAAATTACCAAGCCAGAAGGCATTGCTAAAAAATATTACATTCCAATTGTAAAGCCTCGAGGTTACAACCTCCATGTTTTATCACAAGATGATGAACAAATTAAAGTAAGCATTCAATCTACTCGATATACCGAATTGCATCTAGTTGCTCAAAACAATGACTTCATTCCTTTTTCAAAAACATTTATGATTGACAAGGAAACAACGATTAGTATTCCAATCAAAGATTTCCCAATGGGAATTTCAAAGCTGACACTCTTTGACTCTAAAGGCCAAGCACATTGTGAACGATTAGTTTTTGTCAATCCAAATAAGCATCTAAACATTTCGGTAAAAACCGACAAAGAAAAATATGCTCCACGAGAAAAGGTAGTAATGGATATCAACATAAGTGATCAAGAAGGTCATCCCGTAGCCGGTAACTTTTCACTTTCAGTCGCAGATAGCAAACTCCTTACTTTTGCTGATGATAAACAGGGACATATTTTTGCCAAAATATTTCTGGAGAGTGAACTAAAAGGAAAAATTGAAGAACCTGATTTCTATTTTAAAAAGGATGAAGCCAAAGCGATTGTCGGACTTGATTTATTAATGCAAACGCATGGATGGAGACGATTTGACTGGAAAGAAATCCAGAAAGAAGAACCAATTGCTTACACCTTCAAAAAGGAAGAAGCATTTATTGGAGGAAAAATAGTAAACGAATGTGGTGAACCGATTGTCAATGCCAGAATATCTGCGATAGGACATGATTCCCATACTACAAGTAACGAATTTGGAGATTTCAAACTAAAAGGATTTCCATTTACTCATATCGGAAACAGAATTAAAATTGAATCTACAGGTAGAGCTTCTATCATAAAATCCGTTTCAGAATACAAACAAGATTTCTTCATCATTCAACCAGAAGGCTATGGGACAATATCTGGTAAAATATTACTTCCAAATCGCACAAAAGCATCTGCTGCTTATGCAACTCTTTTTGATGACGAGGGCCAGCGATGGACAGGTAGGGTTTTTCAAAAACAAAATGAATATGCATTCAACAATATACCTGCAGGTGAATACACGCTTCGTCTAAATCACCCTGGCTATAGATCTCATCAAGTCGAACGAGTTCGAGTTTGGGCAGGGACCAACATAAACATTAGTCGAAAGCTAAAATCAAGCACTGATCCAACAGAAATATACGTTTCACAATTCAATAAAGAAATGGAGCAATCCAACAACGAATGGCTTAGCGCAAAAAATGACTTAAAAGCAGTAAGCAAGCAAAACACTCCTCCAGTTCATGAACTTGTTTTTCAAAAATCAAGGATTGCAGTTCGAGGTGGTGGAGTCAGTCTTGACGAAATTATTATTACAGAGTTCAAGGTTCCGCTAATCCAACAAGACAATACTACTCAAGGCGGCATAAAAACAGCGGAAGAAATTGCCAAATTACCCACCAAAAACATTGGGGCTTTAGCTTCATCTGTAGCTGGGATGAGCCAGCTCGATGAAGGAGACGCCATTAATGTACGAGGTTCTCGCAGTAATGCAACGGATGTTTATGTAGATGGCATTCGAGTAAATGCCAATGCCATTCAAAGTACTGACATCGAACAGATAGCTGTATTAACTGGCGGAATACCTGCCATGTATGGAGGAGGTTTATCACTTGACTTAAGAGCAAAAAAACGATACAATCCCCAATCAAAGTTTGATGGTAAACGCAATACAAACCTAATGGGGTATATAGACTATGATGGCGATGATCAAGGATATGGTCTTGGATTAGGCGATGGAGGTTTTCAAAATACTGGAGAAGGGGCTAATAATTTTGTCGGAAATAATTATCGATATTCAAAACATAAAAAGTATAAGAAAACCCCGAAGAACATTTACCGACTAGTAGATCAGCGTCCCCAACTGAAATCAAAAGAATGTGAAAAAATAATGGATCCCGATGAATGTCAAGCTTGCTCTGACAATAAATTAATGGAACGTATTGAAACCGCCATCGAGAAAGCATATAAACACGGTAAGATGTACTCTGGAAATGCAGTCATTCATTTTTATGTAGATCGTAATGGTCAGTCTGGCGATGTCAACATTCATTTCGAAACTTCAGGCTACAACTACTATGTTCGAAATAGCATTACATCTGCTATAAACGACATTAAACCTAAAAAATGGCGACCAGCAAAGCTAAATGGACGCAGCGTCGCGAGTTGGTATTCCATCCCAATTGAATTTGGATATCCTGGTAAATATCAACAATCAAATTATACACCAACTAGAACTTTTTATGCACCAAAATATGAGACAAAGCAAGTCGTTGATCAAAGAAGTGATTTCAGGTCAACGATCTACTGGAATCCAAATATTACTACAGATGAAGATGGAACTGCTAAACTAGAATTCTGGAATTCGGATGACCTCACTACTTTCACCACAACTATTGAAGGCTTTTCTAACAGTGGCCTAGTAGGAGCTACCGAGCACAAGTATTATACACAAATGCCATTTTCGCTTAGCGCAAAAGCGCCTACCTCTTTTCTGGTTGGTGATGAAGTTCGCCTACCAATTATCTTAACAAATAATACAGAGGAGACTATTGAAGGCCAACTTAACATTATTGTTCCAAGTTGCTTTAAACAATTAAAAGAAGTTGACTCCCAGTACATTTTACTTGCAGGTGAAAGTCGAAGCGTGTACCCAACTTATGAAGTTACACCCGACTGTACAAAAGACAAATTTGAGGACAAAATTGAAGTCTCTTTTAAATCTTCCGGCTTCGGAGATGCATTTACTAAAAAGATCACCATACAATCCTCTGGTTATCCAATTTACGAAATGTTTACAGGCGGTGACACTTTAAATGTATTTGATCTAGACATCAAAGCACCTCGAAAAGGATCTATTAATATGAGATTGGATGCGCATCCTTCAGTACTCTCAGAAGTGATGTCAAGCTTGGAACGGATGCTCAGACAACCAGGTGGATGTTTTGAACAAACCAGTAGTTCCAACTACCCTAACATCATGGTGATGCAATACATGAAAAATCATCCAAATAATTTTAATACTAAAATTCAATCAAAAGCAAAATCCTACTTGGAGTCTGGCTACAAACGGCTCATCGGATACGAAGTAAAAGGAGGTGGTTTTGAATGGTTCGGCCATCCACCTGCTCATGAAGCGTTAACTGCTTACGGACTCTTGGAGTTCACAGATATGAAATCGGTTTATCCAGTTGATAAGAAAATGTTAGATAGAACTGCAAAATGGTTGTTAGGTCGTAAAGATGAAAATGGTAGTTGGAAAATATCAAACGCAGGACTGCACTCTTGGTTAGGTACTTCAGAAATTCGAGATGCTTATATTGTATGGGCATTATGCGAAGCAGGCTATGCTTCAAAAATAGGCTTGGAGATTGAAAAGTCTTATTCCGATGCATTAACAACAGAAGACCCTTATATCATGGGACTTGTATGCAATGCATTATTTAAAGCAAAAGATAAGCGTGCTGAATCACTTTTAGAAATATTACTAAAAACGCAAGAGAAAGATGGTTCCTTTATAGGAAAAACGGCATCGGTTACAAGATCAAAGGGAAAAAATCTAATGCTTGAAACTACTGCTCTCGTTAGTCTAGCCATGATGAAATCTAATCACGTTTCATTATTTGAATTGGAGCGAGCCATTACAACTATTGCCAAATCGAAAACACAATACGGTTTTGGTTCAACTCAAGCTACGGTGCTTTCACTAAAAGCATTGATTGAATATGAAGACTTTAAAAGCAAGGATGTATTGCAAGGAAAAATTGAACTATTAGTGGACGGGAAGGTGATTGATCAATCCGTTCAATTTAATACGAAGCAATCGAATTCCATCGCTTTATCTGATCTTGGAAAATTCGTTTCAGAAGGTAAGCATACCGTAGAAGTGAGATTTGTGAATAGTAAAAAAGCAATTCCTTTTGAGTTACAATTAAGCTACCACTCCAAACTTCCGCAGGTACAAGAAAGTGATTGTAAAGTTACTTTAAAAACAGATCTAAAGAGGGGAGAAGTACAACACGGAGAAACGCTTCGATTGACAACGGCTTTATCAAACAACACGGAAAAAGGACAAGCTTCACCAATTGCAATCATTGGGATTCCATCCGGGCTTAGCCCTCAACCATGGCAACTCAAAGACATTCAGGAAAAGAAGTTAATCGACTATTATGAAATCATTGATGATAAAATTGTTTTCTACTTCAATGGTTTAGAAGCCAATGAAACGCGAACAATTCACCTGGATTTGAAAGCAGATATCCCGGGTAATTTTGAGTCGCCAGCTTCTTGTGCTTATTTGTACTATGAGAATGATGTGGTGAATTGGGTCAATCCTAGTTCAGTTAGAGTCATGACAAATTAATAAAGGAGTGTTGATAAGACGAGCGCATCGGGAGGGAAGCCAATAACTAAGAGTCTTAATTCGTCACATAGGCTAAATATATAACGTATTTTTTTTGAGCAAACTCTTTCTAAAAAACCAATGAATGGTACATGAGGAAAAACCTAAGTACTCGATTTGAACAAAAATTCTACGTTCAAAACATAAAGAAAATTAGGTTACAGTGTACTAATCGTAAGGACAAAGTTTATTAGTTGTTTTTGAGAAGCCTTGCAGGTGTTGCGGGGCTTCTTTTTTTTTATAAATTACTTTCTAGAATTAATAATTTACCTGTTTGGGTCAGCGAAGCAAATGGCTATCTCCAAAAATATTTTCCTTCTAAATTACAAATCAAAAATGGCACAAAATTTAATTGGAATTACATTAATAAGTTTTGGCTTTTTCATAGCTTGGTTTACTATTAAAAACTATAAAAAATCAGATAAATACAGTACAGTTCGAACCTTTTGTGGTGCGCTTATAATAGCACTAATCGGCTTATTAGTATTATTTGATCTCTGGTAATTAACATTTTATTCATCACTCCGCATCACCCTCTCGAAAAGTAGTTCGCTCAGGATTGTATCCCTCTGGAAATCGAGCCTTCAGTTTATCCACATTTGTCTGCATGACCTCCTCCAGCGTAAATCCAAACTGCGTACACAAGGCAGATACATACCACAATACATCTCCAAGCTCTTTCTTCATTTTCAATTTATCAATCCCTTGCTGATGATAGATTCCTTTTTTAATCAGATCTGCTACTTCTCCAGCCTCACCCGTCAGTCCAACAGCCCACCAAGAAGTCATAACCTGATCAGGAGTAATGTCAAAATCCGGTTTTTCAATAAGCGTTCGACCCGCCAATTTTTGATATTCATTTGCTTTCATAGCCGCTAATATAAGGAATCAATGGCGTTTTCAGCATCAGTGACGAGGTCAGTGCGCTAATGCTTAGCTTTTCCTAATTGCACCGCTAACTATCTTTCCACTTATATTAGAAAGACTTAACACCTAATACTAACTCTTTGAAAAACCAGCTTAAGAAAATAAAGAAAGTTAAAAAAATTAAAATTATGTTATTATAAAAAAATGGAATACTACTTGCAGTAAACAACCGTTAAGGAGAAGTTATTCAAATTATCACATCTCCCAAAAAGAGCTACACAATGAAAAACATTAAAATCACCCAACTTCTAGCCTTGCTAGTCATTCTTATCTTATCCAGTTGTGGAAAAGACAATGACACCAAACCTAGAAAAGACACTGATTATAGTAACTTTTACCGCCTACAAGCTTTCGAAGTAGAGACTAGACCCGCTCATAGAGAAGTTCGAATCCTATTTCAGGTGAAAGACAACGAATACAATGGCATTGCTGGTCTTACTGTCGATGATATGAATGTATTCGAAAACAGTGGTTCCATCGATACAGAAGGAGAGTTAACATTAGCTCCAAACGAAATCCCTTCTAGCTTAAAAACAGTGCTGTTACTCGATTTAACGCGAAGTGTAGAAGGCTTAGTACCTCAAATAAAAGCTGCCTGTAATACGCTTATCGACAATAAATTACCAGAGCAAGCAATTGCCATTTATACCTTTAATTCCGATACTTATTTACTACAAAACTTCACTACTGATGCTAATCTGTTAAAAGCAGCCATCAACAGCATGCCTGAAACTGACCTGGTGAATTCAACCAATCTCTATGGCGCAGTAATGGACGTAGCGGATACTTGGACGGACGTATTTACCCTTCAAACTATTGAAGATGGTAGCCTTATCGTTTTTACGGATGGCCGACACAATGCCACACCGAATATCACGCTTAGTGACGCAATCGGAGCTATTGGAATGAAAAAACGCTATGTAGCGGCTCTAAATAGTGCTGATCTAGACGAGTCATCCCTAAAAGAATTAGCTGGAGGTTCAGAGAGATATTTCAAAGCAGATGATGTTTCTAGCTTAGAAGCCAAGTTCATAGAAATTCAAAATGAAATTCAACGTTTATCTAAAAGTATCTATTATCTATACTATCAAAGTCCCATAACTGATCCAACTCCTCACCTAAACGAGCTGCTCATAGAAATTAATGGAAACACCAATATGGGTGTTGACAACCACATCCTTGAGTCATTTAATAGCGAGGGTTTTGGTAATTAATTAAGACATTTTCCTCAAAGAAAAAAGACCATCATCCTTTGGTATGATATGAGGTCGCTTTATTCAGAGACTTTCCGTTAAGGTATTGGAAGTTTCTGAACAAAGCGGCCTCTTATTAGTTGACACGAAGCCAAGAACGATCTCTCTTCAAAGCGATCCCAAAACAAAGTCATAAAAATTGAGCAATAAATTTGGTCAGTACAATTTGGAATGATACCTTTGGCTTTCGCTTAAATAGAAAAGCTAATTCTATCCTGCTTTTCAAAATTTTCATCCCATATCACTTAAGAATTTCATCCCATGCAACATAATTTTGTAGCGTGTAATTTAATTATTGCTACAATTGAACCTCAGTCGCAGCTCCTTAGTTGGAGTTGCGATTTTCAGTTTAGCAAAGAAGTGGATCAACAAGCTCCCTGGGATAAAATACCTAGCTCAATTCTTATTTTTGTTTGCTTAACTATAGCCTCTCAAACCGGGATGACAAAGATGAGACACAGGTTAAAAGCCTCCCTGACCCTAGGCTAGTCTTAGCTACAGTTTTAATGAGCAACAATTGCTAACATCCTATACGCTAGATTCCTCATCTTTCTACTAGCTAAAGAGCATCAAAGGCAGACTCTAAATCAGCAATCAACCAATCGGCATCCTCCCAGCCAATATAAAAGCGAACCAAGCGCCAATTCGTGGTAGACTCCGACTCTTTACCCTCCAGCCCATGAAAGGCACAAAAAGGCAACACCAATGATTCATGACCTCCCCAAGAAACAGCCAATAAAAATCGTTTTAAGCGACGAAAAAAGATCTCAACCTGCTCCACATTATCTGCTCTTAGTATAATGGAAAACAAACCACCTGCGCCACGCATCTGGCGCTTAGCCAATTCATATTGAGGAAAGCTAGGATGAAAAGGATGTATAATCTCAGCAACTTTAGGGTGTTGTTCTAAATAAGCAATGATCTTCTGCGCGCTAGTATTACTCCGCTCCATTCGAAGCTCTAGTGTTCGTAAACCCCGAATGACCAACGAAGCACTCTGAGGCGAAATAATTCCACCCAAGGTCATAAATTCTCCTTCAAATACCTGTCGAACAATATGTTTACTGGACGCTAAAACACCAACCACAACATCACTATGACCATTCAGATATTTAGTAGCCGAATGAACCACTATATCAATTCCAAAATCAATCGGATTTTGATAAATAGGAGAGGAGTAGCTATTGTCAATAATAGAAATTAAGTCATGCTTTTTAGCAATAGCTGCACAAGCTTCCAAGTCTTGCAATTTAAAAGTAGCAGAAGTCGGACTTTCTAAATACAATACCTTAGTATTATCCTGTATAGCTCCTTCAATTGCTTTCAAGTCCGTTCCATCTACAAAGCTATGACTTACACCAAAACGCTTTAGAAAAACAGTCAACAGCTTATGCGTCCACGAATATGGAGACTCTACACAAATTATATGATCCCCCGTTTGAACCTGACTAATCACAGCCGCAGAGATGGCTGCAACTCCAGACCCAAAAATCAAAGCATCTTCTGCATGCTCCAATGCTGCTATCTTCTTCCGGAGGATTGACACGGTCGGATTATTCCCTCGTGTATAAATGGAACTATTCATCTCATCTTTAATCGCTCTCCGAAAATCATCAAGTGTATCAAAAACAAAATTACTAGTTTGAATAATAGGAGGGGAAACTGCGTTGAAATAATGTTGACGATCCTCGCCCAAATGCGTTAGAATTTCACTGAGATTCATATTTCTGATTTTTTATTGAAGTAAACTTACGGAATTAGATTGAAATGTAAATTTAAAAATTGATTCGGAGAGATGCGTAGTTGCGTCTCATCGCAGGATGATATCAAACTGGAATTGATTTTATCATGATATTGTGTTGGAGCTTAACATCACGAGCTTAGCATTCCACACAGAGAGGAATTAAGCTTATTTTGCTTGCGCAAAAAAGAGGAAATAAGTTAGAAATTTATTCTTGTAAAGCCATCAAACCTTAGTTCTATTCAAATTCCAAGCTTTAATTAGTTGCTAATAAATACCACGAATCAAGCGATAAGAATCACGACAATATTCCAAATACTCCTCGCCCAAAGCATCAATCAATACCGCCTCCTCAATTCGAATACGATGAATAATAGCAATAAAAATCGGTAAGAAAATAAACAACAAGGAGATCCAATTAGAAAGTATAATCCCCAAACCAAGATAAGCCAACAGCAATCCTAGATAACTGGGATGTCGGATATTTTTATAAATGCCTTCTTTAACCAACTTCCCGTTTTCAGGAACAGTCACGTAAATATTGAAGGCATCTTGAAGAGTATGAATAGAAATCCAGCGTATTGCAATTCCAACACAAGTAATTAGAAAACCAAGACTTGGAATTAGCGGATTAAAATCATTCATGTCTGTCAATAACAACATAGCGGCTATTATAGCTGAAATAACAGCCATGGTACCAGCAATCCATATCATAACCAATGAGCCTTTATCCAATTTAGTTTGGACGACTTTATCCGGTCGACTTCCTTTTGTAAGAAGAAGAGCAATCTCAAAGAGTAAGAAAAAAATGCCTACTACCAGAAAGGCTGATATGATACTTGAACAAGAGTTAAACATAATCCCACAAAGAAAAGACTTTCTTTCCAAGCATCCCACTTTATCATTGAATCATTTACAGTCCCTGTTAGCTTGCGGACAAAGCTATAGAGTTAATACACAATTGCCAATGGCGGATCCGTCTTTACTTTCCCTTATCCCCATTTAACTAACCTTAACGCACTTTACGATTTTCTTGACGTTTTACAAATAATCCTTTGTGCCTTACATAAGTCAAAGATTCAAGGAACTCATAAGAAGGTACATTTTTTCACCTTTTAAATTGAACAACCATGAAAGCATTACATGTAAAATTAACCTCCACTACATCTCTATTCTTAATGCTGTTCTTAATCAGCTCTTGCAGATCTCCGCAAAAAATGGTTGAATCAGGCGATTATGACCGAGCAATCGAATACGCAGTCCAAAAGCTTGAAGGCAAATCAAAGAAAAAGGAAAAATTTGTCCGTGCGCTCGAAGAAGGATTCAGCAAAGCAACTAGCAGAGATATGCGCGACATAGCAGCCTTAAAGAATGATGGTGCTGCTCATAGCTGGCAAAAGATATACAGCATCTATCGCGATATCGAGTTGCGCCAGGAATTGGTTGAACCACTACTTCCTCTCATTGGGAAAGCTGGATACCATGCGACTTTTAAGTTTGTAAAGGTCGATGAACCAATTAAAGAAGCTAAACATCGCTCATCTGAATACTACTATTCAAAAGGAGAGGACTATCTAAAAGATGCTCGACTTGGCGATAAAAATGCTGCAAGAAAAGCTTACAATGCATTCAACAAAATCAATCAGTTTTATCCTGACTTTAGAAACAAAGAAAAGCTTACCCTTGAGGCAAGACACTTAGGTACCACTCGCTACCTATTTAAAATGGCCAATGACGCTCGTGTAACTTTACCCACTAGCTTCGAACAAGAATTGCTACGCATCAGTGTACGCGATATGAACTCAGTCTGGAATGAATTTGACATGAAGCCAGTTGAAGGAGTTATTTACGATTACGATATTCTTATGCGTTTGACAAATATTGAAGTGAGTCCTGAGATTTTAAAAGAACGTGCCTATGTTGACCATAAAGAAATAGAAGATGGCTTTGAGTATGTTCTAGACAACAATGGCAATGTATTAAAAGACACTTCTGGTAATGATGTAACAGTGCCTCGTAAGGTTTTTATTTATGCAAATGTCATTGAGGTTTACCAAAATAAATTTGCTCGAGTTGGTGGCCGATTGGAAGTCTTCGATAGAGACAACAAAAGCCTGATCGACACTCGACCAATTACGGTAGAAACTATTTTTGAAAATTACGCTTCAACTTTTACAGGTGACCGTCGCGCATTATCAAGAGATTCTAAAAACCGTTTGGGCAATAGCCCGCAACCTTTCCCTCATGATGATGATTTGCTTTTGGAAGCAGCAGAGCGACTTAAGCCTATTGTCAAAGAAGAAGCTAGTCGATTCCTATTGCTGTAGTAACTCAAAATAGTAAAGATGGAGGAGTGATCTGACAAACTGAGCAGATTGCGTGGCGAGAAACCCATTCCAAAACAAAAAAGCCCGAAGCGAATATACGCTCCAGGCTTTTTTCCTTAAAAGGAAGACATCAATTTATTCCTCAATGTCTTGAATAAAATTCTTATCAGTCACCAACAATAGAGTGCTAAGCATGACTAATAAAGACACAGATACACCTATTACAGTATTAACTTCCAACAAATAAAAAATAGTAAAAAAGAAGGAGAGGCTCATAACTAGAGCAAGAGAGAAACCAGATAATACGAATAAGGTTTTTTTCATGGTTAAAACGGTTTTTAGAATTTTAAACTTCGATGCTTTTGGTAAGTCCAAGATACAAAAAGAATGCCAATTACAAATTAATTTCTATACAAACGTTAGAGGTTTTATTAATATTATGCTTTGTTTTAAATATCATATTAAATCATCATTAAAAAGCTTAATAGAATTGCTATTTTCGCACTAAATTAAGCGATACTGCTTATTTACAAGCCAAACTAATAGCTATAATTTATGAAATCTATTTGCATAAAAAATGCACGTATAGTTAATCGAGGGAAGATTGAAGAACGAGATATCTATATTGAAAACCAACGTATTAGCCGAATTGAGAATAATATTTCAAAATCTGCTGATATTGAGCTTGACGCCAAAGGAAATTTGGTAATGCCGGGTGTTATCGACGATCAAGTACACTTTAGAGACCCAGGATTGACACATAAAGCTGATTTGTATACGGAGCCTCGAGCTGCCGTTGCAGGGGGCACCACGTCCTTTATGGAAATGCCTAATACAAAACCAGCTGCTTTGACACAAGAACTACTAGAATCCAAATACCAGACAGCTGCCAACAAATCTTTGGCAAACTACTCATTTTTCATGGGTGCTTCCAATGAAAATTTGGAGGAAGTGCTAAAGACTGACCCTAAGTCGGTTTGTGGTGTAAAAATATTCATGGGCTCTAGTACGGGAAATATGCTGGTCGATGAACGATCCGTTCTAGAATCACTATTCGCAAAGGTACCAATGCTGATTGCTACTCATTGTGAAGACGAAGCAACGGTTCGTGCCAACACAAAAACTTATATCGAAAAATACGGAGATAATATCCCAATTCTCTGCCATCCCGACATTAGATCAGTGGAGGCTTGTTATAAATCTTCACATCTAGCTATTGAATTAGCAAAGAAATACAATACTCGTCTGCACATCCTACATATTTCTACCGCGGATGAGTTGGCACTTTTCAGAAATGACATCCCCCTTTCTGAAAAAAGAATAACCGCAGAAGTATGCGTTCACCACCTTTTCTTCAATTCAGCAGATTATGAAGCACAAGGAACACATATAAAATGTAACCCCGCTATAAAAGCAGCGTCTCATCAACAGGCTTTATTCCCTGCATTGCTTGACAATAGACTTGATATCATTGCCACAGACCATGCACCGCATACATTGGATGAAAAAGACAATCTATATACTTCAGCTCCATCTGGTCTTCCTTTAGTACAACATTCATTGAATGTAATGCTTGATTTCCATCAAAAAGGGATGATTTCGCTAGAGCGAATGGTAGAAAAAATGTGTCATGCTCCGGCAGAATGTTTCCGACTCGCCGAGCGAGGATACTTAGATGAAGGATATTTTGCGGATATTGTGGTCGTTGACATGGAAAAAGAGTGGCAAGTACAACGTAATGGCCTTTATTCCAAATGTGGATGGTCGCCATTTGAAGGCCACAACTTTAAAGGTCAGGTTGAATCAACTATCGTAAGTGGCCACCTGGCATATCACAAAGGACAATTTGACGAAAGCAAAAAGGGCATGCGCCTCGCTTTCAATGGCTGGACTTAAACATGTAATATTCATACTACGGTTTCTTAATTTCGAGAATCCAAAACAAACTCTAACGAACAAGGAGTCTACCTAATTTAAGAGTAGCTCCAAGAGTAAAAAACTAACAATCAAAATGAGTGGTGATTTTATTTTATTAATCATATTTTTCTTCGTTTCAATTATCTTTTCTTTCCTCTGTTCTATCTGGGAAGCGGTGCTTTTAAGTATTCCGGCAACTTATGTCCAGGAACTAAAACAGTCCGGCTCTTCCGTTGCAGAACCACTTCAAAAAATAAAAGATAAAATCTCAAGACCATTAGCAGGTATCCTCACGCTTAACACCATCGCCCATACTGTTGGTGCAATCATGGTAGGTACCTTTGCTACAAAAATATGGGGGACTGGACCGATAACCTCATTTGGAATCCCAGTTTTCATGACCCTTGCCATTCTTATTCTTTCTGAAATAATCCCAAAAACGTTGGGTGCAAATAACTGGAGAGGTCTCACCCCGTTCACAGTACGTTCCCTTAATTTCATTCTTTTTATCCTTTGGCCCTTGGTATGGTTAAGTGAGTTAATTACTAGCGCCATGAAAAAAGACAAGACTGCTTCTATCAGTCGAGCAGGTATGTCTGCCATGGCAGATCTAGGTTTAAAAGAAGGTGTCTTTAAAGACGGTGAATCGAAGATCATTCGAAACCTCATGCACTTCAATAAAGTGAGAGCAGAGGATATCATGACGCCTCGTACTGTGGTAACTTCCGCTGAAGAAAACACCACGATTCGTGACTTCTATGAAAACAATCGCGACCTACGTTTCTCTCGTATTCCAATTTATAAAGAAAGCAAAGATGACATCTCTAGCTACTTTTTAAAGAGTGATCTGCTTGACTTTATGATTCAAGATAAAGGAGACAAAACACTTAAAGATATTGCTCGTCCTATGAGTATCGCAAATAAGTCAATGATACTTCCTGACTTGTTCAACAAGCTAATGGAAAAGCGTGAACACCTTGCCTTGGTTGTTGGTGAATTTGGTGGAATGGCTGGTGTAGTGACCATGGAAGACGTCATTGAAACATTACTCGGAATGGAGATTGTAGATGAATCTGACAATACAACAGACATGCAAGCACTTGCCCGTAAAAACTGGGAAAAAAGAGCTAAAGACTTAGGAATCAGTGAAGGTAAAAAACCAGAATAAACGGTCGAAAATTTTATGCAAAACAAGCCTTACATAATTGGGATAACAGGAGGAAGTGGTTCAGGAAAAACGACCTTTATCAAACAGATTAGGGAGCAGTTTCCAGAAAAACAACTTTGTATCTTGTCTATGGATGAATACTACCGCCCCCGAGAAGAACAAGACAAGGATGATGAGGGAATTGTACATTTTGACAAGCCTAAATCTATTGATAAACAAGCACTGTTGCGTGACATCAGTCAGCTCATGGCAGGATCGATCGTTAGCTTACCTCGCTACAACTTTAACAATAAAGATGCAGATCCGGTGATGCTAACTTTTCATCCGGCTCCTATCATTATTGTCGAAGGTTTGTTTACTTTTCATTATAAAAAATTGCGTAAGCTTCTAGATCTAAAAATCTATTTTCACGCCAAGGATAACTTAAAAGTGATTCGTCGAATCAAGCGAGATCAGGTGGAGCGCAACTATCCGATAGAAGATGTACTGTATCGATACGAGAAGCATGTCTTGCCCGCATTTGAAAAATACATAAAACCATATATCGAAGGAGCTGACATTGTCGTTAATAACAATAAGAACTTCGAAAAAGGTTTTAATGTTATTTGCGGGTTCCTCAAGAACAAACTTGCGGAGCATAAGCAGTCATAAAGTGTGCACTGCTTTTTTTCATGGCCTGCAATCTGTAGGATCACTTTATAAAAGCTATGCAAAAATTACTTACACTCACCTGCCTCTTTTTAGCTGCCTATTTTAGCCATCTCCATGCACAAACCTATAAAGGAATATGGATGGTAAATGGGAAGCTCGAGACTAATACTTATACATTAAACGGTAGCCCCACAACAATACTTCATCTCCAACCAGAACTAGCCCTCAACTTTAGTGAAAGCTGGATGGCTGGAGCTTCGCTCTCCATCGATTTTGCAAATAAGATTGCAAGGGTAGGGCATGGCCTGTTTGTTCGCCACACATTTATTAGAGCAAATAAAAATGAGATTTTCGCACATGCCTTTTTCGAGCACAGCAGTCAACGCTACTTACAGGGTGGGGGAAATAGCAAGTACACAACAACTACGATAGGCCCTGGATTTGGATTACTACATTTCTTCAATAGTGCCGTTGCGCTTGAAGCAAAAATGGATTACAATCTTTTTCAAAAAACAAGGAGTCAATTTAACTCCAATAAAAGAAATGCAAACTTTGTATTAAATTTCGGACTTCAATACTTTTTCGACAGTAAATTAAAAGCGGATTCTGTTAAGTGGAATTATAACATCAACAAAGGAGATTGGGTGATCGGCGGTACAGCTACTTTTGGTTACAAACCGAACTCTAATCCTGATTTTAATTTTACTTCTAGTAATATCTTGCAACCATTTGCTGCTTACTTCATTACTAGTCATATCCTGTTGGGCTCCGGATTCAATACTGGAAATGACGCAAGTTTCCAAAGGATTCTCCTAGGCCTTTCACCTTTTAGCAGGTACTATATCAAGGTAGCTAGGAAGCATCAATTTTTTGGTGAGTTAAAGTTCTCTTACAATTTCATCTGGCAAAACTCAGGCGAACAATATAAAAGGTTCCCATATTCCTATGCTATAAGTCCTGGCCTTGGATATAGCACTTGGATATTACCTGAAGTTAGCTTCGACATAACCTTCAGTATAGATAATAATGCTTTGTACGATCAAATTTTAGATGAATGGTTTAAAGCCAAGCAATTCAACCTTAACGTGGGCTTAACTGCTTTTTTGCGCAAATAGTCGTTATTAAGCTAAATAGATTGAATATGAATGGATTGGATTAAAATTAGGGGTCAAAACATCAATTTAAGGCGCAATTTTTGCCAAAAAGGACATATTCTTATTAATTAAAATCTTTTATATTTATCTTTGTCTTATTAATGAGACTCAAATGAATTATTTAGATTATAAAAATTAAAAATTCTAATATCAATGAAAAATTTAAAGATCGTTTTTACACTTGCAATGGTTGCGATGCTATGCATGCCTGTCATGGCTCAAAAGGCATCGAAGAAAGCTAAAAAAGCATTAATTACTAACGTTACGAAAATGGATGCTGAAAAGCAGAAAATGATTGTAGATTACGCTAGAAGCCTAGAAAAAGTAGACACTAAAAAAGCTTTAGCAAAAGCATACAAAAAACTATCTACTGACGATCGTCAGAAATTGATGGACTATATTGCAAAAGTAAATGCTCCTGCCAAGCTAGCGCCAGCAGCTCCAAAGAAGCCTAGAGTAAATATGAAAGATGGTGTTGCTAAAGCAAAACCTGCAAAGCCTTCCAAAAGTAAAGTTGCTGCACCAAAAGGGCCAATGACACAAGTAGAAGTAATCGAAGCTACTTATGATTTCGGTGTAATCACTCAAGGTGAAAAAGCACAGACTATTTATAAAATTAAAAATGTTGGTAAGCACCCTCTAGTTATCAGCAAAGCAAAAGGTAGCTGTGGTTGCACGGTTCCTAAATGGCCAAAAGAAGCAATCGCTCCAGGAGAAATTGCGGAAATTGATGTTGTTTTCAACTCAAGAGGAAAGCGTGGTAAGCAAAACAAGCGTATCACTATTACCGCTAATACTGATCCTGTTTCTACCATTCTAACAATCAAAGGAGAAGTAAAAATGCCAGCTGACGCTCCTAAAAATGGTGCTAAAAAGCCTGCATCTCCTCCAGTAAAGGAGTAATTATTTCTTTTAGCTTTAGCTAAAAAGTTATCCCGAACTTGCTTGATTGCAGGTTCGGGATTTCTTTTTGTGAGATGCAAAAATTCTTTTTCGGGAATGAATGACAAATCGAAAGAATTGAACGCCAAGCCAAGCATCGGCAGAGGTTAGAACATTTTTTTCATATTTCGTGCTCCAACTGTATCTTTATTTTAACATTACAACTATCGATATCCCGACTGAGTTAGGCTCTTATAAATACAATACCCAATTTGATAAATTCATTGAATTTTCTTTTCTTTAGTATACCAACTAAATGAAAAACCATCAAATGGGAAAAAATTTGTTTACAACAGCAACGATTTATTGTCTGCTCTTCCTTAGCTTCAGCGCTACAAGTCAGATTGTCAACATCGAAAAACAACGAAATAATACTCCTGACTCCATCCACTGGACTGGCAACATCAAGCTAGGATTCAACCTAGTAGAAAATAACAAAACCATCATCACCGTTAATGGAGATATGAGGCATGATTTTACAAAAAACCGTCACCTCTTTCTTTCTATCTCAAAATACAATCTCGGCAAAGTCGATAATGAGGATTTTCTAAATGATGGTTTTCAGCATTTTCGATACAATTACAAAATTAATGATTGGCTGGTTTGGGAAGCATTTACTCAAATCCAATATAACGAACGAATAAACTTAAAAATGCGTTGGCTAGCTGGATCTGGCCCTAGGTTTAAGCTGCTTAACGAAGATCGATATCAATTATTTTTTGGAACCATGTACATGTATGAATACGACAAAGAAGTACAAGGAGAAGAAGATGACCTTATCATTCATAACGACAACAGAGTTAGTAGTTACCTAGCCATCAGTTTACAACCATTAGATAATCTTCAATTTAATAGCTCGTCCTATTACCAACCAGTATTATCTGATCTGTCAGACTTGAGATTATCCTCAGAATCTAACTTATTAATCAAGGTTACCGAACGTTTAAAGTTTTCATCTACCTTTTCTATTGTTTATGACTCTCGTACTCCAGAGGGGGTTCCAAATACTACCTATCGTTTTTCGAATGGTGTGCGGTGGGAGTTTTAAAGATTTGAAAGTTCACTCGAATGCGGAGTTCCGCCAGACTAGGGAACTACCGACCTCCAATTCCTCATTTCTTAAACGATCTCATCAAACTCATCGACACCATCTTCAACTCTAAGGGAGTCCAAGCGTGTGGATTCCATTGTCTCAAAAATATTGTCAACTCTTTTTATGAAAGCAGCGTCAATCACACGTTTGACATCTTCAATGCCCATCATATGCTGACCGCCACGATATTTGTAAGTTTGTTCTAATAGATTTTTTTCAAACTTAACACTAAACTTGTCATCCATTTTAAAAACAGTGACCATGTAAGTAGCGTGTTCTATGTAGCCAATTATTCGCATTTTTTCTTTTTTTGTGTTGTAACCGTTCAGGCCTATTGTAGCTATATGACAAAGCTAGCTTAGAAGAAGTCAGACAATTGCTAATCAAGCCGAACTGTTCCTTTATTTTTTAAACTAATAAGTCGCTCAAGTTACAAGTTTATTTAGTTTTAAATAGCCTTTCAAGTGCTAAGATAAAAATGAAATCAATACTCCAGCCGCGACTGCAGATCCAATCACACCAGAAATATTACTAGACATAGCGTATTGCAAAATATGATTCTGAGGATCATATTTAAGTGCAATGTCGTTAGCAACTCTGGAAGCCATTGGAACAGCACTCAAGCCAGTTGCGCCAATTAAAGGATTAATCTTCTTCTTTGAAAAAACATTGTAAATCTTCACTGCAGTAATACCTCCACAAATAGAGATAGCGAAAGCAATAAAGCCACCGACTACAATCATTAGCGTAGTTGGATTTAGAAAAGTGTTCGCCGTCATCGTTGCTCCTACAGTCAAACCCAAGAAGATCGTGGCAGTATTCATAATCGTTTCTGAAGCAGCTTTAAACAGTCGATTGGTATCTGTACCAATTTCTTTAATCAGATTACCAAAAAGAAGCATTCCTACTAAGGGAACTGAAGAAGGCACTAGCAAAGAAACAATGGTTCCCAATGCAATCGGAAAGATAATCTTAACCGTTCTGATATTTTTAATCTTCGTCTTATTTGGATACAAACGATCTTGTTCCTTCATGTTTATTTTCAATTCCTTTTCAGACACCGTGTATTTCACCACCAATGGAATAATCACTGGAACCAAGGCCATATATGAATATGCCGCTATCGCAATTGGGCCCAAAAGATGGGGAGCTAAAATAATAGCTGTATAAATTGCAGTAGGTCCATCAGCTCCACCAATAATACCAAGTGCTGCAGCTTCTTGAACTGTAAAGCCCATAAAAACAGCCGCAATCAAAACGGAAAATATTCCAATCTGTGCTGCAGCTCCAAAAAAAGCCAAACGAAGATTTCGAAGCATCGGACCAAAATCGGTCATAGCACCAACTCCCATGAAAATAAGTGGTGGCAACAAACCCGTTTTTATCAAAAGATAATAAAGCATATTCATTATACCATATTCTTTTGCGATTCCAATTATTGAAATATGCTTTAATTCCTCTTCCGCAATAAGAACCACATCCATGTGCCCTCCTGGGAAGTTAGCCAGTAAAACTCCAAATGCAATGGGAACTAAAAGCAATGGCTCGTATCGTTTTTTGATTCCAAGATAAAGCAACAAAAAGGCCAACAAAATCATTAGAATCGTAGCAGGATTCTTAGCTATGTCGCCAAAAGCAGTCATCTCATATAGTTTCTCAAGTATTTCCATTTTAGCTTTTTATACAACTCTAAAAATCACATCATCTTCATCAATCTCTTCACCATGTCGACCTACAATCTCTACAACTTTTCCTGACTTATCAGCTGTAATTGCATTGATCACTTTCATTGCTTCAATATAAGCAATGGTATCTCCTTCGGTAATCGTATCACCAACCTTTACAGGGGTTTCAGAAGGATCTTTAGTAAGATAAAATTTACCTTCTAGTGGAGCAATAATTTCTTTGGACTGTCCATTGGTAGCAGGGTAGGGCGGAGGTGCTGGCACATTGTTAACAGGAGTCGAGGCAGCTGTGTTTATTGCAGGAACTCCAACATCATCATAGGAAATACGTACTTTAAATTGCTCTCCATTCACATCTACATTAAGTGACTTAGGTTGGAGTGGGGCAGTGTTAGCTGCTGCAACGGGAACAACAATCGGAGCAGAGCCAGCATTTGACTTTGCTGCTTTCTCAGCTTTTCGTTTTGCAAGGTCGGCACTAAATGTTTCTTTTGCTTTACCTGAACGGTAATCGAGGTATTGAGCAGGGTGCATGGCATATTCTAAAAGCTCTTCATCATCTTCACCGTAATCCCATCCTTGTTTGTCCATTTTCTCTGCAAATAACTCCAACTCATCCTGATAAAGATCCTGAGGAACTCCAGTAAAAAATTCTCGTTTTTGTGCGATAGCGAGTGCCTTAATTTCAGGAGCAATAGGCGCAGGTAATTTACCCGATCGTCCCATGATCATTGCCCAAGTATTCTCATCGATCATTGACCAACGTTTTTTTCCTTTGATCAACTGAACAGCGTTCATCAAGGAAACGTTTTTGACGTATTGGCTAAATGGCGTTACTAATGGTGGGTAACCAAGTCGAGGCCATACATATTCTACTTCCTCGAAAAGCTTCATTAATAATTGTTCTTGTGTCATTTCAGGTTTCCCATTTTTGGTCAACCATTTATTCAAACTACGCAAGTTCTTTTCTAAATCAGCCATTAAACTACCCATCATACCACCTGGTAAACCTGGTCCAATCAACAAGGCGTTTAAAGATCGGTTCATGGGGTTGATGTAATAACCAAGGAAGTCATCCATGAATTCTTGTGTCAAAGCACGAGCTTCCATGTAAGCATTCATGTTGATATCTGGTATACTGAATCCAGCATCTTTGAGCATTGCATGGATCGTTAATATATCAGCATGACCTGTTCCCCAAGAAAGAGGCGACATCCCAACATCAATTATATCTGCTCCGTTTCTTGCAGCCTCTAAACTTGAAGCTACTGAAAGTCCAGGAGTGGAATGTCCGTGATATTGAACAAGTACATCTGGATGACGAGATTTGATGCCAGCTACTATTTTCCCAACAGAGACCGGACGACCGATACCCGCCATATCCTTTATGCAAATCTCCTCTGCACCAAGGTCAATATATTTATCAGCTAATTGAATGTAATAATCGACGGTATGAACAGGGCTAAAAGTGAGACTTAGAGCGCCTTGAGCAATCATGCCTCCTTCTTTAGCAAACTGAAATGAATTTCTTAAGTTTTCCGGATTGTTGAGTCCATCAAAAGAGCGGGAGATATCTGTCCCTTGTTTCTTTTTGACAATGAACATCAGGCGACGGATATCAGCAGACACCGGACTCATACGTATTCCGTTGAGACCACGTTCCAGCATTTGAGTTTGGATACCTGCGTCGTTAAACGGTTGTGTCCATTCTCTTACGGCTCTGTTCGGGTTTTCACCGTAGAGCAAGTTGATTTGCTCAAAGCCCCCACCATTCGTTTCTACTCGGCTAAAACAACCCATATCTATTATTGGCTGTGCCACTCTTTTCAATTGATCGACTCTAGGAACATATTTCCCTGACGACTGCCACATGTCACGATATACGAGACAAAATTTAATTTCTTTTCCCATGTTTGTGCGTTTCACTTATTGAATGGGGTAAAATATTTATCGTTTCAACTATTTCTTAACCCCTAATTAACTATTGATTTAATTAAAAACTTTCTTTTATACTTTTTCGATTCTACTTATTTTTCCTTTACCATTGGTTACTGCTTCTACTGCAGCAATAATCGCAACCATTTTACTTTTTGAAATGTTATCCTCATCATAAAAGACTGGGATTGGCTTAGTCTTAGAATTTTGTATTTTTTGCTCTCCTGGAAAGAACCGATTGACAAACTTTATCAAGGTTTGACCAGTTATCAACACGAGAAAGAGAATAATAAAAACGGTTATCATTCCTACTAACAAAACTAAAAGAGCCTGACTAATTACTGGATCCATATAAATTTCATTTAAAAAGTAAGTGTAACAACTACACCCACCCAAATTTTAGGTTGCCAAAGTAACTAAATTAGATTAAAAAATTGCGTGATTTGGCAATTTAAAGCACTAATAATTGGTCTACATAGTTTGTACCTAACAAGTAGCAGTAAAGTTTTAAACAAAAACATATCTTTGGCCTTCTTAAAACGATTTGCTCAAAGAAATCAATAAAAACAAGAGATTATTAATGGATAAGGCAATACAAGTATTCAAATTTGGAGGTGCTTCTGTTAAAGATGCAGAAGCAGTTAAGAACGTTGCAGGCATTCTTGAGAATTATAAGGATAAATCTTTGGTTGTCATTGTTTCAGCAATGGGTAAAACAACCAATGCTTTAGAAAAAATCGTGGCAGCATATTTCGAAAAAGACATTGAAAAAGCTTTATCCTTATTAGAGGAAACGAAAATTGCTCATTATCAGATCATGGCCAATTTGTTTGACCAAAATCATGAGATATTTCCGATGGTCAATGATATTTTTGTAGAGATAGAATGGGTATTAGAAGATGATGTCCAAGATGGCTATGATTACATTTATGATCAAATCGTATCCGTTGGTGAATTGGCTTCTAGTAGAATTCTTGCAAGCTATTTGAATGAAAAAGGGCTATCTACTGCATGGCTAGACACTCGCGATGTTATCTTGACTGACGACTCATTTAGAGAAGCACGGGTTAATTGGGAACAAACTCAAAATCGCGCTCAAAAACAAGTCCCTGCTTTGCTTAAAAATAACCAGTTCGTTCTCACACAGGGCTTTATTGCAAGCAACAATGAAAACCAAACTACCACTCTCGGTAGAGAAGGCTCTGACTTTACAGCGGCAATTTATTCCTTTTGCCTTGACGCTACTTCATTGAGTATTTGGAAAGATGTACCCGGTATATTAACCGCTGACCCTAGATTATTTGATAATGTCACACTAATCAATCGCTTGTCCTACAAAGAGGCAATTGAAATGACCTATTATGGAGCTAAAGTTATTCATCCAAAAACGATCAAGCCCCTTCAAAACAAAAACATACCTCTTTTTGTAAAATCATTTATTGATCCAGAAGGAGAGGGGACAATGATAGACGCTGATACAAATATAATTGAGTATCCTCCAGTAATTGTCGTAGAGCGCAATCAATGCCTTTTACACATTTCAACTAAAGATTTTTCATTTGTGGCAGAATGGCATCTATCCTATCTTTTCAAATTATTCAATGAGCATCGGATCAAAATCAATATGATGCAAAACATGGCGATCAGTTTTTCCGTTTGCGTTACCAATATCCCCGATAGAATCAAAACACTTATTGATACTTTAGAAAAAGATTTTAAAGTAGTAAAGGACGATAATCTAGATTTGATAACTGTTCGAAACTATAGAGAAGAAATGCTAAAAGATTTAACTCAAGGCAAGATTGTCTTATTTGAAGAGCGTATTCGTAAAACTATTCAAATGGTAATCAAAAATGTGCCTTCAATGAAATGGAAATGAAATTAGTATTGTCACATTAAGAATAAAACTGGCAATGTTTTTGATCTAACTAAAAAATACTCGCTCAAAATAAAACCAATCATTAAACAGTTCAAAGACTGAATTACTTTAATTCTTCTTTTTGAAACATAATTTTGATTTAATAGTTAGAGCACTTAAGCCCCCCATTCATATCACCCATTCTAAAACTCTGAAATATGGATAGTAACGATTTCAACAAACTCATCGGTCTTTTATCAAAATTAAATGCCGCCACCTCAAAAGCAAAAAGAGAGGATGGATGTTTTAGTAAGTATCACACGAGCTCAATTGAGATTCTTAATGACTTACCAACACACATTAGACGTCTTGAACAAGGATTAAGAACTGCTAGAGTACTAAAGGAAGTTCATTAATAATAAGACTCGTCAATAAAAAAGCCTTTGATCAACGTGATCAAAGGCTTTTTTTATTAAAGTTGTTAAGAAGCAAAGAAGCTGTAACAACATATTTTAAAAAACGTATATCCTTCTGTATGAAAGCAGACCATGCTTTCTCGATTATTCCCAAATACCGATTAAATAAAAACTCCAAGCTTTTAAAGCTACGTCATAGGGTTTTGAGGGGATAAGGCTTCATCGCTTTATCCTTTTTTATTGAAGCTGTTTTTAAATTATTTAATCACTCCAAGTGCTTTTCCAACTTTAGTAAAAGCTGCTACTGCTTTTTCCAAATGCGCTCGCTCATGTCCTGCAGAGATCTGCACACGAATCCTTGCGAGATCCTTAGGTACTACAGGGTAATAAAACCCAATCACATAAATACCTTCATCTAAAAGAGCATTCGCAAACTTCTGAGATAACTTCGCATCGTAAAGCATAATGGGTACAATTGCGTGTACACCTGGAATAATATCAAAGCCTTGCTTAGCCATTTCTTCACGAAAATACTTCGTATTCTCTTCTAGCTTATCTCTCAAAACAGTGCTTTCACTCAATAGGTCGAGTACCTTAATAGAAGCCCCCACAATAGCAGGAGCTAAAGTATTAGAAAATAAATAAGGGCGAGAACGTTGGCGAAGTATCTCTACTATTTCCTTTTTAGCAGCAGTAAAACCTCCAGAAGCACCACCAAGTGCCTTCCCAAATGTTCCAGTGATAATATCCACACGTCCCATCGCATTACAATATTCATGCGTTCCTCTTCCTGTCTTTCCTACAAAACCTGTAGAATGACATTCGTCAACCATTACCATTGCATCATACTTATCTGCCAGATCACATATCTTATCAATTTGAGCAATCGTTCCGTCCATTGAAAAGACACCATCCGTAGCAATCAAACGACGTCTAGCCCCCTGAGCCTCTTTCAACTTAGCCTCCAAGTCTTCCATGTCATTCGTCTTGTAACGAAAACGAGCAGCTTTACAAAGACGCACTCCATCAATAATTGAAGCATGATTAAGCGAATCACTAATGATTGCATCCTCTGCAGTTAGAATGGGTTCAAACAAACCTCCGTTTGCATCAAAAGCAGCGGCATATAAAATCGCATCTTCCATTCCAAGAAAATCAGCAATCTTTCTTTCCAGTTCTTTATGAATGTTTTGTGTTCCACAAATAAAGCGAACAGAAGACATTCCAAATCCGTGTGTATCAATCGCGTCTTTAGCGGCTTTAATTACATCAGGGTGAGAGGAGAGTCCTAGGTAATTGTTCGCACAAAAATTAAGCACTGTACCGCCTGATTCCGTTTTTATTTCTGCAGATTGAGGCGTAATAATAATACGCTCTGCTTTATATAATCCAGCTGCTTTGATTTCTGAAAGTTCAGCCTGTAAAGCTGGTTCTACTGATTTAAACATATTGTGTGTTAATTTTATGATCTACTTTTTGGTGTAATAAGTTTGACTTCGAACTAAAACTTCTTAACTATTTGCTCAGTTATAGATCGAGATTTTTTAATTTTTTTTTTAAGATTTAGGATCATATCTTTTGTCATTGATTCCAAATCATAAGTAGGTGACCAGCCCCAATCATTGCGAGCCGAACTATCATCAATACTATCCGACCATGAATCGGCAATCGCCTGTCTAAAGTCTGGTTCGTAATCAGTAGTGAAGGCTGGGATATTTTTTTGAATCTCTGCCACCAATTCTTTTGGCGTGAAATCCATTCCTGAAAGATTATATGAACCTCGTTCCTTAATTTTTTCTGAAGGCGCTTCCATCAAGTCAAGAGTTGCTCGAATAGCATCTGGCATATACATCATAGGCAGCCTTGTATCATCTTCCAGATAACAAGTATAATTTTCCCCTTTTACTGCATAGTGAAAAATTTCTACTGCATAGTCTGTTGTTCCACCACCAGGTAGAGATTGATAACTAATGATACCAGGGTAGCGCAAGCTCCGGATATCAAGGCCATAGCGTTTGTGGTAGTAAGCACACCAATGCTCGCCTGCAAGTTTGCTCATTCCATAAACCGTAGAAGGATTGAGAACAGTATCTTGTGGAGTATTAATACTAGGAGTACGATCACCATAAACAGCAATAGAACTAGGGTAGAAGATGCGGCTGATTTGTTTTTCTCGAGCAGCTTCCAACACATTGAAGAGACCATTCATATTTAGCTCCCAGGTAAATAAAGGATTCTTTTCTCCCTTTGCAGAAAGTAGAGCAGCAAGATGATAGATTTCAGTGATTTGGTATTGATCAATAAGACTTAGCAATCGCTCTTTATCGAGAATATTGAGGATTTCGAATTTTGCTAAATCGTGAGCAGGTTTATTAATATCAGTTATGATGACATTTTGTTTACCATACTTTAGTACTAAAGCTTCGGTAAGAACGGAGCCAATTTGACCGCTAGCTCCGGTTATCAAGATTCTTTTTATCCTCATAGAGTTTATCGCCTTGAGATTCACATAGTAAGTTGCACATCTGACTTAAGTTTATTTAAAGTAAAATGACAACGATTATAAAACACTGTCTGCAAAATAAGGATAGTTTTCTTGTTTAGTTAGCAAAATCAAGTGATTTTCTTTGAATTATTTTTTGGCGAAAATTCACTGAGGGAAGTCAGGTATCTCCGCTAGGAAGGTAAACGTTTCCTTTTTATAATCCATTTCGCAACAATAGGTATCTAAACCATTGGTAACCAGCAAGTAAGGAACTCTTAAAGGTGTATTATATCGAGCTATCTGTTCAAAAGCCGCCAAAGTAATGGGCACCTCCGCAGCTTTGCACTCAACAAGCATAAGAGGTATCATTTGTTTATCATATATCAACACATCGCACCTTTTTGGCATTTGATTAAAAACCACCTTTTTTTCAACACTTATTCGATTTGGATTGTATGATTTAACTTGAATTAAGTACTGAATAAGAAGCTGACGTACGAATTCTTCTGGCGCGAGAACGAGTAATTTTCGTCGAATCGGATCAAAGATCATTCTTTTATTATCCACCTTCTCTATTCGTAGAGAGCTGGAAAAACCAGTAAAATCAATAGGTATTTTCACTTTCAATAATTTGAATGAAGCATTGCTGCAAAAGCAATAAACACTTTTTAAATATTTTATTTTAATATAAAACAATAAACCATGCTACTATGTCACAAATACTCAAAAATATTGCAAACAAGTAAAGGCTAGATAAGATATTATTGTTATATAATTCATCTGACAACAACACAAAACTAACTGGTCAGATAAATTACCCAAACGTTTTACAACAAATAAACACAATTAACAATGAAAGAATTCAACATTCTTTTGGTCGGAGACTTTCTCTCTGAGCAAGAGATCACAACTGCGCTTAATTCGTTCGAAGAATTCTACCAAAGCGTCACCCACAAACACCAGAGAAAAACAAAATTAACAATAGTTGAAAGTCCACGTAACTTTTCTACTATAAATAAATTGATAGATGAGCGCAATCTAAATACAGCATGTAATCTTATTTCTCCAGAAAATGAGACTGCAGTTACAAATGTATTAAAGAATAGCTCAATTATGTTTTTGCCCACGGCAAGCAACATCTCTAAATTGATTCCAGTTGCTTTTAAAAACAAGCTTCCAATTCTAACTATTTCTACTGATTCAAATAGAGAACTACTTGACAACACTTGTAGTCGAATGGTAAAAGGGACAAATAAAAATGATATGGAAGAGCATTTCTCAGAAATATTAAACATGCTTTATTTTGACCCTGAAGCACGTCAAATCTTAGCCAAAGGTTCATTGAGTCGATTCAATAAGGAATATAGCTGGGGGAAATTAAACGCTATGTCTGCCTAAAGAATGGGATGTTTCTATAGAGTTAGATCCTTCTTTTCAAAAGTGGGATCTAACTCAAAATAATTGGATTCACAACTAGTAAGTGCTTTGACTTAATTGGTTTAACATTAATCGATGAAGAATTTTTAGTTCAATTGACTAATTATTTGTCTTCATCCTTTTGGCTGGAGTCAAATAATTAGGTCATAGCACTTAAGTACTATTTCAACTCTTTCACCTTTACCTTCACATCGTGCTGAATTTTGAGAAATTCAGCCATATTAAGTAGTTCAAGATGTTGCTCCTTTGTTTCAATATCTAATTCACATTCAAAGACTCCTTTTTTTGTAGGTATACGCATAAAGCTTCCGCCAAAAAGTTGGTCTTTCTTTCTTGCCTTTCCTTCAGCTAAGGTCTTTATGTCAAAACTAATTTCCTGCAACTGTTCTTGCGGGATATCAAATCTCTCTTTTCCTTTCACAATTTGTAATGCATCTTCATTAAACTGAATAGCTCCGTTAATTATCGTTTTTTTCCTAAACAATGTCCGAATTGCAGGCAGGATCAAAAAAATCAGCAAAGCTAAAATTCCCAAATAAACGAACTGAGAATAAGCACCAACGCCTATTTGCGCAATAAATTTATCAACAATTGGAATTCTCCCCATGTCCATATAGGTCAAGCCCATATAACCCAACAAAGCCGCTGAGAATAAACCTGTTAGAAGGGATCGCTTTCGAATCCTTCTTCTTTTAATAATATTGGCTTTAAAGCTAAACATATAAATAAGTTTGTTTTGTAACTATGGAAGTCCGAAGAAAAGAAGACGGGGATTTCCCCCAAACCTAAATCCTTGTTTCCTAGAAATTCAAAGTAGAACGATGCGTTAAGGCATAAGGCCTAAAAAAGGTCAACTTCCATCTTCCTTTTCAAGCAAGGTTTACATTAGTTTTATAAAATGATCGTCCATTTTTCTCCAATGATCTAACACAAAAATATCAAAGCTGCCCATACATTCTGAATTTTATCGACTAAAAGGTTGAAAATCCTAACTAATTAGGCAAATTCCAATACATTTGCGATAGAACAAATAAAAATATGGCCTTTCATATTACGATACCTTTTTATGCTATGAAGCTTAAGTTCAATGACGACATTGATCTTAGCAGTCCTATTTTAGATCGCGATGCCCTGCGAATTAATAAAGCCGTACATATACTTGCCGGTAAATATGCCAACGAATTTCAGCAAAAAATGCTGAACCCCGGTAAGGTTCATAAGCTTTTTGAAGAGAACCAGCCTGATCTTTATGAAAAGGACAAACTAACTATTTCCTTCAAAGCTTCAAAAGATAAAATTTCATATCCTGACTTTGAACTTCAGTTTGATTACTTCTATAAAGAAACCATTAATGGCTTTTGGGGATTTGTTCCTGCTGTTGGCGTGGAATCAGTAGGCGCAGACGAGTCTGATTTAGTGGAAAATTTGAATGAAGCTATTCGGCTTGAATTTGTGCGTAACCGTAGGCTATCACAAGTAAACAAAATCGTTGCTGTTATTTGGTGGGAATCGGTGGAGTTGGTAAAAACAGAAATGCACCTGTCCGTTCCTACACCTCGTGAAATCGAGGATATGAATAATAATTTTCAAGAACTTTTTTTAACTAAGGTAGCATCAAGACTAATCGTAACCGAAGAAGGAGTCTTTGGACGCGAAAAAGAGATGGAACAATTCGAACGAGCCATCTATAGCAAATTCAATAAAAATGTATTGCTAGTTGGTCCTTCTGGAGTTGGAAAAACAGCACTTGTACATGAGCTAGCGAGAAGAACCGATCATCTAGATGATTCTATTTGGTCGACCACTCCTTCAACACTTATCAAAGAATGCACTGGCGATACTGGCTGGCAGGAAAATCTCGCCAATCTATGCGAAGAGCTGAAACAAACAGATGACTTCTTATATATCTCCAACCTTATGGAATTGTTTGAAGTAGGTCAATACCAAGGCAATGATGTGAGTATGGCCATGTTTCTAACATCCTATTTGTCTAGAGGTGAGATCAATATAATCTCAGAATGCACAGAAGAAGAATTAGCTAAAATTGACTTAAAACAACCAAATTATCTTTCGCTGTTTCAGATCATTCGTATTGACGAGCCTACTGATCAGTTGAATGAAATTATTGTAAAAAAAGTAGAGAAGATTGCCGCATCGCGATCTTTGATAGTAGAACGAGAAGCAATAGAAGAAACCTTAAGACTCAACAAACGATTTACACCATACTCTGGTTTGCCCGGAAAGCCAATTCGCTTTCTAGAAAACACCATCATCAACAAAAGTAAAAACTCAAGCGATAAAACTATTTATCGCAAAGATGTCATTCAAGGATTTAGTGAAGAATCTGGTTTGCCACTTTTTATGATTGACCCTGATATTCCGATGGATACCAATGCCATAAAAGGAAAATTCAATTCAAATGTTTATGGACAAGAGAAGGCAGTATCTGCCGTAGTTGATATGTTAGCTTCTGTAAAAACGGCATTGGCAAGAACAGGACAACCAATTGCATCGTTTCTTTTTGTTGGCCCTACTGGTGTAGGAAAAACGGAAATGGCACGTGTACTTTCACAATTCATGTTTGGGAGTAGAGACCGCATGGTTCGCTTTGACATGAGTGAATTTTCCTCTGGCTATGCGATGGGAAGATTGATTGGTGAGAACTACGACACCTCTGGTTTATTAACTTCAGCTGTACGTCAAAATCCATTTTGTGTCTTGCTTTTTGATGAGATTGAAAAAGCGCATCCATCTGTTTACGACATCTTTCTTCAAATATTGGGGGAAGGCCGTTTGACGGATCCTTCTGGAAAAGTCGTCAACTTTTGCAGCACCATCATAATCATGACTTCAAACATAGGTGCCAGCAAAATGATGAGCAATCAAATTTCAATGACTGGAGGATCGAATGCGATCAACAAACAAGATGTATCTGATTTTTTCAGTGGAGCAGTTCAACGGTTTTTCCGACCTGAACTTTACAATCGATTTGATCAGGTGATTCCTTTTGATCCTTTGGACCAAGACACCATGCGTTTTGTCGTAGAACGTGAAATTGAACTACTTAAAAGTAGAGAAGGTATTCGCTTTCGCAAAATGGATTTCACAATAAAAGATGAAGTTCTATACTATCTTGCTCAAAAAGGCTACGACATAAAGTACGGTGCCCGTAAATTACAACGCAGCATCCGCGATGAAATCACAGCCCCTCTATCTACGGCATTGAACGACTACGGTTTTGAAGATCAACTCATTGTCAACATTGGAATCGCAGATGAGAAGCCAAACATTCAAATAGAATCAGATCCACTCGGTGTTGATTTGTTCTTTGAGGAATTAGATAAGATTACTGATGCTGATTATGCGAGTAGCTTGCGCCGTCAGATTATGCGTTTACAACAAGGAAATTTTTACATCCGACTTCTGAGTCAGATCGATATCATAGAGAACGAAAAAAAGCGACTCAAAGATGATTTTTGGAAAGACAATATTCGTGCAAAAAAATACACCAACCTACTAGAGACCAAAGGTAGAATGGACCATTTCCATCAAAACATAGTCAAAATTGAAAACGATCATGCAAATGTTGTAATGGAACTCCAACCATACACTGATCAAATGTCAAAAGATCTAGAGCAATGGAAAGAGGATTTTATCTCTTTAAAAATGGAGGTCTACTCTAGAAAAGAGGAAGGGGCAGATGTTGCTTTGATTTATATTTATGGTTTTAACCTAGAACCTATCATAAAGTTCTATCGCGAGCTTTTTGACTACAAAGATTACGATTATGAGATGATGAGCATCTGGTTTAAAAAACAGGATGCTTCAGAAGTGAAAGAAGGTGAGGTAATAGAAAACTACCACATCAGCAACATCAACAAAGACAAAAAATTAGATACGACACCTGCACATAAAGGCGACCTTCACTGTGGTCTTCTTTTCCGAGTAGATGGGCCATGCGCCAAGCTTTATTTATCTGGTGAAGATCAATCGATAGAGTGGTGGACTAGCGATAAAGAAAAAGAAAGTTTTGTAGTAGAGATAAAAGAAAAAATGGAAACTCCGCCCGGAGGAATTCATAGAAAAGATTATTATTCTGGTTCAAAAGATAGAATCGTAAAGCCTGAACATTTAAAAGACTTGAGTTTATCGATTAACCGTGAGATTGGGAAGGGAGATTTGGTAGACACGATTAGCTCTGCTTTGGATGATCGGTTTAAGGTTTCTTTGGATTTGGCTTTGGGGTAGAATTTCCTTTCTTACTGTGATTCTATTTACTTACAATAAGAAACAAAGCTAATCTCCAATCGTCTAAAAATAAACCATCTTCGACTTGTAAGATGGCGATAAAAATAGGTCTGAAATCACCTTGTTACAATATGTTTCTCGGATGAGATCAAATCTAAATAAGGAGCATCTTTTCAAAAAAAGATGCTCCTTATTTTTGAAAAGAAACAGTTTTCTCTTTAACTTCATTCCATACCTTAGTTAACTTGACGACTTAAGCCTCATCTACACAAACCACTTATACAGCATGATAGACGATCTGTATAGAATAACAAGCCACCTGTACAGCAATTCGGTATTTATTATCATTTGCCTCGTGCTTATATTCTCCAACCAAATAGATGCGAACTCTGCTCCCTTTCTAATAAAAGAAAGTCAGTCTTACTATGAAATCCGTTCTTCTATCGAAATTCTTCAAGATGAAAACTATTCTATTGAAGAGATACAAACAGAGGGTATTCAAAATCAATTTCAACGTTTTTCAGAACATAATCTTGATTTAAAAGCGGGACAACTGTATTGGGGAAAAATAGAGCTAATTAACATGCTTCCTGATGCTGGGAAGCACCTGGAATGGGTACTTCATTTGTCTAGTGGTTTTACTCGGATAGATGTTTTCGTCCAACAATCTGACGGATCTTTTGAGCAACAATTGAATGGAACATTTGTACCGAATACAAGAAAAGAGTTTACACCAACATCATCAGGTAATTTAGTCAACCTCCAATTACACCCACAACAAATTAAGCTTATTTATTTTAAAGGGATAAGTGAACGCCCCTCAATAAAGCCTTCATTTTATACAAGATTAGTAGATGCGGACAGATTCTACATGGATTTGTATCAAGAACGTACACTCAATTTTCTCTTTATTGGTTTTGTTTCGATGATGATGATTTACAATGTCATTCTTTACTTTTTTTGGTGGGATAAAAGTTCTCTTTATTATTCTGGATACTTATTTACCATTGTATTTTATTCTTTATTTATCACCCAAGAATTAGCCAATTGGTTCGAACCCATTTTATTTCCAGAGCATCCGCAATATCTATATTTTGGAAAGTTAATCATCTACTTAGGTACAATAAGCTATCTCTCATTTCTTAAACAATTTTTGGATTTAAAAACCTTAGCGCCGAAGTGGAATCGGTATTTTTCTATATTCATTGTTGTAGGTTTGATTTGGATGTTCTTTGATACAACTATGTTAATCTTATCCAACTTCAGTTTTGTGGCCACAGATGTTATTACTATTTCATTTGTGTTGTTATTTATTATTAGCAGTTTTGTATTTCTTTTTCCTTTGTATAAGACAAAAGACAAAAAAGGATACTTTATTATTGCAGGTGTTTTGGTCATGAATTTTGGTTTGCTGGGCACTGCTATATCCCGAACTATGTCGACTGAATTTTCTGTCCTTTATTTGAGAATAGGGACCATTTTAGAGATCGTAGTCTTTTCCCTAGGTTTGGCCTTTCGCCAAAAAGAAAATGAAAAAATAAGGCAACAGACACGATTTGAATTAGAAAAAACAAAACTACTACAAGTACAAGCTGCTATTGAAAAAAATCGCCTCAAAGAATTAGACAACTATAAGACTAAATTGTATGCCAACATCACACACGAATTCAGAACACCATTAACTGTCATTCAAGGCATGGCAGGACAAATCAACGGTAGATATAAAAAGGAGACACAACTCATTCGACGTAACACTCAACAATTACTACACTTAGTCAATCAAATGCTCGAATTAGCTAAACTTGAGTCTGGAACATTAAGACTACATCCACAGCAAGGTGACATTATTTCTTTTTTAAAATACGAAATAGAATCCTATATCACTTTGGCAACCAGTTATCATATCGACTTGACTTTTACTAGTTCCTCTGATGTTATCAATATGGATTTCGATATCCAAAAACTCCGTCGTATTCTTTCCAATTTACTGTCAAATGCCATCAAATTCATGTCCAGTAAGGGAGTCATAAATATAGATGTTACAAAGTACAATCAAATTCAAACGCCACATATACAAATCAGAGTTACTGATAATGGCGCAGGAATTCCCGCCCTACAATTACCTTACATCTTCGATCGTTTCTATCAGGTAGACACATCCGCTACTCGTTTGACCGAAGGTACTGGAATAGGCTTAGCACTAACCAAAGAATTGGTCGAACTTATGAAAGGAAACATTGAAGTAGAAAGCCAAGTCGATAAAGGAACTACCTTTATTATCCAATTACCCATCACACAAAATGCTCCAATTGGGGAAACTGAATATATCTCCTCGGATTCCTTATACAATGAACAAGTAAAACCCAATATTTCTCATCCGATTATAAACAATTCAAATCACTCAACAGTTTTGCTCATTGAAGACAATACAGATGTCATTCAATATCTCATTGCTTGTTTGCAAGATGATTATCAGATACTGACAGCCTTGAACGGGCAAGAAGGTATTCACACCGCAATTACACAAACACCAGATATTATTATCAGCGACGTAATGATGCCCAAAGCAGATGGTTTTGAAGTAACGCAAGTACTGAAACAAGATGAACGTACCAGCCATATTCCGATTATATTATTAACCGCTAAGGCAGATCAGGAATCCAAATTGGAAGGCTTAGAAAGTGGTGCCGATGCTTATTTGTCTAAACCATTTGACAAGAGTGAATTGATGATTCGCTTAGCAAAACTGATTGAAATTAGAAAAAAGCTACAAGTTTATTATGTTGGAAGCGCTTTAGAGATAAGCAATCCGGAGGAAGAGATCTCAAAAGAAGCCGTATTCCTCCAAAAGCTAAAAAGTCACGTAGATCAACATTTGGACGATTCCGATTATAACATTGAGGAATTAGCAAAAGACATGTTATTAAGTCGTCAGCAACTCTACCGAAAGACGAAAGCTTTGACGGGTAAATCTGTTGCAGCCTATGTCCGCCTCATCCGTTTGCATCACGCTAAGAAGTTATTACAAAAAACTCACCTCAACGTTTCTGAAGTAGCGTATCGGGTTGGATTTAGTGATCCAGGTTATTTTTCAAAATCCTTTTCTGAGGAATTTGGCTATGCACCTAGTGTGGAGTAAGCTAATATATGTTTCAGTCAAAAGCCTCGGTATCTACTTGACTCCGAGGCTTTTTTATTGATTTGCGCCTGAATGAGTCATAGTTACCTGCTTTTGTTACATAGTTCCATGTTTAAAATGGAGCGGAGTCCCACCTTTGAGGAATAGCAAAATTATTTTGGATATCGTTCTAAAATAAAAAATATTTTCTAACCTTTTAAAACCTAAATTATGAAAAAGTTAATGCCCTTCGTGGCCCTTCTCGTCATTCTTGGATGTGCTAAACAAGAAACACCACCATCTATTCCTGACCATCAGATGGAAGAAATTATTAGCCCCAACGTTTACCATTTCAATATTGATGAAAATGAAATCAATTTTGAAGCTGTTTCTCTTGAATCATTAAAATCTAATTCCATTGCTACAGTCACAACAAGATCGAATCATCCTCATTCCAATGGTCATTTTTCTGCAGTCGATGGCGCTGCTACCTTTTCTTATTCTGTAATGCAAAACAATGGTGGCGTACATGGCCACATCAATATGGGTGGCATCAACTGGGACATGCAACTATCAAGTGAATGCATTGTTGTAGAAGGAAATAATGCTGTATTTGCAGGACAAATTACTGATGTAACGCTTATTCCTTCTGCATTGGAAGATCAGATCAATAGCATTCCTGAATTCGGTGGAGTAATTGGAACGTACATTTATCTTCGCGTTGAGGATCATGGAGAAGGAAATAATGCACCCTCAGATCGATTTAATAACTATTACTACATTTCACCAGAGCAGTTTGGCCCACTTTGTCACCTTATCCCACCAAACACTTCTGCCTGGCTACCGGAAACAGTTTTAGATACAGACAATGAATCTGACCAGATTCAGGTAAGCGGTGACTAAACTTAATTGATCTCTCCTCTTATTGAAAATAAAAGAGAAATAGTCAAATAAGGAGTCTTGGCTATTTCTCTTTTCATTGAGCTTTAGAAACCAAAAATAAATTCCCTCTCATGTGATATAGTATTCGCCTGATTAAGTCAATAACAGGGAATGCATTACAAATTCTAATGATTCAATCTTTCATTTTACAATCTAAAAAACTAACCAATGAAAAACATCACCTTTACATTCAGTTTAATTTTTTTCATATTTTTTCAAAGCAATTTAATTGCACAGTTTCAATCCCAGTGGACTAATGTTAGCCCTAATTACCAAGTCAACAATGACCCATTCGGATTAGGATTCTATGTCGTGGATGAAAACATAGCCTGGTCAATCCCGCTTTGGCTCAATGGCCAAATCAATCCAAAAATCAGTAAAACGACCGATGGTGGAGCAAACTGGAGTATTTATTCGCCAGACCTACAGGCTTCGGATTTAGTTCCAACCATTGTATATGCCCTCGATGAAACCAGAGCGTGGATAGGCACACAACAGATGCCTAGTGGTAATTATGGTTCTGTTATGAAAACCACTGATGGTGGAAACTCCTGGTCGACACTTGATATTCCATATGTCGAGGATCAGATTCCTTATGCTATCCATTTTTACAATGACATGGAAGGGATTGTGGTTGCACAAGATTTTTTTACGAGCACCAACCATGTTGACATTTACAAAACGGTCGATGGTGGACTAAGCTGGCAGGTCGTATCGCCAAGCGGTTTATTACCTGCTGAAATTATGTGGCTTTGGTCTGGTGAACATATCATGGAACGGATAGGCGACCATTTATGGATGGGCACAGGAAAAGGTCGTGCGATGCATTCTACAGATAGGGGAGAGACCTGGAGTATTGTTGAACTAGGGTTTAGCTCTACCAGAGGAGTCAACTCCGTAGCCTTTATGAATGAACAAACTGGTGTTGCACTCACTTCTTATGACTTAGATATCCTAAATAATTCTGCTTGGATAGATGAGAGTAGAACCTTGGCGGTAAAAACGACAGATGGTGGGGCAAGTTGGAATCCAATCAATATACCTCCTCTATTGGAACATATCGAATACGTTCCTAACTCAGGTGGCGTATTTATTGGAGCCAGTGGATATACAGGATATAATCAACATTTTATTTCGAAAGATATGGGAGAGACTTGGAAAGAATATAGTTCTCCGGGAATGATTAACATTAATTTTACAAGTCCGGAATCTGGCTTTGCAACTGTCTTAGGCTTTGCTTATGGTATTTTCAAATACGAGGGAGAGCCTTTATTATTTGACGAAAGTCCCTTGTCTGCTCCCAAATGGGTCGGTCAAGCAGATCAACTGACTCCTGCCTTTCATACTATTAACGATGTACATATTATTGATACCGATATGGTCTGGGGCCTCACCAGTCCTTTCCTTAGTCAAATTCCTAATTCTAATCCTTCCGTAGTTCGTACAATTGATGGTGGGGATAATTGGGAAGAATTGCCGATAACAATAGCTCAAGGCCGACGTACATTTGACATACATGCCATGGATGACGAGACTGCTTTTGTTACAAGTAACAATTTGGGGTCAAGCAAGGAGTTGTTAAAAACTTCCGATGGTGGTAATTCTTGGAATGTAGTGAATTCAAACGATGCATGTGGGGGATATGTTCACTTTTTCAATTCGCAAGAAGGTTTAGTTATCAATGACGATTTAATTGAAATCACTAATGACGGAGGCATTTCCTGGACGGTACCTGATCTCAATATTCCTAATCTTTCGAATGGAGATATTTTTGATAAAAACTTTGCAGTTGAAAACACCACAGAAGCAAGAGGAGATAGCTTTTGGTATTTGACGAGGAATAACAAAATCATTCGAACCAATGACAAAGGAGAAACCTGGGAGGTTTTTAATACGCCTGAAAGGTTTTGGTCTATAGCAATGCGTGACAGTTTAAATGGATTAGCTGTCGCTATCGAATATGATATCTATATCCACAGAAGCCATATTTATAAAACAGCAGACGGTGGTGAAACTTGGGAAATAGCAGCTATTATGGATGGCGATTTCACTGCTTTTATGTTGGAATATATAGAAGGTAGTGAAGCTTACATGGGATCGAATTATGGAAATAGTGCGACCTGTTTTACTATTGACGATGGAGCTACCTGGGAACTTATTGAAGGAGCACCTTCTACTGGTATTTCAAAATTCCTTGATCCTGAGACGGGATGGGTAGTTGGCACTAGACGTTATACGGGGTTCTCACCACTCATCTACAAATGGGACGGCGAAGCTTTTCCCCAATTAATTGTTGGTATCGAAGAATCCGTTTCCCTTATGAATATTCAGGTTTTTCCAAACCCAATCAAAGATTATATCACGATCAATCTAAATGATTTAAATCGGGGAAAAACGACCATCGATTTACTAGATGTTAATGGGCAACTAATCAGAAGTACTCTAACAAATGAAAACATATATACTTTCAAAAACTTAGCAGATTTGCCCTCTGGTAACTATTTCATTAGAGTTATTATTGACAAAAAATTAAGGACTTTAAAAGTAATCAAACAATAGTCTTTTAACCCCACCCACCATTGCCCTTCTATTCATTTGAGTAGGAGGGCTACTTTCGTTTTTCTGAGCTTATCCAAAAAAAATCATGCTATGTCTTCATTCCAAACAAGAGTATTCCCACCATCGGAATCTTAAGGGTATAGAAAACCCCTTTTAAACAGCTTCCAATATCGTTAAAATTCATACCCAAAAAAATTTCCCTCCAAAAAGTCCGTTATCAAATCATAACAGCATATAAGTAGGTGTTTGAATCAATAAAATTCGAACGATTATTAATTTAAACCAAGCATCGCTAGGGGCATAGCAGCTTCCAAGTGTATAAAGCATAACTATTACTATTTTCTTTTAACGTTCAACAAAAAAAATATTCAATTATGAAGCAATTAAGTTTACTAGTCCTAGGCTGCCTTTTTGCTATCTCTTTTACTGCTTGTAAGAAAGATCTTAACACAGCTACGGTGACCTACCAAGAAGCGACTGCCACCTATGGCAACTTGGAAGCGGTCAGAAACCTACCACTCAACAACTCGGTACGAGCTGTTGAAAACCCCGGAAAGGTCTTCGTAGGAGCAGATTTTATCTTACTTGGAGAAGAAGAACAAGGAGTTCATGTCATCAATAATTCAGATATCAACAACCCTCAGTTCATTAACTTCATCGATATTCCGGGCAACCGTGAGTTTTTTGTAAAAGGCGATTTCCTTTATGCAGAAAGCTACTATGATCTAATCAAAATTGATTTAACTGATCTATCCAATGTACAACTTGTCGCACGTGCTAACAATATTTTGCAAGAAACGATCACCAATGACAATGGCGAAGCTTTGTTAGGGTTCACCTTCAACGAAGTCACCAAAGACATTGATGTAAAAAGCGACATCTACAATGAAATTGTCACCGAACAGTTTATTTACTATGACTTTGCAAAACAGGTAATACCAAAATCTGCCGTTCCTTCTTCCTTTGCTGGAAATAGCAATGGTAAGTCCGGTACCGTCAATCGAATCACCCATGCACAAGATCATGTCTATGTCATCAGCCTCAATGCAATGGCCATTATTGATGATGCCAATGGCGTTTTCCAATCAGTAGGTTCTACCAGTCAAATCAATTTCCCAGAAGCAATGGAAACTATTTTTCCTTATGAGGACAAGCTATTTGTTGGTTCAAGGACTTCTATGAACATCTACGATGCCGCAAATCCTGAAACTCCTTTCGAACTGTACGAATTTCAACACGCAACTTCCTGCGACCCAGTCCTCCCAACCGATGATGTAGCTTACATTACCTTGAGAACAGCTGACTTTTCGGACTGCCCTGGCAACACCAATGCACTAGTTGTTTTGAATATAGAAAACCTAGATAATCCAAGAGAAGAGGAACAAATAAACATGGCAAGTCCTTATGGAATGACTGTGATTGGCGACCGTCTTTTTGTTGGTGAGGGAGAAAACGGTTTAAGTATCTTTGATGTTAGTGATCGTAAAAAACCTATTAGCATTAAAAAGGATGATGGCGTAAAAGCATATGACATCATTGCTCACCCTAGCAACGAAAATATTGTTTTAATTGCTGGACCTAATGGTTTGAGTCAGTATACTATGGATGGAGATAATTCTAATATTGATTTAGATTTTAATAGTCAAATTCAATATTAAGAAGTGGCAGTCTAAACTGCAAAAGCAGTTTTCATTCGCTATGTAGACCCACTCATTTGTTTTTTAAAAAACCGTTCTTTGACAAATAACATAATAATGCGCGATGGCTTAGTTTTCAATAATACTAAGTCATCGTGCTTAACCATAAAATTCTAACATTCTGAAAAAGCAACTACATACACCATTCAAAATATTGCTACTAGCCATCTTTCTTCTTTGTCAGTTCAATAAGCTTGAAGCACAAATAAGAATGAGAACGATGATCGTCATGCAAGATCGCTCCACCTATGCAGGTGAGGTCATAGACAATGACAATGAAACCATCACCATGCAACTTGATTCAGGTGCAACGATTGTCATACCACGTGACAAAATCAGAAGTGTAAAATCAGGTTCCGACAAACTTGTGCATTCCAATGGTAAGTTCCATTATACCAAAGGATACTTTTTCTCTCTTTCGCTAGGTTTCAATCCTTTTAAAGGAGATGCAGGAAATCTTCAACCAACAGAGCATACTGAGTTACTCATAGGCTGGCGATTCAACAAAGATTTATCAGTCGCAGTAGGAGTAGGGGCAGAATTGTCGGGAACTAGTGTAGGAGGATTTGGAGTTGAAACTATATTTAATTCTTATTTTTTATATGGCCGTTATTACCTAGCAGATTGGCGTCATAGACCTTACACCTACGCGAGACTTGGCTATGGCTCTGGGCCTTCACAAGACTTTGAGTCCGGCCGACACACTGGAGGTCTTCAGGCTCAATTCGGTGCTGGTTTTCATTTTGCTTCGCGCAAAAAATCCAAGTTTAACGTTTCACTGGCTTACCATATTCAAAAGACAGATGGCAATCAACGCTTCCTTGATGTTTTTGGAAATGAAGTTGCCATTGATTATAATCTACTTATTCGAGAGGCTATTTTTAAGCTTACTTATGAATTTCGTTAAGGAAGAGATTGAAAACACCCTTCGACTTCTCTACGCAAGCCGAGGATGACAACTAATGTATCACTATTCCTTTATCTCAATCGGCTCCCGAACCTACATTTCAGTTCATCTTAGACAAAACAGAAGCTGGTTGAATGAACATTCCAGTAGACTTCGTATCACCAGTAGCCTTACCAGTATCCTTCAATAATTTATAAACTTCCTTCGTCGTTAAATCCGGTTGAATGCTTTTCATCACACCAACCAAGCCAGCAACATAAGGCGTAGCCATAGAAGTTCCATTAAATGTATTGTAAGTGTTATCTGGAGTAGTAGAGTAAATTTTCACACCTGGCGCTGCAATTCCCATATCAATATTATTGACGGTATTGGAAAAAGAAGCGCGATTCAATAGCGTATCAACTGCCGCGACAGTGATCACGCCCTTTGCAGAAGCTGGAGCAAAACCAGTGGCATCCGCATTGCTATTTCCTGCGGCAACAATTACAATCGCACCTTTATTATTACAATACTTCACCGCATCGGAATAAGCTTTTTGGCGACTACTATTAGAACGACCACCTAAAGACATTGAAATAACATCAGCTCCATTATCAGCAGCCTCCAGCATTCCATTGATGATCCCCCTTTGCGTTCCTCCACCAAAATCAGCAAGGACTTTAATCGAAGTTAATTCTACAAATTGATTGTTAGGAGAGAAAGAAGCAACACCAATTCCATTATTTGAAATAGCTCCAGCAATACCCGCACAATGCGTTCCATGTCCTTTTACATCTTTATCATATTTACTGGAAAGTGATTTATAATTAGCTGCTAAGTCTTCATGTTTTGCATCAACACCAGTATCCAAAATAAAAACGCGAGCTTTCTTTTTCGGTTTTATATTTTTGCTTTTAATCAAACTATAAAGATCAGCGACTTGCATTTCATCAAATCCCCATAACTCAGATAGGGCAGGATCGTTGATGCCATAATCCTTGTTTCGCTTGGAAGGCTCTAGTGTCGACTTCATCGGCTCCACATTGATGGTTTCATTTTCTTCCACCCAATCCACTAATTCATTTTGCGAAAGCAAAGCCTTAATTTTCGAAATAAGATGTTCTTTTCCTTCAGGAATGTTTATCACAAAATAATTATCCAACTCAGTTGTTGAAGATTGCTCCATTTCAAAAGCAGCCTCAAAACTGAGATCGTATTTTTGTAAAACCCGACTCAATTCTTTGATAGAATGCCCTTCATCAATTTCTACCAGTAATTCCCAATCCTGATCTAATTTGAGATCGGTACGGGCTATTTCTGAAATGCTAGTCTGCGGAAAGGTCTGCTCTAAAACCTCCTTAAAGTAAAAATTATAAATAAGCGCTGTACAAAGTCCCATTAATAAGAAGACCTTGGGATTTTTTCGAATCATCGAAAAACCAGCTGAAACACCACTAATGATCAAAAGATCACGAAACATCGTGCTAAATTTGTAGCTTATTTCGGCATCAGCCATAAACAAGGAAACGCCATAAGCTACTATAGCAGCAAAGAAGACGAAACGAAGCAAAGAGCTCAATTTCTCGTTATGCTGGAAATAAAACCAACCAACTAAGCCAGTGAAGGCGACGATATAACTAAGGGGATAAAGTTGTTCTAACATGTTAAAAGGTTCTGCGTACTACATTTAGGTAACAATATTTTTAATAACTACCAATATAACCGAACAATTGTACAAATTTTGGGTTAATAGACGAACCTCTTTATTTATTCGTCATAGATTAAGGTTAAACACCCAATTCGTGACAAACATTATCGTCTAATTTCTTAATTAGCGCTTTAAATTTTTATTTTTGCGCATCATAAATTTTAAATAAATATGGAAAACGAAATACAACACCACAAATGCCTTATAATAGGTTCAGGTCCAGCAGGTTATACTGCAGCAGTTTATGCAGCTAGAGCGAATATGCATCCTGTGCTTTTTACTGGCCCAGAACCAGGTGGACAGTTAATGATCACTACTGATGTAGAAAACTACCCTGGATACCCTGATGGCATCATGGGACCTGCTATGATGGATGAATTCCGCAAGCAAGCAGAGCGTTTTGGAACTGATGTACGCTATGAAATGATCTCTAAAGTTGATTTTTCAGGTCCAGTACACAAGGTTTGGACAGAAGCTGGCCAAGAAATTCACGCTGACTCTGTAGTTATTTCTACAGGAGCTAGTGCTAAATGGCTAGGTCTTGAATCAGAAAAACGCTTGACCAACAAAGGAGTATCAGCTTGTGCCGTTTGTGATGGTTTCTTTTTTAAAGATATGGATGTAGCTGTAGTTGGTGGTGGTGATACCGCTGCTGAAGAGGCTAGTTACCTTGCAAAGCTTTGCCCACAGGTACACCTTATTGTGCGTAGAGACGAAATGAGAGCTTCTAAAGTAATGCAAGATCGTGTTTTGAATACGAAAAATATTACCGTTCACTGGAATACAACTACTGAAGAAATCTTAGGAGAAGAAGAAGTGGAAGCAGTCCGCGTAAAAAACACAATAACTGGTGATCTATCTGAAATTCCTGTAAAAGGATTTTTCGTTGCCATTGGCCACAAACCAAACACCGCTATTTTTAAAGACTGGATTAAATTGGATGATGTTGGATATATCACAACAGTTCCAGGAACTTCTCGTACCAATATAGAAGGTGTTTTTGCAAGTGGAGATGCACAGGATCGGATTTACCGTCAAGCAGTAACTGCAGCCGGTACTGGTTGTATGGCTGCACTTGATGCAGAACGTTATTTGGTTGAGAAAGGTGTTGTTTAGAAAAGGTAAAACCGCAAAAGTTAAAATGTAAAAGTTTCCCGCGAACCTAATGTTCGCGACTTTCGGATACTTTAGTATTTTGCGATTTTATATTTCAACAATAGCTACAAAATAAATACTAAGTGAAATTTTGTGAAACGATACGATAAAAATTCAGAAATCTGAAACATATGCAGTCAGATTCCCGATATTAAAGTTTACTTAATTAAACGAAAATTCTAAAGATGTCTAAAACAACAAGATTCCGCCCTGGTGTACTTTGGGGTGACGAGGTTCAAGAACTTATGAAGCACGCCAATGATAACAATTACGCCTTACCGGCAGTAAATGTTATTGGTACCAACACCATCAACGCAGTACTTGAAACAGCAAGAGAGGTCAACTCACCAGTGATGATTCAGTTCTCAAATGGTGGTGCTCAATTTAACGCTGGAAAAGGTTTGTCAAACGAAGAACAGAAAGCAGCTATCCTAGGCTCTATCTCTGGTGCTATGCACGTACACTCAATGGCAGCTGCCTATGGTGTTCCTGTGATTTTACATACTGACCATTGTGCGAAGAAACTGTTGCCTTGGATTGATGGTTTGATCGCAGCAGGTGAGCGTTTTTTCAAAACTAGAGGTTATCCTTTATATAGCTCGCACATGCTAGATTTGTCTGAAGAGCCAATCGAAGAAAATATTGAAGTTTGTGTAGAATTCTTAAAGCGAATGGACAAGTTAGGAATGACTTTGGAAATCGAATTAGGTGTGACTGGAGGGGAAGAAGATGGTGTAGACAACACAGATATAGATAGCTCAAAGCTTTACACTCAACCTGAGGAAGTAGCTTATGCTTATGAAAAATTGAGTGAAGTGAGTCACCGATTTACAGTGGCTGCAGCATTCGGAAATGTACACGGTGTATACAAGCCGGGTAACGTTGAGTTGCGTCCAATCATTTTGAAAAACTCTCAAGAACACGTTCAAGAGAAATTCAAAACGGGGCCAAACCCAATCAACTTTGTATTCCATGGTGGTTCTGGTTCTTCTCGTGAGGAAATCAGAGAAGCAATTGAATATGGAGCAATCAAAATGAACATTGATACGGATATGCAATGGGCATTTTGGGATGGTGTACGTGGCTACTACGAAGAAAAGAAAGATTATTTGCAAGGCCAGATCGGTAATCCTGATGGAGCTGATTCACCAAATAAGAAAAACTACGATCCACGAAAATGGTTACGTGTAGCTGAAACTTCTTTTGTCACTAGACTAAAGCAGGCATTCGAAGATTTGAACTGCATTAACAGAAACGCTTTATAGTGAACAAAGAAATATTAGACGAATTTGATCAAGAAGGAAACCCGCAGAACGTACGTTTTGCGGGTTTCTGGGTTCGTGTTGGAGCGAGTATAGTTGACTCCCTTGTCATGATACCGATTGCCGCGCTGAGTGCTTACAATGTGTTAGAAATAAAATCACTGCTATTAGCCTTGCTATTAATAGTGATCCAGGGAATCTACAAACCCTTTTTGGAGTTTAACTACGGAGCGACTTTGGGCAAGATGGCTACAAAAATAAAAGTAGTCTCGACTAATTTTGAACCAATCACACTTAACCAGTCCATATTAAGAAACGGTTTCTACTTGCTGATGTTTTTAGCGAACATGGTCGCCAATTTCATGCTTTTCACTAATCCAGAATTCCTAGAACTTCATGATGTAATAGGGCTAAGTGAATGGCAGGCAGAGCAAAGCACCGACTATATGACTTTAGCAGCATCTATGTTGCTCTTTTTTTCAGTCATGTTTGTTGCATCAGACCTAAAGAAACAAGCACTCCACGACAAAATAGCGGAGACTTATTGCATTCATAATGTGTGAATTCCTTTGTCGCCTTTTAGCAAAAAATAAGTTATAAAGCATTAGTTTTAATTTTCTGGACGTTCCTAAAGTCAATCAGCCAGTTCCGCATGCAAACAAAACAGGATACCGACCATCAACTTTGGAATCAAATAAAGCAAAACGACGAACAAGCTTTTCGTAAGCTCTTTGATCGTTATTACCATTATTTGCTCGTTACCGTCGTCAATGTAACTGGCGATCGCACACTTGCTAAGGACTCCGCTCAGGAAGTCTTTTTCGAATTATGGAAAAAGAGAACTACGCTCGAAATTAAAATTGACTTCAAACCTTACCTTAGACGTTCCGTCCTCAACAGAGCTTTCAATTTTATTAAAATACAGAAACGATTCACCAACGAAGACGCAATCCCTAATAAAGTAAGCACTGATGTATCTGCACAAAAAGGTATGGAAGTTAGCGAGTTACAAACGGAGATTAATAAAGCCATTGAAGCACTTCCAGAGCGCTGTCGAATGGTTTTCACACTTTGCCGACTGGAAGGCCTAAGCCACAAAGAAATTGCAGCGAAAATGGATATTTCCACCAAAACAGTTGAACACCAGATGACCAAAGCGCTAAGATCACTCAAAGACGCACTAGCTAAACATAGCAATAGCTTCGTTATTCTGATTTTAAGCTTAATTGAAGCCGGATTGCTTATTTTTCTAATATTTCCAACTATTGTATAGGGGAAACAGCTTTTTACTTTGTCAGGTACTTGATAAAGTCTATCAAGACATGGAGGTTATTTTAATAACAAATCATCCAATAGCTTGCAAAATTTGAATTACATGAAGAAAGACCTACACATAGCATTACTTTACAAGCAGCTCTCCGGCGAAATTAATCCAGCTGAAGCGCAGCAACTGGAATCCTGGTTACAGGGATCTTCAGAAAACCAACAGATTGCTAATTCTGTAAAAAAAGCCTGGGACTTGGGTGGTCATTACAAGGCTCATGTCGAGGTTGATCTAGACGATGATTTCAGTATTTTGCAAAATAGAATTAAAGCAGACGAAGCTCAAGTAATTATTACTAAAGAACCTACAACAGCTGCAAAGATAAAACCGATGTCTTCTGCATGGCGCGTAGCAGCCGGCATTCTCTTCTTGCTTATTGGAGGTGTATTGCTCCGCAGTTACTTTGCTAGTGAAGTGCCATGGGAAACGATGGTTGCCAGTAGTCAAAAACTGGAAGCGATTCCGCTTGCGGATGGCACAAAGGTTTGGGTAAACAAAGGCAGTTCTATTTCATTTCCAAAAACATTTAATGGAGCTGAGAGAAGAGTCAAACTTGATGGTGAAGCTTTCTTTGATGTTGCCCGTGACACGGAGCATCCTTTCATTATTGAATCAAACTCTGGAACAGTTCAAGTACTTGGCACCTCCTTCAATGTCCGAGATTTGAAAGGAGCTAAAGAAATGCAAGTGCAAGTAGTGACCGGAAAAGTAGTAGTTCAAATTGATGCTATTAATTCAAAAACTACTCTAATTAAAAACCAAAAAGGTATTTACAATAAAGCTAAAAAAACCTTAACAACCGTTCCTGATAAATTACATAATTCCATTGCTTGGAAAACGAATCATCTGCGCTTTGAAAAAACCGCTTTGAGTCAGGTAATTACTGAACTTGAATTATTCTATTCGGTTGACATCAAATTGGAGGATCCTAATCTAGAAAATTGTTCTGTTAATTTAAATATTATCAAATTAAACACACAAGCTGCCATGGAGACCATCAGCGATGTTTTTAGTATGAAATTGGAAAAAGAAAAAACAGGTAGCTATCGCCTAATTGGTGGCAAATGTAGTAATGAATAGATTGGAAGATATGAAATATTGGCTATCGGATTTCAGTTTTTGGAAGAGGCAGGTTAATGGAAGGAAAAGGGAAGTCGGAAGAAGGAAGTTGGAGCTAGAAAGTGGGAAGTTCACTCGAATGCAGCGCTCTGCGATTGCGAGGGGCTTCCCACTTTCTAGTTCCCATCCCCAAAGGCTCTTCAAACTTTCATTCCTAAGTTGCATCTTCTCATTCTTTGGTTTGACCAGTGCTTTCGGTCAGATCAATATGGATAGTATTATCCACTTCTCCGTAAAACAGGCAACGATCTCAGAAGCCCTTGATCAACTTTCCGCTCAACAAAAATTAAGCATTGCCTATAGTGACAATTTTTTCAAAAAGAAAAAGAAAATAAACCTAGAGCTAAAGGAAGTTCGTATGGCTGACGTGCTTGGTCACATACTAAAAGGCACCGATGTAAAATTCAAATTAAAACATCAGCAATTAATCCTCTTTCTTGATAAAATTAAAAAGAAAAAACGCTACACCATTAGTGGCTACGTGAGTGCTTCAACAAGCGGCGAACGTTTAATCGGTGTGAATATTTATCATCGCCCATCAGGGAAATGGACCACATCCAATGAATATGGATTTTATAGCATCACCTTGCTGGAGGGAGAGTTAGATCTCACTTTTTCTTACTTGGGATGTAAAGAAAAGACTCAGAATATTTCATTGGATCAGTCGATTCGTCAAGATATAAATTTAGTCTCAACGATCACTTTGTCAGAAATTGTAATAAAACCTGGGATTGATTCTACTGCTCTAAAATCACTTGCTAGTTCTGGACAATTAATGCCACCAAACTATTTGGCTATTGCTCCAAGTATTGGAGGAGAAAGTGATATAGTTGGGCTTGCCAAAAGTCTACCGGGAGTTCAATCTGGTGCTGATGGTTTTGGTGGTTTGTATGTCAGAGGGGGAGAGGCTGGACAGAATCTAATGCTACTCGATGGTGTTCCGATTTACAACGCTTCTCATCTGCTGGGTATTTTTTCGGTTTATAATTCCGATGCTGTTCGCTCAGCAAAACTGATGAAAGGAGAATTTCCTGCCCGATTTGGCGGCCGTATTTCATCCGTTTTTGATGTACACACCAAAGAGGGAAATCAAAAAGAATGGAACTCCAATGTCGGTCTCGGCTTAATTAGTGGACAAGCAATGGTTGACGGTCCAATACTAAAAAAGAAAGGAACCATTTTGCTAGCAGCTCGACATACACATTCTAATTTCCTTTTGGATAATGTTTTTAAGAATACCTTATCTTCTGATTCAGACGATTATAATTTTAACTTTTTTGACATTAACGCGAAAGTCAGTTATGACCTTGGTAAAAGAGATCGTTTGTTCTTTAGCTTTTACAAAGGGAACGATATATTTGATGGTGATTCATTTCAAAATGGAGCTGAAATATCCTCCTTTCTCAAATGGGGGAACACCGTAGCTGCTTTGCGATGGAATAAAATATGGGGTGCACGTTTATTCTCAAATACTACAATTACTTATAGTAAATACGAGTATCAAAATTCGGTATTAGTTTCTTTTGATGACATCTATGGCTATAATTACGAAGACCCTTTTTATTTTTTTCAAGACAAACGGATTGAAATAAAAGACCTATCACTCAAAGTCGATTTTGATTTTATTCCAAATCCAAAACACTATGTGAGGTTTGGATTAAATTTAACCAAACACATATTCACGCCAGGCTCTACACAGTTTGAATTCTCAGAGGACTTGTTTCCTGAAGAGGATGATATTGATCTTGAATTTTTAACGGGCCAGTACTTGGGGATTTCTATTCCTGCAACTGAGTTTGCCGCCTATGCAGAAGATGATTATAAACTCACAAAGAAGTTGAATTTTAACCTTGGCCTTAGAGCTTCCGGTTTCATACATAATCGCGATCAGTTTTTCTTTAATTTAGAACCTCGTGCTAATTTAATTGCTCGGCTTTCACAAAAAATATCTGCGAATATTAGCGCAAGCAGAATGATTCAGTATGTACAACAAGTTTCCTCCACCGGAGTTAGTCTACCTGATGATTTATACCTGCCATCTTCTGAAGATCAACCACCAGTTAAATCTTGGATGTTTGAGGTAGGATCTAATTTTACTTTAAGCAAAGGTCTAAACCTTTCGGTTGAAACGTATTATAAACAAATGTCAAATCTACTCAGCACGGAAGCGGAGGAGCAAATCATTGTCAATTCAGACTTTAGTATTGATGGACTCGTAGTGGGTAAAGGAACAACTTATGGATTGGAACTTATGCTTGAAAAGAAAGGCAAAACAGGTGGATGGCTGAGTTATACTCTGGCAAATTCCAATCGCCAATTTGATGATCAAAACCGAGGCCGTACCTATGCTTTTCAATTTGATAGACGTCAAACCATAAACGTTTTTGCGTACCATCATTTTAATTCCAAACTCAATTTCAGTTTAAATTGGACTTACGGATCTGGAACCCCTGAAGTTTTACTCTTTGATCCTTCCTTAACTCTAGACAATGAGCCTATCCCTACAGATAATAATCAAAAAAATGAAATCCGAACAAAGGCTTATCATCGACTTGATGCAAATCTCACTTATCAGTTTCCAATAAAGAAAACCCACCACACTTTTAAGATAGGTGCCTATAATTTATACAATCGAAAGAATACTGCTTTCAATCGTTCCTTCTTAACGAACAATGGCAACATCAGTTCTAGACCAGTTACCCTACTGTATTTCACGCCTTCCCTTTTTTATCAAATTCGATTTTAGTTCAGCTTAACAGGCAAGCTAATTCGATTCTTCATCAAATTTAATGGATTTATTTTCCTGCGTATTTTTAACCAGAAAATTCACTCAGGTCACTACCCCAATAATTTTAGTCAATAGCCCCAAATTTCCTTTCTAATTTTCGCGCTCAAAAAAATAATATCTTTTTTTTCAAAAGTAATAGGGGAATTCAAAATTCAAATTGTCTTGACAGTGAAATGAGGCAAAAGGTTCTCATTTGAATTCAATCCAAAGTTATTATTACTTAACTAAAAAAGTTTCAAACAATGAGTAACATTAGAAAAGTCTTAAACCTAAGTTTAATCCTATTAGCTTTCACTGTAGCATTTAGTTCCTGCACTAAAGAAGATCCAAACGAAACATCTCCTCAAGTTGAAAACAATGAAGGAAATAATTTCGCACAACTACTGACAACAACTAACAATGATGACGATGATGAAATTGAATCTTTCGAAGATTGCTTCACAATCAATTACCCAATCACTGTAAACATACCAGATGGGGACGATCAAATTGCTAACTCAGAAGAAGAACTTTGTGATATTTTTGATGCATGGTTTGAAGAGAATCAAGATGAATTCAATGAATTCCCAAGCATCCAATTTCCAATTGAAGTTACTTTACCGGATGGCAACACAACTACCGTAAATAACGAAGAAGAGCTTTGTGACCTTTTCATCGAATGCTTTGGCGAAGGCGATTGGGATGACGATGATGTTGACTGGGAAGATGATTTTTGCTTCGAATATGTTTACCCACTTAGCATTGAATTAGAAGATGGCTCCACTATGGAAATCAATTCTGAAAATGATTGGTATACTATTTTTGATAGCCTCGGAACTTATGAATACTTCACGTTGGTCTACCCAATCAACATTGAACTTACGGATGGCACAATTGTAACGATAAACAGCGAAGACGAATTTGAGCCAATCCTTGAAGATTGCTTTGGAGACATCCCTGGCCCTGGAGAATGCGATTCAACTGATATTGAACTATGTTTTGAGTTTATTTTCCCGATGAATATCAATCTTCCTGATGGAAGCACAGTAACTGCAAACAGCGAAGAAGAACTATTTACAGCAATTGAAGAATACTACACTCAGAATCCGAATAGCAATGAAGAGCCAACTTTGGCTTACCCTGTTAATGTTGTTTTAGAAGATGGAACTCCTCTAGCGCTTAACAGTGATCAAGAGCTGGAAGAGTTATTTGAAGAATGCTTTGGAGATGGCTTTGGTCTTGTCAATCCAAAAGGACCAATGCAAGGGATGAGTAAAATTACTCACCAGTAAATTAAATAGATTTAAATGTTGATCGATTCATTTTTATAAATGAATTTACTGTCCGACATCATGCTAAATGGTGTCGGGCTTTTTTTGTCAAAACATTAAACCTTTTTTCCAAAAATACGTCTAAACATAAAAGTCCAAAACATGAAATCAATACTGCACCTACTATGCTTCTTTTTTCCACTATTCACCTTTTCTCAATCGCTTTACTTCCCTCCTATAAATGGTGATCAATGGGATACCCTAGATCCCGAAACACTCAACTGGTGCCCTGAAAGAATTGATAGTCTAAGTCAGTTTTTGGACGACAAAAACACGAAGGCATTTATCATTCTTAAAGATGGAAAGATTGTTTTGGAAACTTATTTCGATGATTTCACACAAGACAGTGTTTGGTACTGGGCATCAGCGGCTAAGAGTTTAACTGCATTTCTTACGGGCATAGCACAGGATATGGACATGCTTGACATTAACGATCCTACTTCTAATTATCTGGGAGAAGGATGGACTAGTTTAGAGCCAGATCAAGAATCACAAATCACCATTCGCAATCAACTCACCATGACCACTGGTCTTGATGATGGCACTGGTGAAGCTGACTGCACAGACCCAGACTGTTTGTTGTATCTCGCCGATGTAGCTACAAGATGGGCTTACCACAATGCTCCTTATTCTTTACTCGATCCAGTACTTGAAGAAGCGACTGGTCTTAGCTTAAATCAATTTGTAAATAGTCAAATGAATGCAAGAACGGGGCTCACTGGTCTATATGTTCCAATTGGATACAATCGGGTATTTTTTAGTAAGCCAAGAAGCATGGCTCGCTTTGGTCTGCTCATGCTCAACAATGGTGAATGGGATGGCGACCAACTTATCACTGATCAAACTTACTTGACTGACATGGTCAATACCTCTCAAGATTTAAATCAATCTTATGGTTACTTATGGTGGCTAAATGGGAAAGGAAGCTATATGCTACCAACTTTGCAAAATATTTTTGAGACTGATTTAGTTCCATCTGCACCAGCTGACATGTACGCTGCACTTGGTAAAAACGATCAGAAAATTTATGTTGTGCCATCCCAGAATATGGTGGTGATTAGGATGGGGGATTCTGCTGGACAAGCACTTTTTGCTTTATCTTCTTTTGACAATAATTTGTGGGAATACATTAATGCCTTGGAGTGCAACATTTCCGATGTTGATGATTTGCATCAAAATGGGGAGTGGTCGGTTTTCCCGAATCCGGCAAGTGATTTCATTCAGTTTGAATCAAAGAGTGGTTTGGATATATTAGACCTTTCTATTTTTGATGGAAATGGCCGATTGGTAAAAAAAGAAAGGAATGAAAACAAGGTTGATATTGGCGAATTACCAAAAGGAATTTATGCTGTAAGAATTAGAACAGAGTGGGGAAGTAGTACTACGAGGACGTTTACTAAACTTTAAAAATTTAGTAAACGTTTGCAAAACCCAAAGCAAAAACACCTCACTGCAACTGCCACTGCAAGCTGCATTTGCCCGCAGGCAGGCTGTCACTTCAAAATAACCGTATTCCCAGCCTTAGCCAACTCACTTCGAATCGCCAGTAGCTTCTGTTGAATCCGAAGATACTTCATCATTTTCACATCATCTTTTTCCTCCTGTGCGGTCTTAATTCGTTCCTGGTTCTTAGCCATCGTTTTATCAATTTTCCGCATTTTAAACGCATTGATTGAGCTAATACTATCTTTTACATAATTCTGCTCAGGCATCGGTTGGGTTTGCAATTCTACCTCCCACATATCTTTCCAATTGGTGCTGTATTCAAACTCATCATGCAAGAGCGTGATTGCCAATTGAGCCATCTCATCATCCCAGTGATTGATAAAATGCTTTTGCTCAATCTTCTTACCATCGTTCAACATTTGCATACATTCTCTTACTATGCGTTCATATTGTTTGTTGTCGAAATCATCCAAAACCTCTTCAATATTGCTCACAATAAAGGCAGCGACAGTAGTTTTACTTTCTTCATCAAAAATTTCACCGCCAGAGGTAATCAACAAACGTACGATATCTTTTTCTTGAAATTCATTTCCTTGGACTGCCTCCTTTTTAGGAATCGCAGAGGCTGAATTATCTTCTTGATTGTCTCCAGGTCGTCCACCACCATCACCTCCTTGTCGTTGAGAGTCACTTCTGAAACGTTCTTTATTTTTTTGTTCTTGCTTAAAAGTTTTCTTAAAAACCTTATTGGCTGCATCCACCAAAATCTCTTCTTCTACCTTTACAAGATGCGAACATTCTTTGATGTAAAGCGAACGTTTAATCGGATCAGGTATTCGAGCAATACTAGCTACAAGGTCCTTGATCATCGCCGCCTTCTTGACTGGATCACCAGCCGCTTCTTCCATCAGCAGATTGGTCTTGAAAAGAATAAAATCTTTTGCCTCTTTATCAATGTATTCTTTAAAGTCTGCAGCACCCAATTTTTGCAAGTAAGAATCAGGGTCTTCGCCTTCCGGCAAAAGCACGACCTTTACATTCATATCTTGCTCCAACACCAAGTCCAATCCTCTAAGCGCAGCTTTCACACCAGCCGTATCACCATCATAGATGATCTTCATGTTTGGTGTATTTCTTTTCACCAGTTGGATTTGCTCCACGGTTAAAGAGGTTCCACTACTTGCGACTACATTTTCAATCCCAGCTTGATGCAAAGAGATCACATCGGTGTAACCTTCCACCATAATACATTCATCATTTTGACGAATTGACTTTTTGGCAAAATAAGCTCCATATAAAACTCGACTCTTATTATAGACTTCCGTTTCCGGTGAATTGATATACTTTGGTGCTTTAACATCCTTCTTTAAAATCCGACCACCAAAGCCAATTACTTTTCCTGAAAGGTTGTGAATGGTAAACATAACTCGCTCTCGGAAAAAGTCTTTTCCATAAGAAGTAGAGAGTCCCAATTTCTTAAGCGAAGAATCTTTGTGGCCTGCAGCGGTGGCTGTTTTACAAAATAGCTTACCTTCTCCAGGAGCATATCCTAATCCAAACTTCCGAATCGTTTCTTCTAAAAAGCCTCTATCTTTAAAGTAGCTCAGTCCAACTGACTTTCCTTCGTCCGTTTCAAACAATTGCTTCTGGTAGAAGTCACGTGCATATTGATTGACAATAAAAAGACTGTCAAGCATTTGCCGCTCTTCGATACTTTCACGGGAGGTAACCGTCTCTTCAATTTCAATATTGTAGCGACCGGCAATGTGGCGTAGCGCTTCAGGGAAAGAGTAACTTTCATGCTCCATTAGAAATTGAGCACTATTACCACCTTTACCGCAACCAAAGCATTTGTATATATTTTTAGTAGGAGAGACGGTGAAGGAAGGTGTCTTCTCATTATGAAATGGGCAGTTGCCAATCATATTGACTCCACGCCGCTTGAGTGTCACGTATTCACCAACGATATCTTCAATCTTGGCTGTATTTAATATTTCTTCTACTGAACCTGGTTTGATCATAATTCCCCTTCTTTTATTTCTTCCCCAAAATACGAAAATTAGAAATGTCCTCACTCATTTGCATGAATAAATTCAGCTCATCATTTGAAAGCTAATATATAGTGTTTCCAATATTTAATGAGCAATAGCAAATTACATGGCTCATCCTAGCATAATTCCTCTAGCTATTAGCCAAAAAAGCCTGAAATGCTTTCGCTCCAGACCCAGGTACAAGGTCCCTAATAGATAAAAAACAAGTATTTATTTCCCACCCTTAACACTCAAAACCGCCATATTGCTAACAGAAATAAAAAAATTGTGCTTTTTTTTAAAAAAAATAGCTCCGCCATAAAAAAAACCTTAATACAGCTTTTAGCGCCTTTTCAATGATTTACGTATTTAATTTTAACATAATTGAAAAACAGTAACAACACTTTAAAATTTGATTGAAAATAAAGGGGCGGGGGAGCCTGTTATGTATTCGAATTTTGAAACGATAGTAAAACAAACGATAACAACAACATAGCAAACGAGATGAGTAAGTCAATCAACATAAAAAATAATCTTTCAATAGATATCAAGAATAATGGGTGTTCTCATAGTGTGTGGGCTGCCCCGTCTCGAAAATTTCGAGATTGGGGTAGTTTTCTTTTCTTAGCGAAAAAAACAAACCAATAAGATCAAGAGACTGATTAAACAAGGCCATTTTTCACACCGGCCAAACCCGAAATTTCAGACCTCCTGACAAAAAACAAAAACAAAGCAGTTAATAACTGTAAAAACATTCTACCGGTTTTCGCTTTTAAAAACCACAGAAGAGACCTTAAGAATTAATGGGTGTTCTCATAGTGTGTGGGCTGCCTCTTCCAGAGTAATCTGGAGAGGCACTTTTTATTTCCCCCTAATAAGAATGATAAGTAATTTGTAAAGCCAGTGCTTACTAGACAATGAACTATTCAAGTAAGCTTTAGACAGGATTTCTTTAACTAAGTAGTTTAACGGAATTATTTAAACATTTCCTTTTGGTGGTTTTGAAAAATTCCCACACTAATTCCCTATCGGTCAATCGTTTAGGAAATTATTTAAAAACCGGAAATATATAAATAATTTGGTCCCGTTACTTATATTATTGAGCTTAGTTGATCATTTGATGTAGAACAAAATTGCAGACCTTCTATTATTTACCCCACTTACGTAACTGATTAAATAGCGCGCGCAAATCCTTAGGAGGTTCTGCTTCAAAGAAGAGACGCTCTCCCGTAGTTGGGTGATCAAAACTCAATTGAAACGCATGCAAGGTCGTACGATCAATCATAGGTTGTTCTTCGATATATTTTCCACTATTATATTTTTTAGTCTTAATTTCAGAAAGGAAAATCTTGTCTTTTCTTCCATAAAGGGAATCAGAAGCCAAGGGATGACCGATAGAAGCAAAGTGAACACGCACCTGATGTGTACGTCCTGTTTTTATATTCACAGAAACGAGAGAGTAATGCTTAAATGATTCCAAAACTTTGTATAAACTTAGCGATTGTTTACCTCTGTCGTGGATGATCATTTTTCCACGTGTAACGGTACTTTCTGCAATTGGCTTATCAATCTTTCCTTCTTCTTGATAAGGTGTGCCTTCTACCAAAGCCAAGTAGTATTTATCAACTGTTCTTTCCTGAAATTGCTTGCTGATATGCTTGTGTGCCATTTCATTCTTGGCAAAACAAATGACACCGCTGGTTTCACGATCAAGTCGATGAACTACGAACAATTCTTCGCGTGTTCGACCAAGGTCCTTTACAAGATTAGGGCGGTCCAAAACAAAGCGATCCGGTATGGTCAATACACCACTCGGTTTGTTGACGATTATTAGGTCATCGTCTTCGTGTATTATGGTTGTTTTTACTTTTGCCAAAATTAAAATTTAAGCGTACTGAATAATTTTCGTCCGCGAAGATAGTATTGCCAGACGATACTTTTTTGAAAAATACCTTTTGTATTTGGAATAGGAGAGATACTAACTTTATCGATCAATTTATCGTAGTCTCGTTTTCGCTTTTTAATCGCAGCATAATTGCCATAAAAGGCAAAATGCGCTTGAATGATTGCTTTGGTGTTTCGCCATTTTCCCTTGACTAAGAACATGATACCTGCCACTCCATCAAGTATAAGGCGATAAGGAATAAGCCAACTAAGCTTTGAACCTGATTCGTTTTTGAGGAGCATGGCTAAGTTGTTACGAAAATTCAAGAAGACCTTCCTTGGGTTCTCATAACCCAATGTTCCACCTCCTACGTGGTAAACAACCGATTTGGGCTCAATCATAATCTTATAACCAGCCCGTTTCAATCGCCAGCATAAATCGATCTCCTCTAAATGTGCAAAAAACGAAGCATCAAATCCACCAATCTGATGAAACAATTCTGAACGAATAAACATAGCTGCACCAGAAGCCCAAAACACTTCCTCTGCCTCATCATATTGCCCCTTGTCTAACTCCACCGTATCAAACAATCGTCCTCGACAAAATGGATATCCAAGATGATCTATCCAACCTCCTGAGGCACCTGCATGCTCAAACTGATTTTTGTTGGCATATTGCAACACTTTTGGCTGACAAGCTGCAATGGTATTGTCGGATTCCATCAATTCTATAATTGGATCAATCCAAGCTTTGTCAACCTCCACATCTGAGTTCAACAATACAATATAGTCAAATCCAACAATGCGTTTCAAGCCTTCATTATAACCACCAGCAAAGCCATAATTCTCCTCCAATTCGTAGATAAAAATATCTTTATAATTCTTCTTAAGGAAAGCCAATGAATCATCTGTACTTTTGTTATCAATGACATGAGTCGTCATATTTTGATACGTACTTTGAACAACAGAAGGGAGAAAGTCTTTTAAAAATTCTTTTCCATTATAATTCAAAATGACAACTGCTACAGAAGGTTTTTCAACGAAAGTTTTTTTTTCTTCGACAGGCTTTTCCTCGAGCGATTCAAATATCTGAAGAGCGCTTTGTTTATCCAAATCAATCTGCGCAGTCAATTCTTCCATTGAGTCGAATTTCTTGTCTCCACGAATTTTCTTTAAGAACTCAAGTGTCAACTTATCACCGTAGATATCTTTGTCAAAGTCAAGAATATTAACTTCGATGGTTTGATTATTCCACTCTTCTAAGGTCGGACGTTTACCAATATAAAGCATCCCCTCGTAGCGATCAGCATGATGATGTACATACACTGCATAAATCCCTTCTCCAGGAATTAACTTATGCTTATCACCAACATTGATATTGGCAGTTGGATAGCCCATCTTTTTACCAATACCTTGCCCATGGACAACAGTCCCGTTTAAGGTAAACGAATGATTTAGTAATTGTTTGGCAATCTGTACTTTTCCTTCATCCAGAGCCTTTCGAACCTTTGTAGAGCTTACCGCAATATCTTGGACTTCCTGCTTTTCAATTTCAATTAATTTAAAACCAGCACTTGCCTCATACTTGCGTAAAAACTCAATGTTGCCTGCCCGATCTTTTCCAAAACGATGGTCATATCCAATGACTATACATTTAGGTTGAAACCGCTTCACCAAAAAGTTCAAAATATAATCATCCGGACTTTGATGGGAAAACTCTACGCTAAAAGGAACTACTACCAAATTGTCAATTCCGTAGCGATCGAGCAATGCCGCTTTCTCGCTAACTGAATTGATTAACTTAAGAGAGTCGTCGTCTGGCCTCAATACATGACGAGGGTGGGGATGAAATACGATCACAATACTCTCGCCTTCAACTTCAGTAGCCAATTGCTTGACTCTGCCCAATATCTTTTGATGTCCCGTATGAACACCATCAAAGGAACCAATCGTAATTACGGCATTATGAAACACCGGTAATTCATTCAAATCGTGATACACATTCATTAGGCTGCAAAAGTATTAAAAAGGGGGGAGGAGTTGAAGATTTAAATGTAAATAATAAAAATTAGACGGAAGACAGAAGTCCGAAGATCGAACTTTCCCTATTTCTGCCTCGCCCCAGCTTTAGCTTTCAACAAAACAGAATGCTCATTTGTTACAAGCTTAGGTCTTTCATCTTCTGACTTCGGACTCAATCATTACACTTTTAGCATCTCAATTCGTACTTTTGCAGCACAAACATAGAAAATGGACAAACTAAAAATAGTAGAAGCACTCAGTAAGGTAAAGGATCCGGCTACCGGTCAGGACATTATTACCCTAAACATGGTGCGTGACCTTGAGATTGAAGGTAACAAAGTGAATTTCGTCTTAGAATTACCAAGACTTGATTACCCCTCTAAATCAGAGCTTAATTTTGCCTGCATAGCTGCCATTCAGGAGTTCTATCCGAAGGCAGACGTGAACGTACACTCCGCTTCTTCTCAAAAAGGAGCGGCTGCACCTCCACCAAAAACGGGAGCAATGCCGCATGTCAAGAATATTATCGCTGTAGCTTCAGGAAAAGGAGGAGTTGGAAAATCAACTGTTACCTCTAACCTAGCACTTGGTCTGAAAGCTCAAGGCTATCGAGTAGGCTTGATTGATGCAGATTTATACGGACCATCTATACCTACTATGTTTGGCTTGCAGGGACAACGACCGAAAGTACAGGAAGTATATGGCAAACCAAGACTTGTACCACTAGAAGCTTATGGTATCTTTGTCATGTCTATTGGTTTTATAATTGAGCCAGAGCAAGCGGTGGTCTTACGTGGTCCAAGATTAGGAGCAATCATTAAGCAGTTTTTCAACGACTGTGTTTGGCCAGAATTGGACTTCCTCTTGATTGACCTACCTCCAGGAACAGGTGATATTCAATTGACTTTAGTTCAAACGGTTTCTGTGACGGGATCAGTGATTGTTACCACTCCTCAAGATGTAGCTGTAGCTGACGCGATCAAAGCAATGAGTATGTTCCAGTTGCCATCTGTCAATGTACCTATTCTTGGTGTAGTTGAAAATATGAGTTGGTTTACCCCAGCTGAATTACCAGATAACAAGTATTATATCTTTGGACAGGGTGGTGGAGAGAAACTTGCTAAATATGGCGAGACTACTGTACTTGGCCAGATCCCATTGGTCCAAAGCATTCGTGAAGCAAGTGATAATGGGAAGCCAGCCTTGCTAGATGAAGGAACTGAAATGTCAGCAGCCTTTATGAATGTTGCCAAAAATACACTAGCTCAATTGGAATTGCGTAATCAAAATCAGGCGCCAACTCAGAAGGTGGATATTAAGATATAGTTGGGATATAGTTGGAAGACCGAAGAGAACCAGGACGAGCGCTAATTCAATTGTGTTGACATTTGGCAGTATCACTATTAGTAATGTTTCTAAATGTAAAACCGAAAAATGATAAAGTTAAAATGTAAAAGTGGCTGAAAATCGCGAATTTTACCCTTGAGGGCAAACTTTTATATTTTAAATTTTGCGGTTTTACATTTTACATTTAGAAACTACGATATCTAATCGATTACAGAGCTTTAAGCAACAAAAAACGTATCTTTAACCTTACATTAATGCCAAATCCAATATGTTGATCCAAGAAAAAGAAGAACTACTAATACGAATAGATAAAGCTTTAGATGATGTACGTCCTCACCTTGCGGTTGATGGA
>CAKZUK010000011.1 GCA_937921775.1 uncultured Saprospiraceae bacterium
GTCTACGAACTGTAAGTTGGCAGATGAGATCACTCGCTCACGGTTACCCGGTAGCTTGGTTTGTCCAGCCCATAGCGACCAGTTTTTTGCAAATTGCCATTTAATAACGGCGTCAAGGATGAGTCGGGAAGCACCTCTTCCGTTTCCATCTTCACTACTGACACTGATGTCTCTATTGGACAATCCCATCTCAGCTTTGTAAGTTATTTTAGGGTTGAATGCAAATCCACTAAATTTTAATCTAGAACGGCGTACCAAAAACTGAGAAGACCAATCTTCGCTGGCTTCGTCATAAGTTGCTACATAAAGGTTCTGGAATCTAAAATTGAATTTAACAGAGAAAGAAGTGTCTTTTGTTGCATATTTAATGCCTTTACCAAATTGAGCGTTGGCAGCTGGTGTAGCTATACTGAATAGGATCAGAATAGCTATTACTTGTGTAAGTAATCTCTTCATTACGGTCGCGATTTTTTTGTTTTGTTAAAATTTCGAAACAAAGATAAATGCCTAATATTAACTCAATGTTAATTCTAAACTCCTATAAAATTAATTCTTAGCTTATGAGAAATTAAAACAATAAGAAAAGGGCCGGACCGTAAAATAGTTTCGCGACCATAATATACATCCTATATGGCCCTTTTCTAAATATAAATTTTTGATTTTCATCACGCTATAGATGAGCTAAGATTTATATCTTAAATTGAACCCGAAAGGTAAAGGCCTAATGTTAACTGAAAATTAAGGAAAGATTACGTTTGTGGAAAAAAAATATTCTGGATTCAGATAAAGGAGCATGCTAATGCTGAGAGATAATGAAAGGGCGAGCTTAGAAATGAAGCAGGTTGTTCTGAAAGTCGAGAATGACTTTGTTACGCGTAAGTTTTGATAAGCTGAGGATACCAGCAATGTTTTGATCAAGCGTCTCATTCACAGATGCGAGATCGAGTGGTAGGCAATGATGGCCAACAAAATTAATAGAGCCTAGTTTGAATCGATTCAATACAAAACGCTGTTTGCTTTCATTGCTGTGATCTAGTGTGGAAACCGTTGAGCTTTCTTCGAGTGGGCTTAGTGTCTTTAATTTACGAATCGTTTGCTGATCAATAAAATGGAGACTGGCACCACTGTCTAGCGCAAAATCATAAATTTCGCCTTCTATTTCTATTTCCACAACGGGTATCTGATTGACCAGCTTAAATGGCATCGCATTCAATTCAGACTTGATACTACTGCCAGATGGATCAGATGTAATCGTAATCGTTGAATGTTCAAAATCCATAATTAGCGTATAAGGTAAGAAATAACTACTACCTATAATACCATCCAGATCAATCCCAAGATGTTTTTTTAGGTTTGATAGTGACATAACTTGTGCCTCTATCTCGTATTGGACAAAATTACCAATCTTAAGTTGAGCAACTTGAATAGGTGCGCTGGAAACATCACCATTTGGAGTCGCAATCAATTGATTCGATTCATCGGTATCAGCTTGCCCATGAATCATTACGGCATCAGCGCCAGTGTCTAACATATAGGAACCTTCAATACCATCAATTTCCGCTTCAAATATGATTAAACCATTGACAAGTTTAAAAGGAAAGGTAACGTCATCAATATTCGTAGCCTTCATGCTATGCGTCATTGCGCAAAGCAGCAAAAGGAAAAGACTTCGATATATATGGATTTTGTATCCCAACATTTAAACAATCTTTATTTTGAAATATCTCTAATATGATGTGTTTAGTAGATATAACAAATGTACAAGATTGTTAACAGTAAATCAATAATTAGTTTACATTAAATTAACATTGGAAGCTAGATGGCTTTTGCCAAACCTCTGATTAGACCAATTTTCAAACCAATGAACACAAAAAAGGCCCTAATCTAATGATCAGAGCCTCTTGAAATAGGGTAAATACCTATTTAATAAAATTGCATCTTGTTAACAAAGAGCAGATCCTCTCTGTTGAATTTCTTTTACAGTCTGTAGCCTACGCTAAATGAGAAGGTACGACCTGGCTGATATAGTTCAAATAGTTCTTCAGCGTCACCATATGATTCGTATACTCTTCTTCGCTCTGCACCAAGTAGGTTGCCCATACTTACGCTTGTGCTCCAGTGATCACCAAAACGTTTGCTCAACTTAAAGTTCAAACTGTTGAATGATTTTTCAAATACATCCGGTACTTGACCAATACCTACGATAGATAAGCGCTTTCCTTGCGTGTTGAACGCTAGGTTTGCTTCCCAACCGCTTTCTATTTCTTTATAGTTAATACCAGCATTAATTAAGAAAGGCGATTGACCTACCATCGCACGAGTTGTTCCAATGTCTTCTCCATCTCTTGCTGCGATTTCGCGACCAGCGATTTCTTCTGCTGTCATTTTTACTTTTGATTGTACAACAGTCGTATTGACATTGAAACTAAAGGCACTTAAAGAAGGCGCTATAAAACTTAAGTTCTTTCTTAGTTCAAATTCTAAACCGTATACATTCGCATCACCTACGTTACGTGGCGTAAAGTTGTCAGGAGAGGTAGCATCGAAGGCAGTCAATTCAATTGGGTTTTTAAAGTTTTTGTAAAAACCACTAACAGAAACGATTTCACCTTTCGGTAAAAAGTATTCCCAACGAAGGTCTGCATTGTTAACCTGTGTTTGTTCCAAATCAATGTTACCAATAAATGTACGACCAGTGATTCGGTCTTCAATTTGAGCAATTGATTTTTCTTTGAACGTTGGACGCGCAAGTGTTTGGCTATAAGCCGCTCTAAGGTTCATGGTACGATTTGCATTAGCATCATCAATCAAAGTGTACACCATGTTTGCAGCAGGAAGGATATTTAGTTCATCCAGGACTTTGCGGTCATCGTAAAAGTCTTTATCAATGTCTGTGATGTTTTGGCGACGACCAGTATACCAATTGTCTACTTTTTCAACACGTGCACCATAGATGAATTTCAGTTTGTCCGAAACAGCTAACTCATTCATGATATAAGCCGCTAGAATATTTTGACGAGCGTTATAAGTCTTTGCAGGCTCGTAGTTGAATTCTACAAAAATACCTCTGTCGTTTTCAGGACTCCAAATCATATCTTCTGCAAATAATTCAGAAGGATCACCAGTGAACTCAATGGTACCTCTTTTTCTTAAAGGAAGTACGTAGTCTAAAATTTCAAAATCTCTTTCTTTCATCACACCATTAAATCCGGTTTTCAATTTTGACTCTAGTCCTTTGATCCCTTTAAAGGTATATTGCAAATCAATTTTGCCGCTATAGTTTGATTCGTTAAGTGAACGCCAAGTACGTGTTACACCTCCACCTGTACTTCTGTTCAATTCAAAACGATCATTCGTTGTTTCATAGGCAGTGGTACGAATGTCTGGTTCTGACATGCGAGTGAAGGTAGGAGAGAGCTTCCAGTTTACTTCAAACTTTCCATCTTTTAATGAGTGCTTACCAGCTAGTAGGAAGTTAGAAACAGAACGTTCCGTATATTCCAAGTTATGCTTTTCAATAGTTGACTGACCAAACTCAACGCGCTCCTGATCAATGCGAGCAGCTTTGCTTGTACCATTTTGACTATGCAATGCGCTTATAGAAATCTTGTGGTTTTCAGTTTTAATGGCCGCACCAGCTTGCGTGCTCCAAAGCACATTGTTGGTTCCAATTTGACCTTGGCCACTTACATCTCTTAGTAGCTCAGTCGTGTTAGATTCAGGATCTTTGAAGTAGGTGTTGAATTGGAAGTTGTCGTAAAATTCTGTTTCGTTTCGGTAGTTCGCAGAAAGCGTATATCCAATGTCAAACTTTTTAAGATTAACTTGATCTCCATAAGCAGCAGAGAAGTTGTAGTTCATACCGCTTTTCTCACGCATGGTTGCCATCACTGGACTCAATAAGTTAGTCAAGCGATTTAGTTCTACGGACTGAACAGTAATACTTGGGAACGGTGTTCCGATAGAATAGGGATTTCTACGATCTCCATAATCGTAACCAAGGAAATCAGTTTTACTTCCTTTGTACGTAATGAAGTTGTTGTTAAAGTGCATATTAGGATTGTAAGAACCACCAGCAGAAAGCGAAAGTGTTTTTGCGCTAGGGAAATCCTTCGTTACAATATTTACCATACCACCTGTGAAATCACCCGGTAGGTCAGGTGTAAATGATTTATAAACAATTAGGTTGTCTACTAGGTTGGTTGGGAATATGTCCAGTTGTACGGAATTTCGATCAGGGTCAAGACCTGGAACATCCATTCCATTTAGGATAGTTTTTGAGTATCGATCTCCAAGTCCTCTAACGATTACGTGCTTGCCTCCTTCAACAGAAACACCACTCACACGTTTGATTGCAGAACCTACATCACTGTCACCTGCTTTTTTGATGGATTGATTTGAAATACCATCTAGTAAACCTGGTGCACGCTTTTGAATTGCAAGTACCGCTGTTTCAGTATTTTTAATTTGAGAAGCAGTGACAACCACCTCTTCTAGTACGGCACTGTTTTCAGTCATCTGAACATTTAGTTCAGTATCTTTTCCATCAGTAATAACAATATCAGTAACTTTTAATTCCGTGTAACCAACGTAGGAAAACAAAAGCGTGTAAGTACCAGCTGGAACTGAAATGGAGTAATTTCCGTCGAGGTCAGAAGTGTTACCAGTTGCAGTTTCCTGAACCAATACGTTGGCAAACATAATAGCCTCAGCAGATTTAGCATCTGTGATTTTACCGCGAAGAGTACCTTGCGCACTCAATGCAAATCCGAAAAGGCATAAAAGTAGTGTGGAGAATAGTGTACGAGAAGTCATTTTTGCAATTTTATTAAAAAAGGAATTTTGGATATTGTTCTCCCTCAAGTAAATCGTGAGGGAGAACAGCATGCTTTATACTATTTGTTTAAATTATAATTTTGAATTTGCAGAAACCCAAGACCAACCTGCGAATGGAGTTGGATCAGCACCAGTTGTAGGGGATGCATGGATTGTGTTTCCAGCATTTGAAAGAACAGCATCAATGTTGCCATCGTAAGCATCAGGAACGATACAAGGATTCTCTGAGTTATCTTCGCTACCGGTGTAAACAGTAGTCCAGTCGCTGATAGTAGCCATATCGCCCACCCATTCACTGTTGATGATCTTAAGTAAGCCATCTGTTGCATAGTAGGTGTAAGCGTCATCTTTGTCGTCAGCACAGTTGTTGCTAAAAGAAGCTCTAATTTTTACATTATCAGTGTAACCTCTCCAAGAAGCATTCTCGATGGTACCTTGTGCTTTTGCCTTTAAGTCACCACCTGTATCAGCGCCACCATCTTCATCAATCATGGTTAAATCTTTAATGGTAAATAAACCATCTGTGTATGTAGAGCCTTCAGGGCCATCAATCTCAATCGCATTGTCACCAGCGGTTGCACCAGATTGTAGTACAAAAGCGTTGGTGATGGTACCTGAATAGTTTTGGTCAATATCTAAACCGTCATCTTCTCCAAAAGCAACCACTACGTTAGTTACATTTACTGTTCCACCAAAAAATTCGACACCGTCATCAAGGTTGGCAACTACTTCAATGTTTTCAACTACAGTACCGTTTCCAACACCACCGAAAGTGATTCCGTTGATTTCGTTGTCAGCACCAATTAAAGCACCACCATGACGAACAGATACATATTGAATGATACCAGAGTTGTCAGCGGCATTGTCACCACCGTATCGACCAAATAAATCATCCGCAGGAATACCTTCAATCTGAGCTTCGGTATCGCCATCACCTGCAGAAACAGGAGCGTAACCCAATACGATCAAGCCACCCCAAAGTGCATTGTCTGCTTCCGTAAGATTTGGACTTGTGATATCACCAGATTTGATATTGTCAGCTGTAGAAGTAAAAATGATTGGTTCAGTAGCGCTACCTTCTGCCATCAACTTAGCACCTCTTGCTACGATAAGTGCAGAAGCCAAAGATCCTGTACCTGCTCTTGCTTTGATTATAGTTCCAGCTTCAATGGTTAGTATGTCGCCATCGTTTACAACTGCTTTGCCGCTGATTTCGTATACATTATCCTTGGTCCAAGTTGTTGTTCCGATATCTCCTGATACGACTAGGTTATCAGTTGAACTGCCTCCGTTTTCTACACAATCACAAGCACCATCTAGTACTGTAGCGGTGAAACCTTCTGGGCAATTGACGTTATCACATAGATTCATGTTGTCGTCGTCTTTTCTACAAGCAAAAAGAACAGTTACGCAAAGTAGGCTGAGTAAGAAATGCTTAAAATTCATTGTTTTTTTAATTTGAAAGGTTTAATAGTTTGTTTTCGATTATGCCCCAAAATTACAGGTCTTATGCAAGTGTAACTTTAAGCTGAATTTATTTTAATGTTAAGAAAGAAGAGCAAAAGTTAACCTTGAGATAACATTGGATTATTGAGTTAACATTGTGGGTGTTTGTAGGGGGAGAAATGAAAATTAAAAGTAACTATTCAGGTGGAAGTTTCCCGTTAACGTAATTTTGAACCACAAAAGAAAAAAAAAGAAAACAAAAGTTCGGACGTGTATTCCCCTATTCCTAAGCGATCGCGGGCTTTTGTTTTCTTTTATGTCTTTTGTGGTTTAAAAAACGATCGAAGGAAACTTTCGTCCCTCGCCTGTCGCAGCTAGCGAGGCAGGTTGCCTGGAGGCCCGACAGGTCTAAAAAGGTATAGCGCTGAACAGTTATAATGAAAATTAAAATAAAAAGTCCCTCAATCATGTAAATGATAAGGGCTTCAATTTGTTTACTATATTTAGGACTTATCAGGGTGAGTGAGGACTTTCATTTTTCTAATTGAGAATATAGTTGTTGTAGCGGATTATCGTTTTGCCCTAAGGCATAAAAAATCCGGTCCAACAGGAATTCCTACTAAACCGGATCATACATATTCTATTTGTTATTTCTATTCCGCGTTCGAGTGAAGTCTGACAGCGAAGCGATCTCTCAACCGCCTCAGGCGGTGATCTCTCAGCAAAGCGATCTGTCAGTGAAGCGGTCTCATTTACTACTTCAAAAACTCAACCTCTCCAGTAGCTACACTATAAACAGCACCTACAATCATAATCTCGCCACTCTTTTCCATTTCAGCAAGAATAGGAGATTCAGCACGCATGCGATCCATCGTCATTTCCACATTGACCACCACTGTTTTTTCGATACTAGCGTCGCTTACTTCAGGGTGTGATTCTTTTACCTTAGCAACAGCAGGTTGAATCTTAGCAAGTAGGGGAGTGATGTTACCTAATTCTACACCTTTACAGGCAGCAGTGACAGCACCACATTTGGTGTGACCCAATACCACTACGATTTTAGAACCAGCTACTTTACAACCGTATTCGATTGATCCAAGCATGTCTTCGTTTACAATATTTCCAGCAACTCTAGCACTAAAGATATCACCGATACCTTGATCAAAAACGAGCTCTGCTGGTACACGAGAATCAATGCAGCTAAGCACCACTGCGAAAGGATACTGACCAGCAGTAGTTGCAGATACTTGATCCATTAGGTTTCTTTGTGCTTTTACGTTTTGCACAAATCGCTTATTACCTTCTACTAACATATCGTAAGCGTTTTGAGCGCTAAGACCTTGTTGACTTTCTTTTGTTTGTGTTTGCATTTTTTCTTTATTTTTAGTTTGATGAATTTTTATTAAATGTAAAATGTAAAACCGCAAAAGTTCAAATGTAAATTTGCCCAATATCGTAGAGCTTACGTTAGAAGAGCAAACTTTTACATTTTAAATTTATCATTTTTCGGTTTTACATTTAAAACCTCTCTCTAAGCCTTAGCCTTCCCCGAGCTATCATACTCGTCCTTCACATTATTCTTAATCCAAGTCGTACATTCTTGAAAGTTTTCAAAAATTTGATCAGGAGAAATTAAATCAGGAATGATGTCAATTCGTTCCATCATGTATTTAGGTTGCTCAGGTACGTCTACGAATAAAACTTTTATTTTTTTATTAACTAGATCGATGAGTACATCTTCCATGGCGTATAGTCCTGATTGGTCAATGTATTGCATTCTTTCCATTCGAATAATAACAGCTGAAGCAGTATCAGGTATTTGTTTGGCAAGTGCTTGAAAATCACTGGTTGATCCAAAAAACAAAGGACCTTTAATGTGTTTGATAACTACTTCTTCTTTTAATTGTTGTGGGAATCCAACCTCATCAGCCCAAGCTTTTTCTTCACTTAATGGTTTTACATCAGAACGTTTGGCGGTAAGGTCTCCCATCTTTTTCATGAACATGAGTGAGGCGATAACCAAACCAATTCCTACAGCGTATACTAGGTTCCAAACGGAAGAAAGTACCAATACGATCAACATAATCGCAACCTCTGGTCGAGGCATGTATGGAATTGCTTTTAAGCCTTTGTAATCCATTACACCAATACCTACAGTAATTAAAATACCAGCTAATACGGCTGCTGGTATTTGAGAAGCAATAGGTCCGAATGCCAACATAATTACTAATAGCATGATACCTGCAATCATTCCTGATATTCGAGTTTTACCACCCGCATTAATATTCACAACAGTACGAATGGTGGCACCTGCTCCAGGAATACCTCCGAAGATGGAACCAATACTATTACCAATTCCTTGTCCTATTAATTCCTTGTTCGGTTTGTGTTTGGTCTTAGTCATATTGTCGGCAACCACAGAAGTTAGTAAGGAGTCAATAGCACCTAATAATGCTAGGGTTAATGCTGTGAAAATATATGGTGTTACGGCACTGAGACTAAAGGAGGTAAAAATGTCCAAGTTAGGAGTTGGAAAACCAAAAGGTATTTTCTCGATTGGAACATAGTCAAGGTTGGCACCAAAGGCAATACCCGACATAATAACCAGTGCAACTAAAGTACTTGGTATTTTAGTGGTAATTCGTTTGAAGCCGAAAATTATAATAATAGTACCAAGGGCTAGTAGGAATTCGAGCCAATTAATGTTCTTCAATGCACGTGGAAAGACTTTGAATGCACCAATTACACCCGAGGCATTTTTCGCTGCTAGGTTTTTAGATTCATCCAGAATTTGTGTTGCTGAGATGTCTCCTGCTCGTCTAATAGTCTCTTTGAAATCTTCTAATACGAGGATACCTTCACCTGCTTCGTCTTTCAAAATATTGTCTAGAATGATTTCCTCCGCATGAGGTTTAAATTGATTGACATATTCCATGTCTTGTTTTGGGTAATAACCAATGGAAGGCAATACTTGGGTGACCAGTATGATAACCCCAATGGCGGTCATGAAGCCTGAGACTACTGGGTAGGGGATATATTTGATATACTTACCTATTCCAATTAGGCCCAGTACAATTTGCATTAAACCAGAAAGTAAAAATACGGTTAAGATAACAGGAAGTGCCTTGGACATATCACCACCAAAGTTGGCCATAATAGCGGCAATAACGACCATACTAACTGCCGTCATTGGAGCAGTTGGTCCAGAAATCTGAGTGTCGGTTCCACCAAAAAGGGCGGCAAAGAAACTGACAAAAATAGCGCCGTACAAACCTGCACTTGGGCCCAGTCCCGAACTTACACCAAAGGCTAGTGCCAACGGAAGGGCTACAATACCGGCAGTAATACCACCAAACAAATCACCTTTAATGTGTTTGAAATTAAAATAATTTTTCATTGCTAATTCTTTATAAAGGACATTGCCTAATCCTGTTGTTCTCTTACAGAATGGCTGAATAAAATGAGATGTAAAGTGTCATGAGAACGGCTATTTATATTGATAAGGAACTGCATGGTTCTTTATTAACAAATCGAAACGCTTGGTATAGTACCAAAATATTTACAACATTAAGAATAATGCTGTATTCGAAAAAAAATAGCGTGAATGGGTTTAACTGAAGTCCGGAGGGGGACTGTGGATTTCCTTGTAGGCTGTACGCAGAGTTGCAGCCAAATCAGAAGTAGAGGATTTATATAATTTGATAGAGAAAGAGGCATTTGAATAGATATCAGAAAAATAGTCAGTTTTCGACTCGTCTTCTGTAGGATCCTGTGTTTCTTTTTCAGATTGGCTTTCTTTTGAACTGTCACAAAGGCTAATATCTACATCGTGTAACATTAATATATCAAACACCAACTCGTTGGTAACGACTGCTGCAAAAAATAATATTACGAAGATTGCTCTCATAGGTGTGAATTAAAGCCTAAATATAGTGAAGTTGTTTAAGAATTCGAAAAGAAGCTGGGAGAAAGAAATTTTGGTTCAAGTTGAAGCTCTTTTTATCGTTCCTAACAGCGCTAAGAATATTAAAAAAGCTGAAGGATTGAGCAAAAAATCACCTCGAAGGCATTTTGGAGTTTTTTAACAACTTCGTAGTATTTTTAGAAATGGCAAATTTTGACCGTAGACTAGTGGTACAATCTATTACAACAGCGAATAGGAGCCAATGTTTAAGAAAAGGAATCCTTTTAAAAGATTAGCTGCCGAGCGACTTGGAGGTATTTATTCACTCGGCAGCTAAGAATGCTTGCTAGGGCTTAGGGATAAGGATTAAATAAATGTTTACCTCTCAAATCGGACAGTTATTTAGGCCGCATCCCTTAATCGACAGAGAAGATCCCTCCACCAAATTCAGAACTAATACCTATGCGTATGCCCCAGTTTTCATATTTGAAATCTTGAAATGATGTAACGAATTCCAAACGGAAAAAGCGGAAGATATTTTCTATGGTGTAACCGACTTCTGTATAATGTTGCGATTTGTTTGACTCAAGGTAGTTGACAAAAATATTTTCTTTGAGGCCCATGAATTGAGCTTCCATGATTTGGGTAACCAAAAACTTACGAAACTGATAATGTGCATGACCAATGAAGTAAGTATCATCGGTGCTGTAATCATAGTAATTCAAAATTCGGAAAGTTTCGACGGGGTCAGTGGTTACAAAGGGTGTTCGATTCCCTTTGAAGTGTTTGAAATCAGGAAACAGTATGTTTTTATTATTCAAGAAATGACCAAGTTTGGCATTAAAGCCTAAGGTCCCTCTCACACCTACTTCGAATTTATGTTTGAAACCAACTTCTATTTGATCAAAATCTGTTGCACTGGAAGCTACGTCGGGAATTCCCTTACGATAGTTGATTGAGAATATAGGTGTTGGACGTTCAGAAATTTTTCGTTTGCCATTTTTTACAAAATAACGTTGCCAAGGTTCGTATTCCATTCCTAATTCAAAAGTGAGTGCATTATGTGTTTCAAAAAAAGTAGTGTCCAGTTCTAGGTTGACTGGAGAGTTGGAAGTGTAGTCGTAGTTGCCATCTTTAAACCAAGGTTTGACTTCCTGGTTTTCTAGATGTTTGCGTTTTGCGAATTCTGCAGAGGTGACCAAACGGAAATTGGGACGAATAAGTTTATCGTGTTTAATTTTGACAAAATCCTTCTCCAGTATTTTCATGTAGTTGTCTTCAAATATCAAAGTCATCAAACTATTGACAATTGGAGCAATAGGTTGCTCGGCATTAATTTGGTCGGTTTGACGTCCACCTTCAATACGGAGTTTACCTTTTTGCAAGCTACTGCCATAGTTGTATTTGATATAGCCTGTGGGCATCAACCGATTTCGTGCGAAGCTATAAGCTGTTTTACTTCCAAGCCTAAGATGTTGTTTGTCTTTGAATACTTTGGAAAGGTGAACGTCGTAACTTGTTCGATAGCCTTCTACAGTATTGAAGTTGAAATTGACAAGCGGTGATCCTAAGTTTAGGTAAGTTCCTTTTGCTAATTTGTGTGAGCTCTCACCTAAAAGATCCCAAGGCATGAACCTAGATTTTTTCTTTTTAGAGGAGCTCTTTTTTGTTCCACCTGGGTTAGCTTCCTCTGCGGCTCTTTTTTCCTTTTTGTCTGTTGCAATACTATCTTGATATTCATAACCCCGAATCTCTAAAGTCGTCAAAGGTACGGAGCGTACGGAAGCCCAGTAGGAAGAATCTCTTTTGGTCGCTAGTGAGTCAACCGTGTAAGTGCGATTGGATTCCACCTTTGGTTCGTCCTGTTCTTTTCGTTCTTCTTTTTCATAATTGCGCATCATTTTTCTCAAATCCTTTCTACTGATTTCCTTGCCATCTTCCATTTTAGATTGGATCTCACTCATGTCTTTATCGCGCTTCTTTTCTTTTTTAGATCTTTCTTTTGCCTCTTTTTTTAGTTCGGCAGCTTTTTCTTTTTCAATCGTTTCATCAATGACAACCATTTCCACTTTTAAATCAGGGTTGAGTTCAATTTGATAATTACTGACAGTGGCTAAGTATTTATATTCAAATTTAAAACCCAAAATTTTTCCTGACACATCAAAAGTATGACTTACGGGTTGCCAAGCGATGCCTTGAATCGGTTCGTAGATTTGTTTGATGTTGAAGCCGATACCTATTTGATAGGTCTTAAGATCAAGACTGTGAATACTCCATTCCTCGTCCACGATGTTGAGTGTACCTTCAAAAACTTTATCGCCTTTACTTCTTGGCGTGACACGTATTTTGTAAACCAAAGTTCCTTGATCAAGAAAGGTACCTTCCAGCGCAAAACGGTAATAACCAAAAGCTTTGGGTGATAGAGGCGAAACGGATCCGGCTAATTTTGGTTCATAAAAACTACCATTGAGATATTGATTGGGGTTGGTGGAATTGTCATCTCCCGAAGAGTATATAGAGATGACTTTTTCTGTGTAAGTATTTGGTCGTTTATAACTAACCTCACTTACAGACTCTGAGGTATATGCTCTTGAAGCATCAATGCCTTCTTTTTTTAGTTTTCTACGTATCCAAAAAGGAGCCTTGACGAGTCGCCCTGTTCCTTTCATATAAACGGTCGCGTTATAACTGTCCAACTGTTGTAAATGATATTTACTTTTTGCAATGGCCTTTCGCATGATGGTGTAGGCGGGGTTCTCCTGACCTGCAATAATTTCAATCATTTTCAGGTCGAGTATCTCTTGTTTTAGTGTTACATTGATTTCGGTATAGCCACTCGATCGAACAGTTACTGTTTTTAAGAGAGATTGATAACCCAGATACTGATAAAGGCATTCATAAGTCCCGGGGCTTAGGTTAATAGAGTAGTTACCTTCCACATTTGTGGTGGTACCAGTACCTTGACTTTTGATGTAGATGGTGGCGAAGGGGAGTGCTTCTCCTTTTTCATCTTTGATGGTTCCACGAATTCCACCTGCGAATAATTGGAGGCTAAAAATTGAAAAGATTAGAAGTACACATACTTTCTTGTAGTCCATAGCTGAGGTTTTTACTAGTTGACTTATTTGGAGGACGAACGGGAGGCTTGAATGTTACTATAAATGACTTGCCGTTTAATTAATTGTTTGACTACTTTACATTTCCTCCGTCTTCTTAAAAGCCTCCGCCACCACTTCATCACTAGCAATATTAGGAATCGTAATTTTTAAATCAGGATTTTGTTCCATCGCACGTTTGGCTGTAAAGATTGCTTCATCATTTCGAGCCCAACTTCTACGCGCAATACCATTGTTGACATCCCAGAAAAGCATCGACTTTAATCGACGTGCAGAATCAACACTACCATCGATGACCATCCCAAATCCACCATTGATGACTTCACCCCAACCTACACCACCGCCGTTGTGTAGTGACACCCAGGTGGCACCTCTGAAACTATCTCCAATTACGTTCTGTACCGCCATGTCAGCAGTAAAGCGAGAGCCATCGTAGATATTTGCGGTTTCCCGAAAAGGAGAATCAGTACCAGATACATCGTGATGATCACGTCCCAAAACAATAGGAGCAGACAATTCACCATTGGCAATAGCTTCATTAAAGGCCAAGGCAATTTTAATACGGCCATCAGCATCAGCATATAAGATCCGAGATTTGGAGCCAACAACCGGAATGTTTTGATCTGCAGCTTCAATCCAAGTTAAGTTGTCTTTTAATTGAGATTGGATTTCATCAGGAGCATCGATTATCATTTCTTTGATCACCTTTGCAGCAATCGCATCCGTTTTATCCAAGTCAGATTTTTCACCCGAAGTACAAACCCAGCGGAAGGGACCAAAACCATAATCAAAACACATCGGCCCCATGATATCCTCTACATAAGATGGGTATTTGAAAATACCTTCTTCTTTGTTTTTCCAAATGTTAGCACCTGCTTCACCAGCTTCCTTCAAAAACGCATTTCCATAATCCCAGAAGTACATCCCTTTGTCAGAAAGGGTATTGATCGCATCTACATGGCGACACAAAGTTGCACGCACCTCTATCATGAATTTATCTTTATTACTATTGAGTAAAGCTTCCGCTTCCGCAAATGTATAACCGATCGGGCAGTAGCCCAAGTCATCAATATTATGTAGTGAAGTTTGGTCAGAACCCAATTCGATGTGCATATCTTTTTCAACAAAAGCTTCCCAAAGTTCAACGACGTTACCTTGATAAACTAGAGTAATCGCTGTTTTATTTTTACGACATTCTTCCATTCGGATGAGTAGGTCGTTTAAGTTGGTGTATACATTTTCTTTGAGGACGTAGCCATCTACGATTCTTTGCTGTACCGCATCCGGATCAATTTCTGCGAGTACACCCACCGCTCCTGTGATGACTGCTGCCAGAGACTGCGCACCTGACATACCTCCTAACCCAGAGGTTACAAATATTTTTCCGCTAAGGTCATCGCCTAATTTTTTTCGACGACCGGCATTCAATAAAGTGATGGTGGTTCCATGCACAATTCCTTGCGGGCCGATGTACATAAACGAACCAGCAGTCATTTGCCCATACTGTGTTACACCAAGTGCATTGTATTTATTCCAATCTTCTTTTTTAGAATAATTGGGAATCATCATTCCGTTAGTCACCACTACACGAGGTGCATTTTCGTGTGAAGGAAAAAGTCCCATAGGATGGCCAGAGTATAAAACCAATGTTTGCTCATCTGTCATCTCCGCTAGGTATTGCATGGTCAAGCGGTACTGAGCCCAGTTTTGAAAGACAGCTCCATTGCCACCATAAGTAATCAACTCATGTGGATGCTTCGCGATCTTATAATCCAGATTATTTTGAATCATGAGCATGATGGCAGCTGCCTGTCTCGATTGGTATGGATACTCCTCAATGTTGCGCGCCTTCATGTGGTAGGTCGGACGAAGTCGATACATGTAGATTCGGCCATATTTTTCGAGCTCTTCGGCAAATTCAATAGCGAGTATAGGGTGATCCTTGGGGTCGAAATATCGGAGTGCATTTTTCAATGCCAATTGTTTCTCCTTTGTACTCAATACACCTTCAATGACACGACGTGGTGCGTGGCTAACAGACTCGTCGTATGCTTGTGGAGCTGGGAGTGGATTTGGAATGCCTTCTAATACTGCGTTTTTGAATGCGGTCATTATCGTTTTGCTTGAATTGTATTTTAATAAAAATTGTTTTGCCACAGATAGCCTAATTTACCTTTGATACTTAGGTGGTAATTAAAAGGGAGACTCTGAAATACACCTCCAGATGGTCTTTAAGTAGCATTTCCAAAAATACGAATTACTACCTATTTGACTCATTAATTTTCGACGAATTTGGAAGATAATGGATTAAAACAAAAAATCTTGCAGCGAAATGACGACTTGAAGGTATATAACAATGAGACCCAATGCTAAGGACTCCAATTTTAAAACATAAAATATAAAACAATGAAAAAAATTAACAAGCTAAAAATGCAAACAATTACCAGTTTGCTTATGATCCTAAGCTTTTTTAGTATCAAGCCGCCTGAGGCAAATGCCTGTGTAGATCCGGAAACATTGATAACTGTAGAGACTAAATATAGTACAGATCTCACAGAAATTGCCATTGTTTTGGGTAATCTAAAATTCATGGAAGAGGAACCTAACGTCTTCTGCAGCTGCGCGCTCGGAGGTTATACTGACTTTTTTACACACTTGGAATACGTGGCTTTTGTGGCAACAGGAACGACAACACCTTATCCAAATATGGAACCTTGGACCAATTCTACACAGGCTGATGATGCCTGGGATACTGCTGCTTCAGGGTATGGAGATTGGAGTGGTTTTATTGCAGAAGTTATTAATAGTGGCCTCGGCCCAGATGATGATGTAGAATTAATCATTCGTGCTTCAATCCCTCCTGGATATTTTGTAACGGTGAACGATATGGATACAACACTTGTATTATCTTACTTGGGAACAGATGCTTGGGATCCCGTAGAGGAAGATTTGTTCGCAGATCATCAAGGAGTTCGAAACATTGGAAGTGATAACTCCAGTATTACTTACGAAGAAGTTAGCGATGATTATTTTACAAGTTTGGATGAAGGAATTACATCTGCGATTGGTGTTATTCGAAATGATCTTTCGTTTGACCTAAACCCTAATCCAACAAATGGAGCATTTCTATTGAAGTATAATCTTAATGCATCAAGCGATGTTACCGTGAGCCTAAGGGATATAACAGGCCGGCTTGTATATGTGCATCCTAGGGAACAACAACCAGACGGCAGACAAGAAATGCTTATTGATATTCCAGAAGGAGTTTTGCAAAGTGGAATATATGTAATTGAAGTATTTAGCGACACACAAAGAGGCTATCAGAAATTGCTGATATCGAATTAATAGCACATAAAGTATTAGACATTTAGGAAAAGAATAAAATATTTGATCGAAAGTGTACGGAGGCACTCGTTTATAAATAACGGGTGCCTTCTTTTTTTTGTAAATTGCGTTAATGTTTGAACAATTTGAGTGTTCAATCTATTTATAAAGTCTATTGACTAACAGTTCATAAAAAATAAATCATGCGCGCATTCGAATTTGCAAATCCTACAAAACTAATTTTTGGAAACGATACCATCGCCAAACTAACGGAAGAACTCCCAAAAGGTGTCAAAGTAATGATGCTATACGGTGGAGGCAGTATCAAGAGCAACGGTGTTTACGATCAAGTGCAAGCAGCATTGAAAGATTTTGAAGTTGTGGAATTTGGTGGAATCCCTGCCAACCCAGAATACGAGAAATTGATGGAAGCACTGGCTGTTATCAAAAAAGAAAAAATAGAATACCTATTGGCAGTTGGTGGTGGTTCCGTAATTGACGGAGTTAAGTTTCTATCTGCAGCAGCTTTATATGAGGGCGACGAACCTTGGGATATCTTGAAAAATAGTATCCGTACTTTAGAAGGTATGCCATTCGCAACGGTATTGACATTGCCAGCAACGGGATCTGAAATGAACTCAGGAGCTGTGATTACCCGTTCTGCCATAAAAGAAAAACGAGGTATGGGTGGCCCTGGTTTATTCCCAAAATTTTCTATACTAGATCCTGCAGTTATTAAATCCATCCCTCAGCGACAATTAGCAAATGGTGTTACAGATGCATTCACCCACGTACTCGAACAGTACATGACGTATCCGGCTGGTGCACTTTTGCAAGACCGAATTTGTGAAGGTATCATGCAAACTTTAATAGAAATTGCACCACGGATTATTGCAGATCCATCTAACTATGAGGCAGCTTCTAACTTCATGTGGTCATGCACCATGGCACTGAATGGAATCATTCGTCTAGGGGTTCCTACCGATTGGGCAGTACATATGATGGGACACGAATTAACCGCTTTGTACGGCATCGACCACGCACGAACCTTAGCGATCATTGCTCCTTCTCATTATCGCTATAACATGGAAGATAAAAAAGAGAAGTTAGCGCAATACGCTGAACGTATCTGGGGTATCACTGAAGGAACCGTGGAAGAAAAAGCAAATGCTGGAATCGTAAAAACCGAGGAATTTTTCCATTCAATGGAAATTAAAACCACTTTATCGGAATACACGAAAGACTTTGAAGGGACCGCAGAAACGATAGCTAAAACATTTACCGATCGGAACTGGTTGGCAATAGGCGAACGTCAGAAGGTGGGACCCAAGGAGGTGTTGGAGATTGTGAAGATGAGTTACTAAATGTAAAACCGCAAAACCGCAAAACCGCAAAACCGCAAAATGATAAATGTAAAAGTTTGTTCTTCTAATGGGGGGGGCGGGAGTAGCCAAATTGGTTAAATGCGAGGGTTTAAGGTCTGCGACTTAATATTGCTTACGAAGATATTATAATAAGGGAAATCCTGTTGTCATGTACTGTGATGGCAGGATTTTTTGTTTTAAATTGAGAAAGTTTCTAACATAGAGGCTATGTAATTGAGCAGATATAAAGAGGAAATCCGTCTTTATCTGTTTAATCCCTGTCTGATTTGGGTGTCAAGCTAGGCAAGCGTTAGATCTGTGCCTGTCTAGCTGCGCGCCTACCGTATATACATATTTGTAACTCTGTTGCACAAGATAAACTTGAGAAATTTTGAATCGTTGAATTCGGAATTTTGAATCTCGAATGCCCCTCAAATGTGAAACTCTGCGATATTGAGCAAAATTAAAATTCCGAATTCTGCCTGGCGGCTTGACAGGTTCAACGGTTCATTATCCTGCCTAGCGGTACCGACAGGTTCAAAATTCTCTT
>CAKZUK010000012.1 GCA_937921775.1 uncultured Saprospiraceae bacterium
TAGTTTAGAAGCGGTAGCAGACGTCTCACTGTTTTTCCACCGGTAAGTATATTTACCAGTACCTCCAGTAGCTTTCGCAAAAGCTTTACCGTCAGAATTGTTGGTTGATGCAGCTGATTTTACTTCGATAGAAGCGGAGAGTGGTTTAGGTGCTTTTACAGAAATGGTAGTTGTAACTGCAGTCCCTTCTACATCTGTGACCGTTAGTTGGTAATCGCCAGCCGCAAGACCTTTTGCAGATTCTGAAGTACCAGCATTATTGCTCCATTGATATTTGAAAGGTGACTTTCCTCCACTCACATCAGCTCTTAATGCAGCAGTATTGTCGCCGGCACATTTGATTTTAGCTTCAGTGATCACCTCTACTTTTAATGTAAGTATGTCTTCTGTGATGTCAAATTTCTGTGTGGCAGTACAGCCATTTTCATCAGTTGCCGTTACGTTTCTTGCTCCGGCAGGGAGTTTACTAGCAAGGTCAGATGATTCGCCATGGTCCCATTTGTAGGTGTATTTTCCAGTGCCACCAGCTCCTTTTGCAACAGCCTTGCCATCAGCGTTATTCGTAGTAGCAGCTGCTTTTACTTTTACAGAAACAGTTAATTTACTCGGTTCATCTAGTGTGATATCAGAGGTAGCGGTGTTTCCTTTTGAATCAGTTACGGTGATTTGATAGCTGGCTGCTGGTAAGCCTGCAGCTTTTTTGCTGGTACCTTTTGCGCCAGCCCATTTGTAAGTGTATGGTCCCTCGCCTCCATTTGGGGTGGCCTCGATTGCTCCCGAAGTAGTACCGTTACAATTGATAGGAATGGTTTGTTCAAGACTAACGGAAAGTGGGGCTAGTTTTTCTGTGATGTTCACTGTTTCAGTTGTACTACAGCTTCCTTTATCAGTGATTGTAACAACATGATTACCGCCACTTAATTTAGTGGCTGTTTTTTTTGTTTCGCCATTGTCCCACAAAAACGTAAAATTATTGTTTCCACCACTAATTTTTATCTCGGCTTGGCCATCTTTACCACCGCCCAAGCTTGCTTCTTTTATCATGTTGACAGAAACACTTAACCTTGGATCGTTGATCGTTTTATTAGCTTTTGCAGTTTTACCACTTTTGTCAGTTACAGTAACGGCATAAGTTCCAGGGCCAAGTCCTTTTGGGTTTTCACCTTTGAGGCCATTGTCCCATTCGTAGCTGTAAGGTGGTTCTCCTCCGGTTGCTCGAACTTGTAGAGAAGCATCTTTTGCATTGGCTTCGCAAGCAAGCAAATCCTTGATCACAACTGCAGCATTCAAACTAGAAGAACGACCAATAAAGTAAACTCCTTTATCTTTTGTGCCAACCCAAGCGGCATCGTCACCGTCGATAGTAATGCACATTACATCTTGACTAGTGAATTCTTCTGCGGGTCCAAATAAATCATAGTACTCCGTTTCAAGATTGTAACGGGTCACAACCTCAGAAGCAATCCACAAACGGCCCTCGCTATCAAAATCAATATCGACCAAATTGCCTTCAACTTTTCTTGCGTCGATTTCCATTTCATAGAAATCACCTTTCTTATCAACTTCCAGAACTTCACCATCTGCGATAACCCAGATCTTATTGTTGTAGGTTGCAATAGCAGTTACGTCAAAACCCTTACTGTACAATGATTCTTTACTTCCTTTTTTAGCAAATAAACCATCATCCGTTCCCGCATAGATTTTTCCGACAGGATCAATATACAAAGTATGGATATTGTTGCTTTTTAATTTGGAGTTGCTACTGTTTAGATTTTTGAGTAATTCCAATCCGGGATTGACCTTGAATTGAAAAAGTCCTCCGCTAGTAGTTCCGATCCATAGCTCTTTTTTTGAAGGAGCAATATGTGCCGTTGAAATTTGAGAAAAGTTATCGCCCATGAGCTGTTGCAACTTTTCTTTGTCGAGGTTTAACTCCATGTTGCCATCAGGAGAGGAGAGTAGTGACCACTTGTCGCCAGGAATATCAATGGTTTTCGCAAATTCAGGCGATTGCGCGAGAAAGAGCCCCTGATTGTCTGCCACCCACTTGTTGTTGGTACCATCAATAAAAATATTGTTGATTGGTACACGGCGATCAATGTCTGCACATCGTTGCACTTCCATGGCTTCCTGAGCCCTTAGGTTTCCGAATACAACGCAAAAAAGTATAATTAATAACTTATTCATTCCTAGTATTTTATCTGTGCGATATTGTTTTCACAAAAGTCTTAAATTTTTTCCACCTATTTAAACGAAAAAGATAGTATTTGTGGTACATGTAGGACTTTCCTAAACTGTTTTGAATTTGTTAAATACGGAGTTTTTGCGAAGTAGATGCGATGCTTATCCTTTTAATCCATTTGGGAAAAGCCATTTGCGGAGCGCATTTCGTGTTTTATCGCGGTCGATGTACCAGGAGCTATAAGGAAGTGTAAAGGTTTGTACGCCCATTCGTTCCAGCATTTTCCAACGTTCAAGCGGAAACCTTTCTTCGAAATCACCGGGAAAACCAACCAAATCAATACAATAAGACTTCTTTTTGTGAACGACTACAATGTCAATCTCAATACCTGCGATGGGATAAGCTTTGTGAATTTGATCCACTTTCCAGCGATTTAAAACTGCTACAACTTCTTCTAAGAAAGGATCAATGCTTTCGTAGGTAGAAAGGCTGGAATCGCTTAGTGGTTGGCTATTCGCTTGGTGTAAAAATTGACTAAACAAATAGTCTGGATTAAGTTGTTCTAAATGAACAGAAATAAAAGCATGTTGTAGGGAGCGGGCGCGAGTGATACTTACGTTAAAAATATCTGGCTTATTGAGGTAGATATAAGTCGAAGGATGTGTTTCATTATCCACGGCAAATGAAAGTAACATGACGTCTCTTTCTTCTCCCTGAAACTGATATGGAGTACCTATTAATAATTGATGTTGTTTTAATTTTTTAAGATCAATCGCTTTTCGAATTTTAGTTTTTATGAGATTGACCTGTGCTCTGAATGGTGATAAGATACCGATACTCTGATGAAGATTTTTGTCTAATTCTGACTCTTCATCTATAATCTTTTTTACCATTTCGATAAGTGTATCAGCTTCTATTTCGTTTTGTCCTTTAGTATTTCGTTTGCCAGCTATTTTGTGTAGGAAAACACTTTTCTCCTTTAGTGTAAGCGGAGTAGCGGTCATTATTTTTAAACGATTATTGTAGAAATTTTGATTACTAAAGTCAATAATGTCTGGCATGCTTCTGTAATGTTCATCTAGGAAGTGAACCTGGTCTTGACTAGGGATTGCTTTTGATGCAAGGTCTAGTAAACTATTTTTCCGATAATTTATTTTTGAATCTGCGAGTGAATCAACTTTGTGTTTTTTTGCAAATTGTTTTTGTTGATTGTCCGATAGAAAAGAAATGTGGCGAAGTTGTTTTGGGTCACCTACAATCATTGCTTTTTTCGCACGTTGAAGCAATGGGAGTGAACTGGCAATATCACATTGAGTCGCTTCATCAATGATGACCACATCAAATAGTTCTTTAGTTAAAGGTAAAGAATTGTGTATTTCGGGTGCACTGACAATCCATGCTGGTAATGCATGAAGAATGACCTTGAAATCTAATTTGTCAAAATGTCCCTGCATTAAAGCACCGGTGTCTGACTTTAGCGCATCAATCAAAGTTTGTAAAGCTAGACGTTCCTCTCGTAAGGTCGCATATAGTTGAGCATCGTAATTTTTGCGAATATATTTTTTAGTTTGTTTGTGAGATCGGAGGTATAGTTTGTCAAGCTCAAACATCAATTGCCACAAAGGAAAGGAGTTGTCTAATTTGAACTTTATCCATGACTTTCGATATCGCTGAAAAAAACCATCTTGATATTTATGGAAAAACGCACCCCATTTCATCTCGTCAGTCGATCGTTTTAATATTATTTTTTCTTGGGCATTCATTGACTGATGAAGGGCCGTTAGTTCAGAGGCTATTAATTTAACTCTGTGTTGATTGATCTTACTAAGATCGAGACCATGACTAATGTTATCCAGTTGTCTGTGCAAAGTTTTTAAAAAGCTACTATTGGAAGTTTTGACAACCACTCCTTTTAAACCAAAATCATGTTCAATTTTATGGGCAATAACATTTCCTGCCTGATGGTTTTTAGAAGCAATCAAAACTGTTTTTCCACGACTAATCAGATCGACGGCGAGTGCAGCAATTGTAAATGATTTGCCTGTGCCAGGAGGTCCAACGACCATAGAAATACGATGGTTTTGATAAGATTCAAATACTTCTAACTGCGCATTGCTGAGTGTCACTGGACTAATTACAGCGGGTGGTTTTTTCTTATTTATTTTAGGGGAAGGAGGTTTGAATAAATCGGAAATGACTTTAGAATATTTTTTTTGTTCAAGCATCTTAGTCAACTCATTCAGAATTCCCCTTGAGCCAGATGGTTTGTTAACTAAGCCAACACCAATGGCTGGTAATAGTGAAAACGAGGTATCTTTGCTGCGTTTTTTGTAGATCGTTTTTAGCGCAGTTTCTGAAAATAAATTTGGGAAATCACCTAAGTCAGACATATCTAGACCGGGGATTAATTTTTTCAAAGCCACTTCAATTTGATGAATCTGATCAAATTGAATGTAGCCCTTCGGTAAAGCCTTGTCAAGAATATCGTAAGTAATATTACTTGATTCTGTTTGTGATTTTATAAATTCTAAAAATACCGGATTGATCATCGCATTTTCAGCATCCACCACCAAATAGTAAACCTCATGCTCGTACAGTAAACTGGTTGGATAAATATAAAGCGGCGCAAATACTTTTTGGCTTCGACCAATTACATTCATCTTTCCTGAAAGAAAAAAGGCAGTACAGAATAATGTTTTTTCTTCCCCGTGTAAAGCCAGTGTTGTTTCCATCTCTTTGCCCCAAGCTGAATCAACCGGATATTGCATCAGTTTGCCGTTTAGCAAGTCCGCACTATTCAGGATCAATTGGTTTTCGACTTTATTACCAAGAAAGTTGAGAATAGATACTGCCTTAAAGTCTACTTGATAGCAAGACTTGAAATAATCAATGATGTTGGAGAGTGAAGACATTGGATTAATTTAGGGTGGAAAGTGACGGGACATAATTAATTGGTATTTTCTTTTTTTTTAAAATTACTAAGCGATTGATCGACAGGGAATTAATCTGTGATTTTTAGAAAATACAAAAAAGAAAATGCTAATTAATTCCGTCAAACAACTTAATATCTGAAAATATAAGGCTTTTAAGCTAAGTTTACACATGTTATCGACCAATAAAGAAGAAACAACTGACAAACCGTACTGCCTAATGCCTTGGATTCATTTCCATGTGAGCAATGGTGGCGTAGCAAAAGCCTGTTGCGTTGCCAATATTCCATACGGTAATATCAATAAAGAAAGTTTGGAGGAGATATGGAACGGAGAAGCGATCAATAAAATTCGAGACAAATTTCTGAAAGGGGAGAGTGATAAACGTTGTGCGAATTGTCATAAATTAGAAGCAACTGGAGCCAAAAG
>CAKZUK010000013.1 GCA_937921775.1 uncultured Saprospiraceae bacterium
ATTCAGGCGACCAATTATAATGTACGAGAAACTTTTATTGGTTTACTTATCGATGCTGGTATAGAAACTCTAGGCCATCGAAAAGCAATCATGAATCCCGAATGGAATTATGGCGTTTGCCATTTATTTGGGCCCGTATCCCACGACACTGGAGATGTTTCGAAGGATAATTGGATTCAGAATTTTGGTGCTAAATAAGTACTTAAAGAGTGAAGTATCTTACTCCTGTGCAAACACGATAGTAAGATACTTCATTTTTCATTCTCTCTCTCTAACGAGCAAGTTCAACAATGAACTCCTCCCCCACGAGCTTAGCCTCATTAAACACCGGCCGACCATTTTCCAATACACGCACAATCAATCGTCCATTCTTTTGAATCACAAAAATATCAAAAGAACTATCCATTGCTTTTACATTTCGCAAAGCCATTTTCTCCCAACTTGATGGCATTTGAGGTTTCAATTTGAAGCTTTTAAAATCAATGGGACGGATACCAAAAAGGCCTTCCGTAAAAATCCGACAATACAAAGCACTCTCTGCAGAAAGATGCGCCATGTTTCCTTCAGGCCAAGCTTCCACTACATAAGGCACGTGAAAACCTAGCAACCTCGTCTTCGAATACGATTGTAACTTGGATAAAGCACGATCAGCAGCACCAGCAATGAAGGCACCTCTAAAAGCATACAAAGTACCACGGTCCCAAAACAGATCAGGGTCTTTCAGATTGGGATTGAACTCAACTTTCACGCCGTTGTCTGCCCAGAGTTTAGAGAACAGTGCATCGAGGGTACCTTCCTTTCGCTTATCAATCCCCATTACTAAAGGCATGCAAACCCAGTGACGTAAAAACGGATGTCCTTCAAAATATTGGTAGGTATGCAAACCTTCAATATCGGCACCAAAGTAGTTTTCCATTGCAGCAAGGAGAGCTGTTGCTTCGCCTTCATAAGCATTCACTTGTTCTTTTGACTTAGCTAAAGCAGCTCCCAATAAGGCTGCTGTTTTCCAAGCACCATATGCAAGAGATGAGGTAGCCAAGTTTGCAGTTCCTGTTGGAATCCGGCCTTCCATTTCATCACTTTCTGACTTGATAACTCCAGCTTCATTCTTTTGTCGCTTACAGTATTCTAGACACCACTCAATCATGGGCCAAAGTTCTTCTCCGACTTTTGGATCACCTAAGGACAAGGCGTATTGACTGGCACCGTAAGCAATCATAGCTGCATCACCTCTATCGGTACCACAACATGGTAAGTCACCTCCCATTTCAAAAGAAGCAAAAATATTGCTGTAGTCAGCTGGGAGGTTCTGGGCAAATTTCCGATAAGCATTCATCGCAGCAGCATTAGCCGTTTGATAGCCTAGGTATGGAAAAAATGGCCCAGAGTATTCTGCCTGATCATTTGCCCAAACACCTGTATAATAGCGACCTCCTCCGGGGGAATGCACCAAACCCATTGGCGAATCATAAATACTTTCGGAAGCTCGAACTTTTGAAAAAGCAAATAAAGTATTCAGTATTGGGTCTGGTGTTTCCAAAACAAGCTTATCCCAAATACCAGTGAGGTATAATTCTCTTTGCGTTAAAACATCAGCTGATGTTGTTGTCAATTTCGGTTCATCATTTAAATATGCAGCGGTATAGATACCAAAGGTATAGCTCGAATCAGGCGCTAAATCAATCGCCTCTTCCTGTGCATCTGAGTACACTTCTCGAATATACATTCCTTGAAGTCCAAGTAGTTTTTGCTGAAACTGCACATTACCAAATTGAAGGTTTTTGATGGTATCACTTTCGTTGATCAAGGTCCACTCTTCCACAAAAAGTCGTTCTGTCATCGAGGGTACAAAACTTCGATGCAATGAAAGTCCTGAGGCCGGAAGATGCGTGATATTCAACATACCATTGATACTTATTTTGTCAACAGACCCTGGTTGAAAAGTTTTGCCATTGACAACGAGGCTTGGTAGTAACTGATCAGTATAATCATCTTTTAGGTAAGCTCGATAAGCGGCCCATTTGTTTGCACCAGAATTGATGTGCACCCTGAGCTGTGGAAAGATAATATGACGATCTACTTCTAACTGCTTATGCTCATCTACTTTATAAGTGATGATTGCGGCTATTTTCTGTCCACTCATCTCGATATTATCCTCGTGCGGTAAACGGGTTTCATTAGCCAATTCCCAATGAATGTGGTGATCCTTTTTAATTTCCCAATAAGTCTCTTTTGTTTTGTCTAAAGAAATGGTGTCTTGTGCAGATAGCGCACTGCTTAGGAATAGCATTAGCAGTGGTAGTAGGTATTGGTATTTCATGTTTGTCGATTTTTTAACTTGTTACCCGCTAGCGATGATGGTACATCGATTGGATACCTATCTAACTGAGGTCGGATCGGGCAAAGATTGAACAGGTAATTGACGGATTTTTCTGTGATTGTACAAGACAATACAAGCACGCACTTCGTCGGAAGGTTCCCAGTGACTGCCGACCTATAAACCGAAGCTTTAGCCCAGGGAGTGCAGAGAAATAAAATAGCGCGCGTTATACGGAAAAGATCCGTCTCCCAGTCCCTATCTGATCTGGCCTCAAGCCAGCAGGCGTTTAATCAATTAGATTGCTATCCTATCACCCTGTAGAAGGAAAATTCTAATTCTCCGTCTGATTTTTCAAAGCAGAAAGTGGATTATCTTCCTTCAATAATTCCATTGCCTTCATTACCACAGGATCTATTTCATTCCAAACAGAATAAAATCCTTTCTCTCTGAACAGTTGGCGAGCAAAACGAGCTTTAAGTAACTGACTAATTCGTGACTTAGAGTCAGCAAATCCCTTGGCATCATATGCTATATCTTTTTTGATTGCATAATTTTTGAATGCTTCCAATACGTCGTCACCAACTCTATATTTACTTTTAAAAGTATTTAGATTTTCATAATTAAATTCGGAAGGATGATCAGACGAATAACGATATACAAACTGAGAAGACAAAGCTTTCAGCTGAATGTAATAATCATCAAAAGTAGTGGTGTCTATTGGCACAAAGAAGTCAGGTGAAATACCACCTCCTCCATATACAACACGACCATCCTCAGTATAAAAAGCGGTGGTGTCACTATCTGTTCTAACAAGGCTATCTCCGTTTATGAGTTCACCATTATTGAAACGTGTTACCACATCATTATCATAAGCAGAAAGATCATCGTATGATTTTTGAATACACCTTCCAGAAGGTGTAAAATAACGAGCTACCGTTAGTCGAAGAGCAGAGCCATCTTTTAGATCATATTGTTCTTGCACTAATCCTTTACCAAAAGATCGACGTCCAACAATGATTCCTCTATCCCAATCCTGAATAGCACCTGCAACAATTTCGCTAGCAGAAGCAGACCCTTCGTCAATAAGTACCGCAACTTTACCGATCTTATAAAAAGTCTTACCAGTAGTTTTGTATTCACTTCGTTTAGTCGTTCTACCTTCAGTATAAACAATCAACTTATCAACATCTTCCACTAGTTGGCTCAGCATCTTGGTTGCTTCCAGCAAATAGCCTCCAGGATTTTGACGCAAGTCCAATACCAAATCTTCCATTTGCTCATTGTCCACAAGGTCTTCGATACTTGCCATAAATTCTTTGTAGGTAGTTGAACTGAAACGGTTTAGCTTGAGATAACCCGTTTTTTCATCCAACATATAAGCTACTTCCAAACTATTCAATGGAATTTGATCACGTGTAATATCAAAGCTTAATAGTTCTCTAGTCTTACCTCTCAGTACACCCACTTTAACGGTAGTTCCTTTCTCTCCCTTAAGTTGCTTCACCACGTCGGAAGTAGCGTAAGTTTGACCAGCTACAGTAGAGTCGCCAATTTGTACAATTTTATCTCCAGCCATGATTCCAGCCTTTTCTGAAGGGCCACCAACTATTGGCGCTACTACTACAATAGTGTCTTCAACAATTAGAAATTCAATTCCAACCCCTTCGAAGTTTCCATCGAGTTGTTCATTTACCGCTTTGAGTTCCTTTGCAGAAATATAGTTGGAGTGAGGGTCTAGGTCGCCCAAAACATTGCTAATGGCTTTTTCGATGAGTTTATCTCTATCTATATCATCAACATATCGGGAATCAATATAACGGATGAGTTCCTCTACTCTCCCCGATTCCCTAACGGTTCCAAGCTCTAATTTGTCATTAGAAGAAATCTTAATAACAGGAGCTTTCTGCATGCCGTTTCCGATCAACATACCACCAACCATTACCAAAGCCAGTAGCAAGGGAAGCCAAATGTTTATCTTCTTGGGTTGGTTTTCTTTATGATCGACCATTCCTTTTCATCAGTTTTGTTAATAATTTTGTTGCGAAGGCAAATTTCTTTTGGGACTAAATAACGGTCACTTTATTAAAAGAAGTCGCTCCATACAACAATCACCATATTCATAACGCTAAGCAAAGTATAAAGTTTTATTAATAACTAGTCAAGGTCAGCTATTATTATCTCGACAAATGTCCGAAAAGCTAACTAAAATCAACTATGAAACCCAACAATTATTTAAGCTGGTGTAATAAGTTATTTTTTTTTACCATTTTGGGCTAAGATTCGCTTTTACACCCCCAATGAAGGCCTAATTATTTAGCCTATATGAGAGAATACTTTTTTGCTTTAGCAGATAAGCAGATTCTACACATTTCTGACAAAGTTAAATTTCAACTACTCTCAGGGCGAGCACACTAAACACAACATTATGGAACTAGATAGTACAGATAAGAAAATCTTATCTATTTTGATGAAAAACGGGAAAGCAACTTATGCTGAAGTTGCAAAAGCAGTACATGTTTCGGGAGGTACCGTACACGGCCGAATGAAAAAAATGGAAGAAATGGGCGTGGTAAAAGGTAGTAACATCATCATCGACCATACCAAACTGGGCTATGACATAGCTGCTTTTTTGGGGATCTACCTTAATAAAAGCTCCCTTTATGAAGAAGTTTCTGAAGAATTAAAACAAATTCCTGAAATTGTAGCAGCACACTATACCACTGGTAACTATAGTATTTTTGCCAAAATCATTTGCAGAGACACCATGCACCTACGTAGGGTATTGCATGATAAAATTCAGAAAATACAGGGTATTCAACGTACTGAAACCTTCATTTCTCTTGAGGAAAGTATTAACAGACCGTTAAACATTGATACTTAGAGACTTAGGGAACGCATTTTGCCGTAAATTAGATAAGAAGAGTACTAATCAAATTATCCTTGATTGATTAGCAGCTATTACTTCAATAATTGAAGGTTTAAAAGAAAGGACGAAACCGATACTACATATGAGAAAATATTACATGTTAACTAGATGCTTGCTGGTGCTATCTTCATTTGCACTTTGCAGCTCCATTATCTCATGCACACCTTCTAGAAGTGCTGCCAGTCCGGATAGCATTCCACTAACAGAAACCACCTATCAGGGTTATCGCCTAAGTATAACAGACATAAGTATCAAGAAAAAGAAGAAAAGATCAAAGACCATTCAATACTCTTTGATCAATACTGGTCGTAATCACATCGATATTAAAAGATTTGCCTTTGACAATACGCTTATCCTTTTCGAATTTGATCATTCACTTGAGGCTAATGAAATGCAGGCTTATAAAAATGAGATTATCGCGAAAATTTTGAAAGAAAATTTAAGAATCTCAGCAGGTCAGGCTCTCAATAATCGCAACATGAAACTGTCATTAAATAAAGCAGCTGAAGAAGAAACTGGCTTTACCATTGATGTAGGCAATAGCAGTAGCTCGTCTCCTGATCGATTTTTTGATAAAAACTATTGCCCTGATTTACAGATTGACACGATAAAAATTATCAAGCTTACCAAAAAGTGGCTAACCATTGAATATAAAATAACGAATATAGGGAAAGGCCCTGCGTCTTTAAGCGGAGAAACTAAAGATGCTAATGATAACCTCTTTATTCGCGCACATATATCTGGAGCAACGCGAATGTCTCGTGGTGCTTTTCCTGTAGGTGGATCTTATATTTCTGATAGAGACGTATTGGAAGCCGGTGATTCGTATACTGGTGTTTTCCGTGTCGATATAAAAAAGCGAACTCGATATACTTCTAATTTGATTTTAGAGCTTGACCCTTACTCTTCTGTTCGCGAATGTGATGAAACGAATAATCAGAAGTTTATTTTTATTAAATAGCGAGTGCTTCGCGAGTAGCAGTAAAAGTATCAATCACAGTTGTAATCTGCTATGACTTGGCTTTCTCGAATCTAAACATTTAGTTTTCTACTTTTGGTAGATAAAAAAAGAGTATCAACAAAATTGCTGATACTCTTTTTTAATTTGTTTGAGTTCGAAACAAGCTTACGAGAAACTAAGTCTCGATTCTAGACTTTTCTAGGCTCTCTCTTTCCATTAGTAATAACTAAATCGACGCACCTTAGCTGCGTACTTGGCCAAACGAATCAACTGACTGGTGTAGCCAAACTCATTATCATACCAAGCGTAGATCGTGATATTTTTTCCTTCTGGAGAAACAATCGTAGATGGCGCATCAAATACAGAAGTTGTCGTCATACCTACTGCATGACTTGAAACGTATTCTGTTGAATCTGAGAAATGAATTTGCTCAATCAGGTTGCCATGAATGGATGCCTGCTTAAATAATTTGTTGACTTCCTCAACAGTTGTTGATTTTTCAACTTGCAGATTCAAAATTGCCAATGAAACGTTTGGAGTTGGGACACGAACTGCATTACCAGTCAATTTTCCTTTTAGAAAAGGCATCACCAAACCAACTGCTTTGGCAGCACCGGTTGAGGTCAATACCATATTGACAGCTGCTCCACGCCCACGTCTTGGTTTCTTGTGAAAATTATCTAATAAATTTTGATCACTGGTGTAAGCGTGAATGGTTTCAACATGACCACGTTCAATGCCGTAAGCATTATTTACAACTTGCAGCACCGGCGCGATTGCGTTAGTCGTACAAGAAGCTGCACAGAAAATTTTATCTTCTTCGGGGTTAAATGTTTCTTGGTTGACACCAACCACGATATTTGGAATTCCTCCACCAGGTGCAGAAAGCATTACCTGAGAGACACCAGGACGTAGATGAATCGCGAGTGCTTCTTTATCTCTCCAAACGCCGGTGTTATCAATTACCATTGCGTCATTGATACCGTAAGTTGTATAATCAATATCTGTTGGGCTTCCTGCAAAAATTAATTTAACACGATTACCGTTGATAATTAATTCACTTCCATCTTCGGCAACATCTATGGTTCCTCTAAAGGTACCGTGTACTGAATCCTGGCTCAAAAGCGCAGCACGCTTACAAGCTTCTTCATAGCGGTCTTTCATCTTAGGACGAATCACGATTGCTTTCAACCGAAGTTGCTCGCCTCCACCAGTATTCGAAATAATGATACGAGCTGCGATACGTCCGATACGACCAAAGCCGTAAAGAATAACATCTTTCGCTTCAAGGCCTCCCTTATCTTCTCCGATGCAATCCCCCAGTTTGTTGTGAATAAAGTCTGTTAGATTTTCGTGCTTGTCTTTTTCCTGCAACCACTCTGCGCCAAGTTTTCCGATGTCTAGTTTAGCTGGAGCCAAGTTTTCGATGTTGGCCAAGGCCCTTACTATTTCTAAGCTTAGGTCAACTGTTAGAGGTTGATTGACATAATTTTGAGCAAAGAGGTGATCGTTTAGAATTTCGCTTGCGCGAGCATCGTAGATTTTTCGGCGAAAAAGAACGAGTTCGACAGATTTGTCGAAACGCAATTGACCAACTAACTTAAGTAATTCGAGTGCCGTTTTTTCTTTTTCCTGCCAATTGTGCAAAGAAGAATCGGTCTCGTTTCTGATAAGTAATTCCTTGTCATTCATGGATGAATTGGATTTTTATTTAAAAGGTTAAATTAAGTATCAAGTGGTTCTAGTGTAATTAATACTTCTGGTATTTTAAACACTAAGCTTACAGTCTATTTTAGCCTAAGGCTAATGCATAGGTGTGTGTACGAAGAAAACTAAAAAACGCTACAAAATTACAAAAAAAAGCGTCCCGATTACTTCGGGACGCTTTAATTAATTATCAATATCTAAATAAAAAGCTTAAGGTGATTTAAAAAAATCAAAATGAGATTTAGAAAAATCAAAAAGTTTAAGCTCCTAAATAATTCTTTAATAATTTACTTCGAGATGTGTTACGAAGTTTGTTGATCGCTTTGTCTTTAATTTGACGGACACGCTCTCTGGTCAAACCAAATTTCTCACCGATATCTTCCAAAGACATTGGATGTTCGATACCGATTCCGAAGTAAAGTTTGATGACATCACATTGACGATCAGTAAGTGTACTGAGTGAACGATTGATTTCGCGGCTCAAAGACTCATTGTATTCGAGTGCTTTATCAGTCTTAGGAGTACCACTGTTTTCCAAAACGTCAAGAAGTGAGTTGTCTTCTCCTTCTACAAAAGGAGCATCCATAGATACGTGGCGGGCAGCCACACCGAGAGTAGTTTCTACTTCTTCGGTAGGGATTTCTAAAAGCGTAGCAAGTTCTTCAGAAGAAGGTTCTCTTTCGTACTCTTGTTCCAATTCAGAGAAAGCTTTGTTGATCTTGTTTAGAGATCCAACTTTATTGAGTGGAAGACGGACGATACGAGATTGTTCAGCTAATGCTTGTAAAATAGATTGGCGAATCCACCAAACTGCGTAAGAGATAAATTTGAAACCTCTGGTTTCATCAAAGCGTTGAGCAGCTTTGATCAAGCCTAAGTTACCTTCGTTAATCAGGTCACTAAGTGAAAGACCCTGATTTTGATATTGCTTGGCCACCGACACGACGAAACGTAAATTAGCTTTTGTAAGTTTTTCAAGGGATAATTGATCACCTTGCTTTATTTTTTTTGCTAAATCTACCTCCTCTTCGGGGGTTAACAAATCAACCTTACCAATCTCCTGAAGATACTTCTCCAAAGATTGACTTTCACGATTGGTAATTGACTTTGTAATTTTAAGTTGTCTCATGCAGTAACAGATTTATAAAAGTTTAATAACAGTAAACAGTAAAATAATGTTCAGTCCGATATGCAGACTAATAGATATGTATGGGACAATAATGTAATTCTTTAATTCTAGGTGATTTGATTTCGTTGAGAATAAAACTATAAAGTGTAAAGAGGGGTTCTCCGAAAGTCATTTAATGATGTAGAATAATGGAAAGGTGCAATTTTAAACCATTTCTAAATTTCCAGTTCTTAAGCACAAAAATACAGGAAATAGGCATGCTTGTCAAGGGGTAAATCCCTTTTAATTCAATAAATTAGGCCTTTTATGGCTTAAGCTCTAAATAAAAGTGTATTCTTTACACGCAGTCACTAGAATAATGACTTTTTTAACAAAAAAGTTCAATTGTATCCAAGTATATTTGGAAAATCCGTTTTTTTATTTTTTATTGCGCCTATAGATGGTAACTTTTTATCATTTATTTTAAATAATTTCTACTACCAAGTCTATATATGAAAAGAGTATCCTTTGAATCAGAGTTCATTTTTAGAGCTTCCCCGACCATCCTTTATAAATTTATTACAACCCCAGCAACCTTAATCCGTTGGTTTTGTGATGAAGTTGATATTCAAGATGATGTATTTACATTTATTTGGGACGGCAGTCCAGAGTCTGCTGAGCTTATTGATGATATAGAAGACGAGCGTGTCCGCTTTCGCTGGGAAGATGCTGATGAGGATGAATACCTCGAATTTAGATTCCGCGTATCTCCCGTTACTAATGAAACTATCCTTGAAATTACAGACTACTGTGATGAAGGAGAGGAGAAAGAACAGCGTGATCTTTGGGAAAGCCAGATAAAGGTGCTTCGTCAGGAGACTGGGGGGTAAATAAATATAAAATGTAAAACCACAAAAGTTCAAATGTAAAAGTGGTTCTATAACGCGAAATTTTAAATAAAAAAGGTGCTCTTCTTATGTGGAAGGGCACCTTTTTTTAAAGGTAAAACCGGGGAATAAATGTAAAATGTAAAACCGCAAAAGTCTAAATCTA
>CAKZUK010000014.1 GCA_937921775.1 uncultured Saprospiraceae bacterium
GTAAGTACCCGATGGAGATCCATTCACATATATCGAAAACTGAGTACTCGCGTTCGCTTGATCTAGGTTCAATATTACTCCAAAGTCACCATTCGCATCACAACCGGATGAAGTAACAATTAAGTTAGCCAATTCACAAGCCGGTGGAACACAATTAGGTGTATCAAAAATCACAGATGTACAACAATTTGGATTATCTACATCACAAATATTAAATGTCTCTATTGTTTGTCCTGGGCTTACAGGTACATCATTTATCGAAAGTGGTAAACTTGAATAATTGTAAGTACCAATAATGGCTCCTCCAGTTGCGAAAACACTAAAAGTACTTCCCGTATTATCAGATTCAAAATCAAGTGTCATACTAAAAGTTGAGTCTGAAGTACACTGTAATGGGTTGGCATTTACATTAGAGAGTGAGCACGGAAGTGGACAGTTAATTGGTCCCACTAATACTTCATTCGCACATGTTGCATCACCAGTATCAACAATTACAAATTCATAAACTGTTGAATTATCTCCAATAAAGCCATCTAAGGTAATTGGCAATTCTGCATAGAAAAACGTACCATAAGAAGTACCATTTCCAACTACGGTAAAGGAAGATCCTGCATTTTCATAATCAAAGTTTAGGTCCACAGTAAATCCTCCGTTTGCATCACAAGCTGACGGTGTTGCTATCGGATTAGTAATCGCACAGTCAAAGCCTCCACAGTTTAGTGGATCAACAGTAACACTTTCACAACAAGATGTACTTCCTTGATCACAGAAAGTTAATAAAATTGGATCAAGAGAAGTTACAGCTACTTCCATTGTAATCGGTAGCTCTGCATAAGTCCAATATTCAAGAAATTGTCCATCCAAGAAAATATCAAAAAAGCCAGTTGCATTATTTTGGTAATCAAAATCTACTACGATGGTATAATAATCTACAGAAACACATTCAGTAGGTGTAGCTACTACATTTGAAATACCGCAAACTGGGCAGTCCACCGTTCCTAATGTGACTTCGTTGACACAATTCGGATTATCTACATCCGCTATCATGAAAGTATAGTTAGTTGAGTTGTCACCTGCCAAGCCATCTATTGTAATAGGAAGATTTGCATAAGCGAAGGTTCCATAATTTACACCGTTACCGGAGATCGTAAAACCATTGGCACCTTCTTCATTGTAATCAAAATTTATTTCAGCTGAAAACTCACCCGTCATATTACATGCAGAAGCTGAAACTGTAGGACCAGAAATTTGGCAAACAGCAGCGGTTTCAACAAAACAGATATCATCAATCCCCATATCATTACCACCAACAATAACTTCAGTGATATAACCTGTAAGCGTAAGGGTACCGATAAAAGAACTACCAATCGTTGTTTCACTAATTGATAAAGTCACGCCAGGTGCAATTGCAGCAGGTAGATCTATTAAGTTATCAATCACTGTAATAGCCTGACCATTTACTGAAAAGTTCATGATACTGTTGCGATCAATATAATCAAATGACACTTCACTCGCTGGCAAAGTACTGATGATCATATTGGCCTCAGAATTAGTTTTGACAAAAACACCAGAAGCGGCAGTAAACAAACCCGAGTACAAGAAAGTACCCGCAAAAAAGTGGGCTGTGCTAGTAACACTTCCATTTGTGTCAACAAAACCAGTCGTGGATAAAGTAATACCCGCTTGCGAATAAAATTCTTGCCCGAATTGGCTAGGATTACTTGCTCCATAATTCCCACTCATTCCATCAAAGCCCATGCATACCTGGGCCTGTAATGCTGGAGCGAAAAATAACAATAGAAAGAAAACACTGTAAAACATTCTCATAGTAACAAAGATTTTTAAAGTTTGAATAGTTGTTACACTAATTCCAAAAACCACACCAGTACCTCCTTCTTTTTTTTTTATTTTTTTATTAATCTCACGCTTCAATTATTAAGCGGATTAATTCGCTCAAAATATCAGTGTTTTCAATACTAATTCCGGATTGACACCTTCTTAGTTAGCTTTAAATCTTAACATATTTTAGTCCCTCATTTTGACTATATAAATTATTTAATATATGTTCAAAACCAATAAAACCAGCCGAAATGATGTCACATTCATTTATATCAAAACTCGATTCTATTTCCATTTTCATATGGCTAGATGTCCTCTGCCTTTTTACTTGATCTACATAGTAAAACTATCTTTTTGTAGGTTCTCTTACAGTGATCAGCTACTCCAAGTCACAAAAGTCATACAATCTTTGTAATCTTCCAGATACTTCCTATTTTTAGGGAAATTCCTCATTAAGTCGTATTACACAAACTAAATCAATCAAAATGAAAACAAAAGGCGATTTCACTCTTATGAATCGAAATGAGTTTAAAAATTGGCTCATGGCTATGAAGATCAATCGAAAAATCACCATGATTCAAAATCATCATACCTGGTTACCTTCTTATGACAACTTTAATGGCTTCAACCATTTTGCAAAAATTGAAGGGATGGACTTCTCTCATCGAAATGTAAATGGTTGGGATTTTATTGGCCAACACGTAACCACCTTTAGTGATGGAATGATTGGCATAGGTGGTCGTCCTTTTGAAAGACAACCTGCGGGGATCAGAGGAAATAACAAAGGAGCCATTTGCCTAGAGCATTTAGGTGATTTTGATATTGGAAAGGATGAAATGACTGCTGAACATAAAAAGACCATCGTTTATGTAAATGCAGTATTGAACTTGAAATTTACCTTGATGCCAAATATTGATACCAATGTGTATCACCATTGGTACAGTTTGTTCGCTCCATATAACCGACTGACTGATGGCCAAAATAATAAACGTTCTACCAAATCTTGTCCAGGTAGTGACTTCTTCGGAGGAAATACGATAGCTGCAGCTAAAAAGAATTTCATTCCCTTAGTAAGAAAAGAACTAAAAAAGTTTCCAGAGTATAAATCAACTTTTGAGAAGGAAACAGAGCAACCCATTTCACACGCCATCGTTGTGCGTGCCAATGCATTGAATGTCCGTACAGGACCAAGCGTCCGTAGGAAATGGGCAGGAACTGTTCGCAAAAGTACTCAAGTTGCTATTTATGAAAAGAAAGGTCGTTGGTCCAGGATAAGTACCGAACAACGCTGGGTTTCATCTTATTATTTGAAAGAAGTTTTTGTGGGTTCTGTTATCGATCCGGACCCAAAAGGTCTCAGTGTTCGTTCAGGACCAAACCGTAGATTTAGAAAATTGGGTGTAAAAATGAAAGGTGATCCAATAACCGTTTATGAAATCAGTGAAAACAACTGGTATAGAATCGACTTCTTAGACAAATGGGTTTCAGGCAAGTACTGCAAGCTTGATACCTAAGAATATGAATTGGAATGTGAATTAGAATATACTCACTATCGTGAAACTTCATGGCAGGAGGTATTCTAATTCATTTCCACTGCAACTCAAACTGATATAAAACTATGATACGAATCGGTCTCCTCTCCGATACACACGGCTATCTCGACGAAAAGATTTTTGAATATTTTGAAGAATGTGATGAACTCTGGCATGCAGGTGATATTGGCAGCATTGAAGTACTTGACACACTAGAAGCTTTCAAACCCATCAGGGCCGTTTATGGAAATATAGATGGAGGTGTCCTACGTCAGCAACTACCGCTTAATGATCGATTTGAAGTAGAAGGAATGCGCGTTTGGATGACACACATTGCTGGTTATCCTGGCAAATACAATATGCGTGTCAGACAGGGCTTACTAGAAGCACCTACTGACCTATTTGTGTGTGGTCACTCCCATATCTTAAAAGTAATGGGGGATAAAAAACACGACCATCTACACATCAACCCTGGCGCTTGTGGCAACCATGGTTTCCATCACGTAAAAACTATCATCCGATTTTCAATTGACGCTGGGGCAGTAAAGGATATGGAAGTGATTGAGCTGGGACTACGTGGGGCTCTTTGATTCCTCCCCTTTTGATCAATGACTAATTCCTTCCGAAGTTAAATATTAAGCCACAGCGCATTTTGATCAAAACCTAGAGCCGGCCAGACAGCTTTTGATTTTGACCTGCGGCTATGCCATACTATGTCCATCTTTTTTGTAATTTTGCTCTAGCTAAATAGCTAGAATCCGCCTAATAATCAACTAAATCAAAAATGATGGTAAAAAAAATACTCTCAACTATCCTATGTTCAGGCATGGTTTTATTTTTAGCCTGCGAACAAAATCAATCAAACACCGAAACAATTATAAATCCGACGACTATGAATAGTGCAAAAGCGACGTCTCCTAAAGCAAAACAAGTTGCAAAGGAAATGACGGTCCATGGCGACACCCGTATTGACAATTATTACTGGCTCAACCAAAGAGAAGATCCAGAAGTAATCAACTATCTGGAAGCTGAGAATACGTATACTTCCGAAGTAATGAAGCATACCGAATCTTTCCAAGACAAACTATACAATGAAATCGTTGGTCGTATCAAAAAAGATGATACTTCAGTTCCATACAAAGACAATGGTTACTGGTACCTGACTTCTTACGAGAAAGGAAAAGAATATCCTATCCACTCTCGTAAAAAAGGCATATTAGATGCGAATAATGAGGTCATGCTTGACGTAAACAAACTAGCTGCTGACTTTGAATACTATTCAGCTGCTGGACTAAGTGTAAGCCCTGACAATAAGCTATTGTCTTATGGTGAGGATACTTTGAGCCGCCGAATCTACACCATCAAATTTAAGAATCTGGAAACAGGTGAAATGCTAAGTGATATTATTCCGAATACAACGGGGCGTGCTGTTTGGGCAAACGATAACAAAACACTTTTCTATTCTGTAAAGGATGAAACACTTCGTTCGTACAAAATATTTAAACATAAATTAGGAACTGAGGCTTCTAAGGATGTTGAGATTTTTCACGAAAGTGATGATACTTTTGGCACCTACGTTTATAAAACCAAATCCGATAAGTATATCGTCATTGGTTCATACCACACCTTGACTTCTGAAGTCCGCTTGGTAAATGCAGATAGACCTGACGAACCTTTCAAGATTTTTGAACCACGAAACAAAGCTGGCGAACACGAATACAGCATCAGCCACTTCAATGATAAATTTTATATCCGAACCAACTTGGATGCTGAGAATTTCCGCTTGATGGAAACTCCTGAGAATGCAACTGGGAAAGAGAACTGGAAAGAAGTCATAGCACATCGTAAGGATGTACTACTAGAAGGAATGGACATCTTCAAAGATTTCCTTGTATTGTCAGAACGAAAAGCGGGTATCACGCAACTGCGTGTTCGTCCCTGGACTGGAACGGAGCATTACATTGAGTTCAAAGACAAGGCTTACTTGGCTTATACTTCTGCGAATCCAGAGTTTGACACGGACGTTTTGCGCATTGGTTACCAATCCATGTCAACGCCAAATACAATCTACGATTACAACATGAAGAGCAAGGATATGAAGCAACTCAAGCAACAAGAAGTGGTGGGTGACTTTGACTCTAACAATTATAAGACGGAACGTATTTTTGTAAAAGCACGTGATGGTGCACAGGTACCTGTTTCTATCGTTTATCACAAAGACACAAAGATTGACGGTAAAGCACCAATGCTCTTGTATGCTTATGGTTCTTATGGAAATAGCATGGATCCTTATTTTAGCTCTGTTCGTTTGAGTTTATTGGATCGTGGTTTTGTTTATGCCATTGCACATATTCGTGGAGGAATGGAAATGGGAAAGCAATGGTATGAAGATGGAAAAAAACTAAAGAAGATCAACACCTTTACTGATTTCATTGATTGTGCGGAATATCTTACTGCTAATAATTATGCTGACGAGGAAAAGCTTTTCGCAATGGGTGGATCCGCTGGTGGCTTGCTGATGGGTGCTGTAGTGAACATGCGTCCAGAATTATGGCGCGGCGTGATTGCTGCTGTTCCATTTGTGGATGTAGTAACGACCATGCTTGACGAAACTATTCCGTTGACAACTGGCGAATTTGACGAATGGGGGAACCCTAAAGACAAGGAATACTACGATTACATGAAATCCTATTCTCCTTATGATAATGTAGAGAAAAAGGCTTACCCAAATATGTTGGTGACCACTGGCTTGCACGATTCACAAGTCCAATACTGGGAGCCAGCAAAATGGATCGCAAAGTTACGTGAGATGAAGACCGATGACAATGTACTCTTATTGCATACCAATATGGGAGCTGGTCATGGTGGTGCTTCTGGTCGGTTTAAGCGACATAAGGAGACGGCTCGGGAGTATTCGTTCTTGCTTGATTTAGCTGGAATTAATGAAGGTGAGGTTAAGAATTAGGGCGGTCGATAGTTTGAATAAGGCGGAAGTCCGGAGTCAAAAACGGAAGTTTGCTCGCTAAGATGCTTTTCAAATTTAACGACTTAACTGAGCTATAAAAAAGAGCTTGATTCCGATTCTGGAGTCAAGCTCTTTTTTATAAGATATAAGCAGCTGTTCAATTTACTATGAAGAGAAGCCAGCAACTATTTGGCCCCTAAGGCCGCCGCTTTTTGCAACCACTGTTGTGAGCTAGCATTATCACCCATATCCCGATAAACAAAACCAAGATACTGATGTATCGTCGGGTTCTTAGGATCGTATTTCAAAGCTTCTTTAAATTGAGCAATCGCCTTGTTAAATTCTTTTTTCTGAGCGAAGACAGAGCCAAGATTCCGTCGGGCATCTACAAATCTCGGGTTAATTTGCACTGCTTTTTCATACACTTCCTGTGCTTTATTCAAGTCTTTTCTTTCAAAATAAATGATGCCCATATTACTGTAGACGTTGGCATTATTGGGTTTGTGCTGTAAGGAAAGTGCATAGTTTTCCAAAGCTTTTTCTTTCTGCCCCAAACGATAAAAAGCTAGTCCCAATTCACCATAAGCATCATGATATTTCGGATAGATGGAGATCGCTTTTTCAAAACTGGTTTTCCCTTTTGCATACCATTCATTCTTAATCTTCGGATTCTTTTCTCGATTCCCCATCTTGATTTGCTCCAAGGCATAGTGATAATTTAGTTTAGCACTATTTGGTGACGTCTTTATGTCTGCATGATAAAGGGTGTAGCTATTTTCCCAAACTGGATTTCGAGTAAGTGTACGAGTGGCGTACAAGCCTACGATCAGTAAAGCAATGCCTGCTGCCATTTTGTATTTACTTAACATAGCGAAAAGCTCCTCCCCTTTTGATTTTGCCAAATCAACATTAGAAAATTTCAAAACAACCCAAGCCAAAATCATTGCAAAACCTAGTGAAGCCATATACAAAAATCGTTCACCGTAAGATGATCCTATTACAATAATTAGATTCGAAAATATGGAAAAAGTAATAACAGAATATAATATCCCAAATGCCCAAATTGCTTTTTTTCCCATATTTAGAATCGCCCATATTGTGAGCCCTACAAAAATTAATATAGAAACGATTACAACTGGGCTACCCATTCCAACAACAGGTATTTGACTATAGCCCACGTCAGACACCAATTGGAATGGAAAAATAAGCGCTGCCAAATATTTACCCAATAAAATAAAAGCTGTTGCTATATGCTCAATTGAACTATCTGTTGAGGTCAATAAATTATCCAGTGGTGATGTATCTTTTGTACCTGCTGTCACTGCTCCTAAGATGGCTCGTCTAGTCGCAAAATAAATTCCTATAGGGATAAGAAAGAAAGCAGAAATCTTTAGGTTTTTTTCTATTGATACTTTCGTAAAAAAGTAAATCATCAATGGAATCACAGCTAAAAAGGTTAAAGCATTTTCTTTTGAGAACATAGCCATGGTGTAACTCAATATTGCAAAAACTAATTGTGACATCTTCTCCGATTTCAAATAGCCCCACAAGCAATATACCGCTCCCAGACAAAACAAAAAGGCCATGATCTCATCCCGACTTTTAATGTTTGCCACCACTTCTACATGCACCGGATGTGCAATAAAAAATAGTGCCGTCAAAAAAGGCAACAAGATGGTATAGTCTTTCATGACCCGCGACAAGCAAAAAAACAAAAGTAAGCCGGTCATTGCATACAAAAACACATTTACAAAATGACTAAGCCCAGGAGAATCGGGGGCCATCTGCCACTCCATTGCAAACATCACCAATGACAGAGGTCGATACAGTGTTCCATTACTCAACCAATAGCCATATCGATAACTCGTGGTCATGATCGTTGGAATACCCTCTACCCCCTGTTTGGTAACAAAGTTTTCCTTAATCGCTGAAAAGTCATCCAGCGCATAATCATGACTTATTGTATTGGAATAAATGAGAAAGCCAAAAATGGCAATCACTAGAGCAGGCAGGAGCCGTTTCATCAATGGCTCTTTACTTGTTTTTTGAGTTTGCTTCTTAGCAATTTTCTTATTTTCTTTGGCTTGCTTTTTCTTTGACATGGTTGGTCGGTCGTTAATTCTATGCAAGTATAAGAAAATGAATTAGAATTAGAATGGGAATTAGAACGGGAATTAGAATTTTCTCTACTCCTGGGGAGTTATAGTCTCGATGACCATTACAGAGGCCGTTTTGCTCAATTCATCGCCCAACGGTAGATGACCATTCTAATTCTAATTCCTCTCCGTTTCCAAGGCCACCTTAATTTCATTTTCAACATCCTTTATTTCTGAGCCACCTTGATAAACCACCGTTCCTGTTTCACCAGCAGCAGTCAATAATTGAATACCTTTCCACTTTTCTTCACAGTCATTGTAAAGAGAGGCACCATCAAGAATGAGTTTTCCTTTCGGATGCACCTCTATTTTTGCGCCTTTGGGCAATGATAGCAGGCAGCGAACTGTCAAGGTCCCACCATTTTTGACAATCAGGTTTCCTTCTAGATCTTTCGCGCTATTCCAAGTTATATCTTCGTCAATATTAATAGTGGCTTCTTTTTTAAAATCACACCAAGTAGGTACCAGCATTTTTCTAAGTTTTGGCTTTTTGCCAGGAGACATGTTGTGATGGATAGTAGCAATCTGGCAAGGCGACCAGGCGCTGATATGCGTATTATAATCCATAAAGTTATTTCCCCAAAGCGAGTCGCAAGGTGGTTTGGGAGAATAGCCGTAGCAGTTTGGATGCTTAGGGGTGTCATCACATCCATCGTTCGAATTCCAAGAATGGCGTAGCCCTAGGTTGTGTCCAATTTCATGATGCATCAGTTTAGCAGCATACCATTCTCCGTAAGGAACTTCATATTTATTGCCTTTCCAGATCGTGTCTTTGGTTGCATTATAATGCCAACCACAAACTTTCACCCAATTACCAAAAGCAATTCCATTCCCTGATATTTTGAATGTTTTTGAGCTAAGGCTATCTTCTGGGTAAGGCATTACAAAAACGTTCATCACGGTATCTTTCATTACACCATAACGTTCAAAGGCCGTTTTATCATAAATATTTTTTTGCTTGCCATAATTGATTTGCCCATAGCATTCATTATCATAATGAAAATAGATACCATCATCTTTTGGATCACCTGGACGTCCAGTCAACTCATAACGATAACGCATAGGAATAACCGCAGTGTTGTTGCCAATCGGCAAACGCATTTGACTGTTACGAGCCAATTTAGCGTTAGCTACAAACATTACTTGTTTAATGAAAGCAGTACCTTCGCGTTCATCAAAGTTAGCGGTGCCGTTACCGCCATTCATGATGTGAAAGTTAATGCGAATGGATTTAAGTGGTGTATGATCGACATGATTGGTGTCAGGCATGTAATTTTCCTTTACCTTGCAGGGAGCTTTGCTTTCGTAGGCAGTAGGGATTTGTGCCTCCACAGGAATGACAATCTCACTGAGATATTGTTTACTTACTTTTTGACTACAAGTACCCAATAGTGTAAAAAAACCGAAGACAATTAAATAACGAAACATTAATTATTATTTTTGTGACATGATGTGTTTAGATATAAAACTAGACCATTGTAGAAACTATTTACACAAATATCAAACTATTTACATGAAAACCAACGTATTTTTTGCTCTAGTGTTGTTATTAATTTTTAGCTGCAAGGTAGATCCGCCTGTAATGGACATGAGTATTGCAGGTTTAGAAAAGTCTATTGAAACCAATCCAAATGACACACTTTCAGATGCTTTGATCAAAGCTTATCGCAGTCATATCGCTGACAATCCTTCCGATTCTGAACTAAATTCGAAGTATTTATATCGAGCTGCCGGTTTATTTGCCAAGAAGAATCAGTTTGCAAATGCTGCACAGATGTTGCTTCAAGGGGTAAAAAACTATCCTACTGCATCCAACACTCCTACAAGTTTGCATTTACTTGCCGATTTGTATAGCAATAATCTTCGGATGCCAGATCTAGGTAATGACCTTTATAATGGCCTTGCAGCAAACTATCCAAATTATCCTGCGATTGACAAGATCAAGGCTACAATGAAAGCTCCACAAACACCACTTGCTGACCGAATCAATTCCCTTATTTCTACGATGTACAATGAAAAGACGCATTTCTTAGATCGAAATAAAGCAACTGGATACATCAATGCCTGTGAGGTATATGCGATCTCCAATCCAAGTGATGAGAAAGCTCCAGAATTTTTGTTTAAAGCTGCTGAAACATCTAGAACCATTAAGAATTATCCAAAGGCACTTGAGATTTATGATTGGATTTATAACAGCTTTGGCAGTTATTCTAAATCTGGACAAGCACTTTTCCTCAAAGCTTTTACGCTGGATAATGATATGAAAAAATATGATTTAGCTCGTCCCGTTTATGAAGCATTTTTGGCGAAGCATCCAGATGATGTTTTTGCTAAGGATACTAAGTTTTTGTTGGAAAACTTGGGTAAGTCGGACAATGAGATTATTAATAATTTTGGCAAGTAATTTTTGAAGGTTTGAAGGACATACAATCGCTAGCCTGTTTAGCTAAAGTTAAACGCCACATGCTTGTGTATTCTTCAAACCTTTACTCCTTCACTTCTTCTTTTAGTTTAAAAAAGCTAATAACCGTCTTTCCATAGTTACGAGAATCGAAGCAATTCGGATGATCTTTAAAATCGTGGTTCGTATTGTGTTCTATCACAAACCAGCCGTCTTCGTTTAGCATATTACTTTTAAAGATTCTGTCGGGGATACTATCAATTCCAGCCATTGCATATGGAGGATCGGCAAAGATGAAATCAAACTTTTCTCCATTCCTGTCTATAAACTTGAGTGCATCAGATTTGAAGATTCTGATTTTAGATTTTATATCTAATTTCTCTGCTGTTTCTTTTACAAAATTGATACAACCCGGAAACGAATCAATGTAAGTCACGTTATTACAGCCCCTCGAAATGAATTCATAACTCAAGCTCCCCGTACCACCAAAAAGATCTAATACTTTGAGCTCATCAAATTCTAGTGAATTAGATAAAATATTGAAGAGCGCTTCTTTTGCGTAATCTGTTGTTGGTCGAGTTGGCCAGTTTTTAGCTGGTGGTGTAAATCGACGTCCTTTAAATTCTCCTCCGATTATACGCATAATTTGAAGCTAAAAAGATCATAAAAGAAATGTTCGTTAATGCTATTGATTTTACGGCCATAGTTGTAAAAGACCGGACGTTGCAAGTGATTCAAATAACGAATGTAACGATATAGTTGGTGATAGATTTGTGAGTCCTCCAAAATAAATCCTGAAAAATATAAGGGGACCACCTCTGGTTTCAATTTGAATTGATCATAAACAAGCATCACAAAATAGATGAAGTCTTTTTCAGATTGAAAATTGAAGGTGTTTGCAAAAAGCATATCCTCTTCTTCAAAAAGAATAATGTGCGCTAATTGGTTGCGAACATGAACATAGACCTTTCGATCAGAATGATGTCCAGCCACATGTTTTAAACCCAAAATCAAAGGACTGAGGGCATGATGAATGCTTGCATTTGGGAAATAAGCTTGAATTTGATTTTCCAAGGTTTCCTCAATTAGAAAAATATTTTTTGCTTTTAGTGTATCTAGATTATCAATGTGAATCTTAGAACTCATTGACTTATCCACCATATTTTCCAAGTACACCTCAGGAGATTTTTCATCGTACAAGCGATCTGGAATAAAGGTATTCTCAGCATTAACGACCGCCACCTTTATATCCTTGTAAGGCAATTTTAGTAGCTCATCTTGTTGGTGGACTTCCCGAAGTTTGCTAACCAAGTCCTTATCAGACTCACTTTCAAAAAAAGCATAACTTTTGAGCGCGACGAGGTTCGACTGTTGGTCAGAAACTATAAAAGAAAACCTGTCCATTCCGACTAGAATGGACAGGTCATAGTTAGCACTATATTTTTTAGAAAAACTATCTTCTATTACTGTAGTATCTACTCCCAATTTCCTGTTAAGTTTGGTGTAAATCTATCTCCAAATTTCAAAGGAGCTTTTGGATTGTAGCGATCATCGTATTTTTTATACTTTTCACTACTAAATTCTGCTCCCATAAACTTATAGAAATAAGTTTTTGCTTCTACAACGTGTACCAAAGTTTTTTGGTAAGTCATTGTATCTGCATATAATTCAAACTCAGTCCCTTGATCAGCATAAGGAACAATATGTAAGGAATCAAGATTGATTTTCAATTTGTTAATCGCTTCCATTGCAGGAACATAAGTTGTATCGTAAGTGATACCAGTTGAATTTGGATCATCCGGATTACCTAGTACAGCAATAGTTTGGATTTTACCATTACGCAAAGTTTCCTTTAGTTTAGTAAAGTCATTAGTAAACTCACCAGTGACATCACGGTAAGTTTCCTGAGCAGATCGAAGCTTTTTCAAAGAGTTAACAACCGCGTCAACACGCTTTGTCTTCTCAGCTTGAAATGCGATAGGAGCACGAATACTCGAGATTAAAACAAATACCAATAAGGCAACTAGGGCAAGTAGAACTAAATTAATTATAAGTTTCATAAAAGTTTAAGTTGATTGTTACAGCGCAATAATACTATTTTTATTTAGAATATTCCTCCGAAAGTTAGCAAAAATAGCAGGAAATCTAGTCATTCATCAAGTTCAATATGAAGTTGTTTTAAAATAGAGCTTGAACTTGCTTGTAAGCGCTTGATTCTCAGAACGAAGCTTAATTATTTTTTCGTAAGCTTAACTACGCTGAAAATGATTAAATGAAGTAATGAGGATCAATGATTTACAAGAATATCATCATTCTATTTTCAAACAACTTCTGTATAGGCAGATGATGTTACTGTACCAAAATGGCGTATGCTTAGCTGATTTGTTTTAAAATTTATCAATAGTCAAACTAGCTTTTTTTGCTTTTGTTCTCCCCTATTAAGCATTCGCCACTATAGTTTGCTCCTTCATCTACGATCATTTTACTCGCCATTATTTTTCCTTTGATGAAAGCTGTACTGAGGAGATGTAGCAATCCCTTTACTGCTATTTCACCCTCAATTCTACCACTAATCAATGATTCGCCACAACTTACGGTCCCTACTACCTTAGCAGAATCTCCCATGACAAAGCGTTTATCACAAAAAACATCGCCTTTAATTTGTCCGTCTAATCTTAAATCCTCTTTGCTTCGGACAATTCCTTCTATAACTGTCCCACTATCCAATACACAGGAATTAGATGGATTAGATTCCACTAAGTTGACGATGCTCTGGCTTGATTCTTTTTGTTTTGATGAGAACATAATTTGTTTAGTTTAAAGTCGGTTAAAAAAGATATGGCTATGAAATTATTCGAGTTTATTGTCTACATCCATACTCAGCCCAAAGTGAAAAGTTGAAACAAACTCATAATCAAATTTGATTATGCAATAATTTCTATTGACTTTTGGACTCAAAATTTGACCATAAGATCCTTATGAGCATTCAAATGCTTGATTAATGGGAACAAACAGGTGTGTAGTGTTAAACAAAGTGCTAAAGTTTAGATTTATAAAAAAACAGATAAAACAATAATAAATAGCTCATTAACAGCTAATTACAACTTAAAATTGATTTACTATCAAATAATTTTATATAAATCTTGCAATAAAGTTAATATTAAAAGAATAGTTTATACCATAATATGAGTACAATTATTTTAGGGATTGAATCTTCTTGTGATGATACCTCAGCTGCTATTTTAAAAGATGGCCTTATACTGAGCAATTGTACCGCAAATCAAGAGGTCCACAAAGACTATGGAGGGGTTGTCCCCGAGGTCGCTTCAAGAGCGCATCAAATCAATATTGTTCCGGTAGTTGATCAAGCGATAAAGAAAGCGGGAATCAGTAAAGATCAAATAAATGCAGTTGCCTTTACCCGTGGTCCGGGCTTGATTGGTTCACTGATAGTAGGAGTCACCTTCGCTAAGGGCTTTGCCTTGGCTCGTAATATCCCATTGATCGAGGTGAACCATATGCAGGCCCATGTTTTGGCTCATTTTGCTGAAGATCCAAAGCCATCTTTCCCCTTTATGTGTCTGACCGTTTCTGGAGGACACACTCAAATTGTAGTGGTCAAAAGTCATCTGGAAATGGAAGTGATCGCTAACACCATAGATGATGCAGCGGGTGAGGCTTTTGACAAAACAGGAAAAATTATTGGTTTGGACTACCCTGCTGGGCCAGTTATCGATCGACTTGCAAAACTGGGAACTCCCCGCTTCAAGTTTCCGGAACCTAAGGTTGACGGACTCAATTTTAGTTTTAGCGGACTAAAAACTTCTATACTATACTTTCTAAAAAAAGAAATCAAGGCTGATCCAAATTTCATAACTGATAATATGAATAACATCTGTGCTTCCGTTCAAGATCGTATTGTTTCCATTTTGCTCAACAAACTTAAAAAAGCGGTCAAGCAAACAGGTATCAAAGAAATTGCGATTGCAGGTGGCGTTTCCGCAAATTCAGGATTGCGACAAGCATTGAATGACCATGGTGAGACCTTGGGCTGGAATACTTACATTCCTCGATTCGAATATTGCACGGATAATGCTGCTATGATTGCAACTACGGGCTATTATAAGTTTTTGAAGGGGGAATTTGCAGAGCATGATGTACGACCTACTGCGAGGTATAAGATTTGAATGGAATTGGGAAGATCTCCCAACGGAGGAACTCCTCCTATAAAAAGGCAGCTCCCCTATTCCCAATATTATCCTCGACACTGTTACCAAAAACATAAAACCCAGTAATACATATTACAATATAAAATATCTTCGTTTCTAATCAACATTAAATAAAAATCAATGAACCGACACATCTTTATCTGGATCGCTTGTTTAGCCCTACTTGGAGGCTGTACATCTGGCACGAGTACCCCAAAAGCAGACTCCTCCGATCCATTCAAGGATTGTAAAGCTGGTAAACCAGAAGCTATTTTTGAAGGAAACTTTGAGCAGGTGAGTACCCAGATATTCAAAATCGAAGGTAAAGAAGGGATTGAAAATGTCCGTTTCAAAAACGGCTTAGCGCTCGAATTGATTCAACAAGGATGTGATAAGGTGACACAGATTTTCGAATTTGTGATACCAGAAAAATTAGAAGGTGAGCAGGATTGGATGGAAATGGCCGCTGACCAGTTTGCCTATTTGAGTCAAACTTCTGAGAAACACGGGATGTTAGCCATGTGGGGACAGGCCATCCGTGCAAATGGTCCCAACATTCAAATGGGCGAGAAGCAGATGCTTCAACCTGGAATTAGTATCAAAGTAGATAAAATACAGGCGGCAGAGAACACTACAATCGTAGTGGAATTGTCTCAAGATTAGAGAATGAGACTTAGAAGCTGCCTAGTCGGCAGAGACTTGTGAATTAGAATGGACAGATAAGATGAGGAAAGCCAATTTTGCGCTATGGCAAGCTTAGCTGTCTGGTGTTTTTCGTTTTCATTTTAATTTTAATTTTCACTCCCAATATTTCCCCAATTGTACTAAAAAACAATATCTTTATCAAACTAGGTTAAGCACACCACACACATAGAAGTTATTTTGAAAGTATCTTCATAAAATCCCACCTATTATAACGTATCGTTGCAACTCGAATCGTCAATTTTACCTTTAACTTGGTTGAAATATTATTCGAATTACTTTTTGAGAGCGCTTCATCATCGGAAATAGATTATAATCATGAATAGACTGCTCCTGGCATTTGTAGCTTTGTTTTTAGCTTTATGGCTAATACTGGGTTCTTGGTGGTATGCTAAAAATTATGGCAATCTTGACTCGACACCAAGTTTTTCCATCACTCTGGATGGCTTTGAAATTTCAGCTCCAGAGACATTTTCATTTTATGAATCAAGCCCTGATCCCATTATTCCTGAATTGATGGAAGATGCTTTTCAGACTTTAGCGGACTTACTAGTAACCAACGGAGATAAAAAATTAAAACTATATGGTATTCACGCTGAACAAGAGTCGCAAGATAAATTGGGGAAAGCAAGAGCAGATGCCATCAAACTGGAATTAGTCAACTTAGGCGCTCCTGAAGATCAAATAGCTACAACTGACATACCATTGGCTAGTGGTCAATTTATAAACGGTCAAATTTACGGCGGCGTGTTTTTTAGATTTGAGGAGATGAATAAAAAACCGGTCTTACCTGTTTACGAGGATACACCAGTTACAGGCCAGTTGCCACCATTAAACATTTACTACGACAACAATGAATTTAAAATTGAGCTAAATGAAGAGCTAGACAAATATTTAGAATCGGCAAAAACGATTATGCGTAAACATCCTTCGGCTAAGCTATTTATTATTGGCCATGCTGATACTACAGGTGATTCCGCTAAAAATATGACTCTTTCCAAAGCTCGTGCAAAAAGCGTCAAGAAGTTTTTAATCCGCCATGGCTTTGATCCACAACGATTGAAACTTAAACATAAGGGGGCAACAGAACCAATGAGTACCAATAATTCGGAAGAAGGCAAACGAAAAAATCGCAGAGTAGAACTTCGACTTCGGGATTAATACAAAAAAGCAGTTAATAGCAGTTTCAATGGTAATCTGTGCGGTGTCTTAGTTTTCTCGAATTCTATAGCTTTGTTTTCTATCTTGTGCCAAACTAGCTTTTGCGAATGCTTTAAATACATAATCTCTAATAAAAAATTTATTTGCACAAGCAGATAAATACACTTGCAAGAGAACACATTACCACCAATTTAAAGAAGGGAAGAATTTTAAAAACACTACTTTATGATTGGAATTGGATCTATTTTACCGATATTCTTAATGATGCTTGGAGCCGCATTTCTCGGCTTCCTCCTCTCATGGCTATTGGCTAAAAGTCAAAATAATGGCTTAGCTAACGATCAGCTTGCTCAGGTCATGGCACAGAATTCACAACTTCAAGGTGACTATGAACGTGTGCTGGAATACTCCAACGGTTTCCACAAGGAGAAAAAAGACCTTATAAGTATCAACGAACAGCTAACGCATCAAATAACACAACTGAAAGCTGAACTAACACAGCTTCAAAGCGACAAATCATTCCTCATTCAAGAATACAAAAAAATTGATGATGTAGACGTACAACCAACAGAAGGTGGCCGCTCAACCGACAATGAAGAGGAGTTACAAGGGTTACGCAAGCAGGTCAATGATTTGAACCAAGAACTTTTTACTTGGAAAAACAAGCACAAGGCACTCAGTGAAAACGTGATTAAAACAACTGATGACCTAGCAGCAAAAACAGACAAAAAGGCAAAAAGTGATAAATCAGAAAAGAGCGGTAAAAACAAAAAATGGGAATCAAAATACAAAGCACTCAAATTGAAGTTTTTAGAGTTGACGCATGAAAAAAATCTTTTTGAAGACAACATGGGCAAACTCAAAATAGCTAACGATAAGTTACTAACCGAAGTGATGGGATACAAATCTCATCTTCCCGAACCCAAACTATCGGAAAACGTCGTTAGCAAGCCAAAGAAAAAATCGAAAGACAAGGACGACGAGAAAGACATATTTCATAAAATCAAGAAGCGCTCAGCCCTCATCGACTTCAAACGAATCGGAAAAGCCTCCGAAAAGAAAAAAGATGATCTCAAACAAATACATGGTGTTGGACCATTCATTGAAAAAAAATTAAACGCACTGGGTATCTACAAATTTGAACAGATTGCCCGATTAGAAGACGATGATTTGATGGAAATCATAAGGATAATTGAACTGCCTACGGGTGTCGTCAAAGGCCGCAACTGGATCGACCAAGCGAAAAACATGAAGTAAAGGCAATTGCTAAGCTTTATTTCTGCAGCCCCTCTTCACTCATTGAAGAGGGGCTGTTTTCCTTTAGTTTTTATTTCCGGAGCCAAATGTCAGCTAATAATCCATATTAAGCTCAAGCTCTTGACCAAAAAAGAAACAAAAAACCCCATTTTTTGTTAATGTCAAAGTATATTTGCGGCATCTTTTGAAGATCTTCTTTAGAACTACTCATAAAACATTAAAAATATGAATTTCGACTTAATAGTAATTGGAAGTGGCCCTGGTGGATATCCAGCGGCAATTCGTGCTTCACAACTAGGATTGAAAGTAGCAATTGTTGAACGTGAAGAGCTTGGTGGTATTTGCCTCAACTGGGGTTGTATCCCTACTAAAGCCCTGCTAAAAAGTGCTCAAGTCTTTAATTATATCAACCATGCGGCTGATTATGGTATCAAGGTAAAAGGTGCTACTGCTGACTTTAAGGGCATGATTGATCGTAGTCGTGGTGTGGCTGATGGCATGAGTAAAGGTATTTCCTTCTTAATGCGTAAAAACAAAATTACCGTATTGGAAGGTCATGGATCACTTGCTCGTGGTAAGAAAGTAGAGGTGAAAGACGCAAAAGGTAAGACGACCACTTATGAAGCTAAAAATATTATTCTTGCAACTGGAGCTCGCTCTCGTTCATTGCCAAATGTACCAATGGATGGCAAAAAGATAATCGGATACCGTGAAGCAATGACTTTGAAAAAACAGCCAAAGCGAATGGTGGTTATCGGAGCTGGAGCGATCGGTGTTGAGTTTGCTTATTTCTACAATGCACTTGGAACGGAAGTAACTGTAGTAGAATACATGAAGCAAGGTCTCGTTCCTCGTGAAGATGCAGACGTTTCAAAAGAGCTTGGGAAAGTCTTCAAAAAAGCTGGTGTAAATATATTAGCAAACACGGCGGTTCAGTCAGTTGACACAAAAGGTAAAACTTGCAAGGTTACTGTAAAAGATAATAAAACAGAAAAGGAATCTGTCATCGAATGTGATGTCGTTCTTTCTGCTGTTGGTGTTGCTACCAATCTTGAAAATCTTGGAATCGAAACTTTAGGTATCCAAGTTGAAAAAGGATTGGTACAAGTAGATGACTTCTATCAAACTAATGTTCCAGGTATTTATGCGATCGGTGATATCGTACCAGGTCCTGCTCTTGCACATGTGGCCACTGCTGAGGCAATTATCTGTGTGGAAAAAATCGCTGGTCAAAATCCAGAACCATTGGATTATGGTAATATTCCTTCTTGTACTTACTGCGCTCCTGAAGTTGCCTCTGTTGGTTACACTGAAGCTGCTGCAAAAGAGGCGGGTTATGAATTGAAAATTGGTAAGTTCCCATTCTCTGCTTCTGGTAAAGCTAGTGCTGGTGGTGTGAAAGAAGGTTTTGTAAAACTAATCTTTGATGCTAAGTATGGTGAATTGCTAGGTGCACACATGGTTGGTTCTAATGTAACGGAGATGATCGCTGAAATCGTTGCTATCCGTAAATTGGAAACTACTGGTCATGAATTAATCAAAACAGTACACCCACACCCGACTATGAGTGAGGCTGTGATGGAAGCTGCTGCGGCGGCTTATGGTGAGGTGATTCACCTTTAAGAATTAGAATGTGAATTAGAACCTGCCCGCTTAGGTGACTCTTGTTTTAATTTTCTTTGATTCTACTTTTATATATGAAATGGTGAGAATTGGGTTTGTCCTGATTTT
>CAKZUK010000015.1 GCA_937921775.1 uncultured Saprospiraceae bacterium
AAAATAACTTATTCCAAAATTTGACAGAAAAAAGATCACTTTATTTACAGAGAGACAAAACAAAAACCATACTTTTACAGTACATAAATTGTCCTCTTAAAATAGAAATAAATAATATACGTAGAACATGAGAATTGAAGGAAGCAGAGTAATTATTCGACAATTAAAACCAGAGGATTTAGAAAGTTTTTATTCCTATCGATCCGACCCACAAGTCTGTAGATATCAGAACTTTATGGTCAAGTCAATGTCAGAAGCAGAACGATTTATTGAAGGACAAAAAGACCTTCCTCTTGGTAAACAAGGTGAATGGCTTCAAATCGCAATTGAACATAAAATAGAAAAAAAGCTGATTGGTGATTGTGCCATTCATTTCATGGAAGATGAACCTCGTATTGTTGAAATTGGATATACGATTCATCCTGATTATCAACGTAAAGGATACGCAACTGAGGCTGTACGCTTACTCATGAAAGCTGTTTTTAAAGACCATAACGTTCATAAAATTCTTGCTAAAGTAGATGTCCGAAACCCTAGCTCAGCTAGAGTTCTCGAAAAAATAGGCTTTAAACAAGAAGGACGCTTTCACCAGCATTTTTATGATCATTTGGATAAAGCATGGATTGATGAAATTCAATTTGCCTACATGCAGGATGATTTCATGGAAGAGATCTTTTAAACCTTATATAGAATGGGAAGCTGTTAATTAACATAATAGCTTCCCATTTTTGTTTCTGAGTGTAAGCTATAGTCTTAACTTTCTCTCCCATCTCCCAACTTTTTCTTTGCTCAAGCGTTAAATAGCTTATGGCTTTAATACCACCCTTTTTCATGGACTGCGTTGTTGCTATTGGAATTCAACAAGGCAATAGAAATGCACCAAAAAAAATCTGGATCGGAACTGGTTTCCTTTTCGGTAAATTCGTAAAAGCACATGCGGACGATACAAGTAAAAAAGACTATACAGTTTACCTTGTGACCAACAAGCATGTCATTCACAAGCATCGATCTATTATCCTTCGATTCAACCCGCAAACGAACCAACCCGCAAAGGACTACCCGGTCAATCTTTATGATAAAGAAGGTGTTCAACTATGGACGGGACATCCCAATCCAAACGTCGACGTTGCAGTCCTAAGGATTAACTTACAACCAATCCATGCAGAAGGTATGAAATATGGCCTTTTCAAATCAGATACTGACGCCATTACTTCTATCGATATGCAAAGTAATGGTCTCTCTGAAGGTGACTTCATTTATGCATTAGGCTTCCCTATGGGACTCGTTTCAAAGGATCGTCAGCACGTTATGGTTCGTAGCGGAATAATTGCTCGTATCCGTGACTTGTATGAAAAACGGAGTACAGATTATACCGTCGATGCCTTTGTCTTCCCTGGCAATAGTGGCGGACCTGTAATCACCAAACCTGAGATGATTTCTATACAAGGAACCAACCCCTATCGGAAATCTTCATTGGTGGGTATTATCAAAAGTTATATCCCCTATCAGGATATTGCGGTTTCAAAACAGACCAACAAACCTCGCGTTATTTTTGAAGAGAACACAGGGCTTAGTTTGGTGGAACCAGTTGATCGCATACTGGAGACCATTGAACTGGATCTGGGGGCAACTAATAATATTAGTAGCACATAAATGATAGACTGACAGTTAGCATTGCAGTGGCAATAAGGAGTCTAACTCAATTACTTATTATCCCAAGCAAATTAGAGGACTCAGTCTGCGCCCTTATCACAAAAATAGAGCATCGCTTCAATCTCCTCATCCGTTAAATTCGGAAAAGCATTCATCGTTAATTTATATTTTTCATAAAGAGCTTTTGCTTTTGGATGACCTTCCTCTATCATCAACTGAGAGTTTCTAATCCAATTGTACAAATCCTCTTTGGGATAAGCTTCCCAGCGCTCTGACACATTCCCCAAAGCGGGGCCAGTTAAGTCATCTTTAAGGTTTTTGTTGTGGCAAGCTGCACAATTATTTTTGAAGAGTAATTTTCCTTTAGCAAGTTTGGGATCTCTTTTTTCTTTAAGGTCAATTAGCTGTGTAGTTTCGGAATTTTCAGCTTCTTTTGAAGTCATTTCATGAGGCTCTTTTATTACAATAAAAGCGAAGAGTATCATAAGCAGTAAAGTGGCAAAAACTAATCTAAGAATGGTGTCATACAAGATTTTAGCATTCATGATATATGGATTTTTTTGTAACACAATTGAAATCTTATAACAATAAATTCATACAATCTTTGTCACTATAGAGAAGAACTACCTCTATTACGACTTTAGCAAATAGACGCACATGCTTTCACTACTTAGAACTATCTAGCTATTTGTTTTTTTTCAATTCGTTAGAAGAATTGTCCTTAGGTTTTTATGCAAATCTAATCGTACATGTCATTTACATTTTGAAGGACGAGTTTTAAGCAATACCTGTATCTTTTCGTTTAAGAACATCTTAAAAACCTGTCATTATTCTCGCACTCAGTCGCTTTAATTTCATCCTTTCTTACATCCAAATTACGTCAAGAAACGGTTCAATACTAGGCAATTCGATCTCAATTTTTCTTTAGAATTATTCTAAAGAAAAGTGTTTTTGAACAATGCTTGAATCTTGTTTTTCAGCTTAAATACATTTCTGTAAAAGATAGCATTTTTACTAACAAGAAAATTTAGTCTGAGTAAAATGCAATCTAGATACAAACACTTTCTTAACCTAAAAATTAAGTAATATAGTTGGAATAAAAAGAGAGGTAATGTCTGGAGTTCCGTTTGAAAACGTTCGAATAAACTAAAGGTCTTTCAATCGAAAAGGGATAGTTGCTGAGTTGATAAGAATTGCTTACTCATGCTACAAAATGAAAAAAGCGGTTGCCACCTTTTCAGTGACAACCGCCTCTCCTATTTGTTTGGACTGAGCTTAATACTAATCAGCTAAAGCCATATCCTTCAAAAATTTTCCGTGGTTGGAAATCGCCTTAAACCAAGTCTTTTGTGAGTGGTAAGGCAAGTTGTATTCTTCTGCAGTTGCCCGAACAATTTTCGACAACTCCTTATAGTGTATATGACAAACTCGTGGGAACAAGTGATGTTCAATTTGGTAATTAAGACCACCGACAAACCAAGAGAAAAGTGTGCTATTGTGAGAAAAATTAGCTGTTGTTAAAATTTGGTGAATCGCCCAGTTGTTTTCCATATTTCCAGATTCATCAGGCATTGGGTATTCTGAAGATGGCAATACGTGAGCAGGTTGAAAGATCAAACTTAATATTAGTCCAGCTACAAAGTGCATGCAAAGGAAACTAACGATTACCAACCATATTGGCACAGCAGCAAAATACAATGGAATAAACAATGCAATTGCATAGTACCCAATCTTCGTCAAAACCGCTTCTCTAAACATCTTGTCGTAATGCGCCTTGTCTTTGATCAGACCTTTACTATTAAACTCCTTCAACTGCTTAAATTCTTTAGCAGTGATCCAAGAGATCGTCATCAAACAATATGCAAACCAAGCATAATAATGCTGGTAACGGTGCATCGGACGCTTCTTGGCGTGTGGAGAAAATCGCATGATTGGAGTACGACTAATATCTTCGTCATAACCATGAATATTGGTGTACGTGTGATGCAACATGTTGTGCTGAATTTTCCAATAGGAAGAACAACCTCCAGTCATATTCAATACAAATCCAAGCGCAGAGTTAACCTTTTCATTACTTGAATAAGAGCCATGATTGGCATCATGCATTATAGATAGACCGACACCTGACATTCCTACACCACTTAGTAACCACAGTAAGAAATAGGTGGTACTGCTTTCAACAAAGAAAACACTTGCTATAAAAGGTCCGACATACAAAGCCAACATAAAAACGGTTTTGAAAACCATCCCCGCATCTCCATGCCTAGAGATTTGATTGGTTTCAAAATATGCAGAGACGCGCTGTCTCAATACATTATAAAACTCCTGAGAAGTTTTTTCTCCCTTGTTGAATTTAACTTTTAACGCTGTCATTTTTTTATTTGTTAGATAGAGCTAATATGATATTTAATATAATTCCTCTTAAAACTCATTTCATAAAGACCAAAAGCCTTTTGTAGTAATATTCCTATGTGCAGAACGAATACAACACGATGGAATTGTATTGATAACAAAGTACTCAAACTTGTAATGCAAGAGGACTTAAAACGAGTTGATTAATTTTGAAAGCCACTATTTAGACTGAATCTAAACAAGGTCAAACGAAGGGGTTATGTAACGCTCCACATAATTTTACCAAAAGCAAGATACACAATTGTTCCCCAAAATATATGCAGTAAACTGCAATTTTACGCTTTGATGGCCGAAATGTGATCATTCACCACTAATTAGAAAAAATAATCAATACTTTGTTAATTACTGAATATCAATAGTTTAAACATAAAACAGAAGAATAAGTTTTTAGATTACCTCTAAATTCTAATATGCCTGCAAGGCTACATAACTTAATTCAAAGCTGCTCATTCAGTCTGTTACAATAAAATCGTAGGACAAGGCCTATCCCTACCTTTGGCAATTCAATATTGTTTAGCTATTTTCACTTTTCTATAGTTCTAAATTATACACTGCCCGTATTTTTTAACCAACTTATAATTTTTTTTATGAAACTATTTCTAAAACGAATGTTGCTTTTCAGCATACTGCTTACCTTGGGCTGTAAGACGGTCAACATAAAAAAAGACAAAGCGACCTCTACTATTGATAAATTGCAGAATGGGATGCTTTTAGTTAAACTAAAAACATCTGAAAATAAAATCAATCGGTACAAAGAAATGGGAGATATGGCAAAGGCAAAAGAGGCTATTGAAAAACAACAAACTCAAAATGCAAATATCATAAACGCATTTAAAGACAAGTTTGATTTTTGTCCGGTTTACTTCTTTCATTCCAATGATGTAGCCAATATTAAAAACAATGATTTCGAGGGTTCTGTTTTTCAAAAAATAGGAGAAGATCTAAAGAATCCTCCTTCTTCCGATACTTTTTATTTGATTGGAGAACTAGACTATGCTTATCAAGATGAGCTATCAGGTAGATCGGGTGAGACAAGGAAAAGGGTCGCCGGAACTGGATCAGTAAATGCTGTAGTAATTCGTGATAAAGAAAATTTTCAAATTCCAAAGCCATTTCCTTTTAGAGTGACGATGTTAGATACTCAGAATAGAAATATTCGCAATAGCGTTTCGAAACTAAACATCAAGCTAAAAGAGTTTGACAATAAAATGGAACGCAGAAAATTAAAGCGCAAAATGTAGTTAAGTAGTTTGACTACCTGCTTAAGCAATTTTCACGAATCACGATCAAGTAAACAATACAACTATAATTGCAACTTTAATTGCATCAATGAAATCTTATTTATTCATTTCAATTCTGGCTGCATTATTCTTCCTTCCGTTTCTGGGGCAGGTGCATTTGTTTGATTGGGATGAAATTAATTTCGCAGAAGCAAGCAGGGAAATGCTGCTAACGGGTGAATACCTACGGGTGTACATCGACTTTCAAGCTTTTTGGGAAAAGCCTCCTCTCTTCTTTTGGCTACAGGCGCTCTCCATGAAATTATTTGGCGTGAATGAATATGCTGCTCGATTTCCAAACGCAATCTGTGGCATACTTAGTCTCTTATTTCTTTTCAAAATTGGCAAACGTTTGTTTGATGAAAAATTTGGTCAACTCTGGGCACTCATTTATTTAGGGTCATTACTCCCCCACTTATATTTCAAATCGGGAATTATTGATCCTTGGTTTAATCTATTTATTTTTTCTAGTCTTTACTATTTCATTTTATTTATCTGGAAAAAAGATGCCACTGCTAGTATTTCTTTAGAACAGAATAAATGGAATTACCTCGCACTTTCTGGTTTACTTACTGGCCTTGCCATCCTCACCAAAGGCCCTGCCGCTTTAATCATTATTGGTTTGTGCTTTTTCGTTTATTGGTGTTTCCAAAAATTTCGTTTTTATATTTCTGTCCCTCAGTTTATTGCATGGATGTTGTTCGCATCCATTGTGCCTTTACTTTGGTTTGGCATTGAAACGATAAAGAACGGCCCTTGGTTTGTAAAAACATTTATCGCTTACCAATATCGCTTATTTAGCACACCCGATGCTGGCCATGGTGGATTTTTGGGATATCATTTTGTCGTTTTATTGATTGGATGTTTTCCAGCTTCTGTTTTTGCAATCCGTAGTTTTTTCAAAGTACCACTTGAATCATCTTCAGTACAATCCGATTTTATTCGATGGATGAAAATTTTGTTTTGGGTAGTTTTAATTTTGTTTTCAATTGTTGAATCCAAGATTGTCCACTACTCTTCTTTAGCCTACTTTCCACTGACCTTTTTGGCAAGCTATGTGGTGTATGAGATAGCTGCAAAAAATATTGTTTTTGCAAAGTGGATAAAAGTTGGTTTGGGGCTTATAGCAAGCCTATTCTCAATTGTATTTTTAGCTACTCCCCTTCTTTTAAAAAGAAATGGAATCTCTCATTTAATAAAGGATCCTTTTGCCAAAGAAAACCTAAAAGCAGAGGTTCTTTGGACAGGTTGGGAAATACTCCCAGGGCTTTTTCTGATTGTACTTATGCTTTATTCTTTTTACCTTTTCAGAAAACGCTTGACGGTACAGTCCTTCCAATTCTTTTTTATTGGAACAGCCATCTTTATCAGTAGCTCTATAATGTTTTATGTCAAACGAGTTGAAGGATATTCGCAAAGAGCAGCTATCGAGTTTTTAAAGACTAAGGTTGGAGAAGATTGTTATGTAATCCCTTCAGGCTATAAGAGTTATGCCCATTTGTTTTACACCAAAAAACAAAGGCCTTCCAATGAGAAGAGTAATGATCGAAATTGGTTACTTACAGGAAATATTGACAAGGATGTATATTTGATTACAAAAATAAACAAGCTAAAACCATTAGAAGGTTTTGAAGAGATTGATCGGAAAAATGGCTTTGTTTTTCTAAAGCGCGAAAAGCTTAGAAAATAATTTAGACATTAAGCATTTCTAGATTTTCTTGTAGTAAAAAAGAAGACCGCTATTGCTGCCAAAAGTCCAAGCCCGAAATAGATCATTTTGTTGTTTCCTTTTTCACTTAGCTTATTTCCATTGTCTGAATCGGGCATACCAGTTATTTCATATTCAATGGCTGGCAATAAAGAAGTCCACTGAGAAGGGTGATTTTTTGTAGGATCTTTTAAGACATCCAATTTCTCATTCATCTTACTTTGCAAGGCTTCCTCATTCATTGAAATCTTATCCAAAATCATTGCCTGAGAAGATTTAGCATAGCTTAAGAAGTAGTTTTCCATGACGTACTCATTGTCATCTAATGCAAAAGAATTAGAAGAATTCTGACTTGTCTTTGTCAATAATAAATCAAAAGGAATAGCATTAATTTCTCCATCAGGAATAATTACAATTGAAGTGATACTGTCTGGTATAGTATTTAATGGATGATTAAAAAGTAATTGACTTAATAGTAGAGAGGATGTTGTGAAGTCAGTATAATTCTGCGCCAACTTATCTTCAGTAGGTATTTCACGCATACTTTCCTGTAATTTTTTGATATTAGCTAGAACCTTTTGTTTGTCAGCAACTTGCAATTGATTCATGCCTCCAGACCAAAGAATGGTTGCATAAATCATTTTATCTCCTATAAAATATTCAATCATTGCTTTGTTGTCAACACTCAAATAATCCAAGTAATCTGTAAACTTAGGTGCACCTTCTCTCTCCAATATTTCCACACTACCAGGCTTAGCCAAATAGTCATTAAGCTTAGAATGGCGATCCATTAGAATAGTGGCTTCTTCAAACATTCGTTGACCATTCGTCAAATTATAGCCTTCCAAAGTACTGCGAATACAACCTTCAAAAATACCGGCACTTTTTGTCTCAACCATTTCTCTCATGTCGGAATCACCGTTTACAGCGGCAAGTTCGAGTCCTCTAGCTGCAGTTTTAAAGGTTTTAAATGTAGCAATTAGCACCTTCAAGTCTGATCTGAGCTTATATTTCTCCCAGATTAACTCTCCCTTTTCAATCACTAAATCAAATAATTCTGGCTTACTGACAAGTACTTCGGGATTAGGATTATCAACATGCTTGATCGAAGTAAATTCCGAATCAATGGCTTGCATCTTTTTTTGGATCTCATTAATAGCAAGATCAAATGGAGAAACATCCTGTGCTGTCAAATTAATGGTAAGCCCCAAAAAAATTATAAATGTAAAAAATACGTTTAGTCTCACTGTATCAAAATTTGGAATTATAAATTGAATATACCTTTGTTTTTATAGCTTGTTGTTCTTGTTTTTATAGCTTGTTGTTCGTTCCAGATCCTGCAAGTTTTGCGCCAAGCCAGCCCATAGGTAGATAGGCTCCAACTAAATCTAGCACATTGAACCACATCGGTGAATCAGGTAACATATTTATCATTGCTATTCCTCCAAGAAGAAAAAAGAATCCAATACCGATTGCAAACTTCATTTGATGACTAGCTGCAATCTTGGCCGCTGTAAAGGCTCCCGCGAGCGTACCCAAGGCATGGGCAAGGAAAGGGAAAATAAAATTCTTGAACTCAAATTGATGCATGTACTCCGCCATGTTTTCGAGCGTAGCTCCATCGGGTAATGGCACCAGTTTGATTCCTAAATTAATTAAGCCCATGTTTACTGCCATACCGACAAATACTCCGATAATGACCGCCAGAATGTTTCTTAAAATTGGATGCATCGTTTTATTGTTTTGATTATGAAATAAAAATAATACGAATCTAATTGTCAAGAACTTTCATCGAAAAATTGATCAGATCATTTCTCAAAAGCATCCAATTCTTCCTGCGCCTTTTCCCAATTTTCCATCACTTTATCCAAGTCATTCTTTAAGTCCTGATATTTATCCATCACCTTTTGAGAGTCAGGACTTTGATAAAAATCAGACTTTCCCATTTCCAATTCAATGTCGGCGATTTTCTTCTCTGCTTGTTCAATTTTTCGCTCTGCATTGGAAACTTGATTCTGAAGTTTCTTCTTTTTCTTACGGTCTTCCTCGCTTAACTTCTTCTTCTCTGGTTCTTCTCTCTTTTGCTTAGTTGCCATTTCAACTTCACGCATATTATCCATCGCTCGTTTCTCTAAAAAGAAATTGATATCACCTAGATGGCTATATAGTTTGCGATCTCTAAACTCAATAGTTTTATCGGTCAGCCCACTTAAAAAATCACGATCGTGAGACACAACTACCATCGTTCCATCATAAGCCTTTACCGCTTTTTTCAAAACCTCCTTTGACAAAATATCAAGGTGATTAGTAGGTTCATCTAGTATCAAGAAATTGATTGGTCGGAGCAACATACAAGCTAAAGCTAAACGTGCTTTTTCTCCCCCCGAAAGAACCGAAACTTTTTTGTCCACATCTTCTCCTCTGAACAAAAATGCGCCTAGCATTCCACGTAACTTTGTTCGCATTTCTGGAGGAGTGGCATCTTCCATCGTTTGCAGTAAGGTTTTATTTAAATCAAGACTATCTGTTTGATTTTGTGCGTAATAACCAACCACCACATTATGTCCCCATTTAACATCGCCATTACTATGTTCTAATTCCTTAACCAGGATCTTTGCAAGAGTTGTTTTTCCTTGACCGTTTTGGCCTACAAAAGAAACCTGTTCTCCTCTTAGTAATTTTAAATTAATATCTTCTAAAATAGAAGGTCCATCATAGGCTTTAGTCAATTTCTTAGCTTCAAAAACGACTTCACCAGAACGAGGAACAGGCTGAAAGCGAATACTCATCGCCTGTGTATCTTCAGCATCCATTTCAATCCGATCGACTTTATCCAATTGCTTAATGAGTGACTGCGCCATTTTTGCTTTAGTGGCTTTCGCCCTAAATTTTTCAATCAGCTTTTCTGTATGTTCGATCTTGGCTTGTTGATTTTTGTAAGCTGCTGCCATTTTCTCTTTTCGCTCAGCACGTAGTTCGAGATACTTAGAGTAAGTCGCCTTGTATTCGTACATTTTGCCCAGCTCAATCTCCATGGTACGCTTAGTCACCGTATCTAAAAATTGCTTATCGTGAGAAATCACCACCACTGCCCCTTCGTAATATTTCAGAAACTGCTCCAACCAAAGAATCGATTCAATATCAAGATGGTTGGTAGGCTCATCCAGTAGTAGAAAATCAGGACGTTGTAAAAGCATTTTTGCTAATTCAATTCTCATTTTCCAACCTCCACTAAATTCGTCCGTACCTCTATTCATGTCCTCATGCTTAAAGCCTAGACCTTTCAATACTCTTTCAGTATCTACTTCCATAGTCATACCTCCAAGTAATTGGAATCGCTCTTCAGCATCTCCCAAGTCGGTAATCACTTTTGCGTAAATAGAACTTTCATAGTCTGTACGTTCAGCAAGCTCTTGTTGCAATCCTTTGATCTTTTTATCAACTTCATTGACCTCTTTAAAGGCCGTAAGGGTTTCTTCTAAGACTGTTTTGCCAGCAGGCAAATCCATATCTTGCTTAAGATAGCCCAATGTTGAAGTAGCTGGTCTTGAAATAGTCCCCGAATCCGAATTAGACTCACCTGCTAATAATTTAAGAATCGTAGACTTCCCTGCCCCGTTTCTCCCAACCAAACCAACCTTGTCCTTCGTAAGGATCGTAAAATTCAAATAATCCAACAAGACTCGGTCTCCATACTTTATAAACAATTCGCTACAGGTTATCATATATCTTTTTATGATTTTTTTTAACAACTTTTAGATAGAAAGCACAAAAATACAAAAGCAGGTGCCAAATTGATTGGTACCTGCTTTTATTTTTAAAAAATTATACTTGAAACGCTTAATTCCAAGTCAAGCCATCAGGCATTTGAGCAATAACAGAGTAAGTATCTCCTTTCTCACGCATTACTGTGTTCCAAAGGCTCTTATTACCACTACCAAAAACATAGTCGTCATCCATCTCACTAATCACCCATGAGCCATATTTCATTTCTTCTTTTAGTTGCTCAGGTGACCAACCAGTATAACCTACAAAAAACTTAATGTTCTTAGGCTCAATAGCGTTTGTATCTATTAATAATTTTAGTTTTTCAAAATCACCTCCCCAATATACCCCATCTTGAATCAGATGGCTATTGTCCAACAATTCACCTACATTATGAATGTAATGAATGGTATCTGTCTGAACCGGACCACCATAATAAACATCAGAATCAAATTCGGGAAAGTCTGCAATCAATTCATTGATTTGCATGTCGAGAGATTTGTTTAGGATAAATCCTAAGCTACCGTCTTTTTCGTGCTCACAAAGTAAAACAACCGACCGCTTGAAATTGGGGTCAATCATAAAAGGTTCTGCAATCAAAACCTTTCCTCTGTTAATGTTTGCTTTAGTCATGTTTGTTTAATTAATATGTTCGTGTAAATCGATCGGACTAACAGCATTCTCATAATTATTGTCATCTGGATTCGATGATCCAGCTTGAGCTAAAACGGGTTGAAATGTATCCTCCTACAATTCAACTTTGTCTACTAAATTTATGAAAAAAGAAAACGGAATCAAACTTAATTCTTGTTAATTTAATCATAAGCAAAAGACTGGCTTTTCTTATCTCTTTAATTGTGAAATTGTAAATCTTTGTCTATCAAGGACATGAAGCCCTTTTGGAAAAAGGATTACTAGATGAACTTTTTTTTTCTTGGAAAATGGAATGAAACTCAAATCACCAATTCAACTACAATGCTTCAGTAGCTAAACTTCTATCTACCTTTCTTACAAAACCTCTTAAAACCTTGCCATTTCCACCAACTTCGACAAAATTATCGATTTTGGCATCAATCATATTAAGCATAGTCTGAGTCCATCTGACTGGAGAAGTCAGCTGTTCTATAAGGTTCATCTGTATTTCTTCGGGATCCGTCACTGGCTTGGCAGTTGTATTTTGATAGATCGAACAAATTGGAATATTAAAATTTGTTTTTTCAATGGCAGCTTGTAATTTAACTTTTGCTGGTTCCATGAGCGGAGAGTGAAAAGCTCCTCCTACTTGCAATACGATCGCTCTCCTTGCTCCCGCTTCTGTTAAAGCAGCTACGGCCGCATTTATTCCTAGAACTGAACCAGAAATGACTAGTTGACCTGGGCAGTTATAGTTCGCAGGAACAACTACTTCGTCAATATCTGCGCATACTTTTTCAACGATGGCATCTTCTAAACCTAAAATCGCCGCCATAGTACCTTCCACAGCTTCGCAGGCCTCCTGCATCGCAAGTGCTCTTTGTTGTACCAGTAAAAGTCCTTCTTCAAAACTAATAGCATTAACTGCGGTCAATGCAGAAAACTCGCCTAAAGAATGGCCAGCCACTGCATCAGGTCGAAATTCATCGCCTGCTAGCCTTGCTTTTATAATAGAATGGATAAAAATGGCAGGTTGCGTAATCTTAGTTTGCTTCAAATCTTCTTCCGTTCCTTCAAACATTACGTCTGAGATTCGATAACCAAGAATATCGTTTGCTTGTTCGAATAGCGCTTTCGCTTGTTCATTACTTTCGTAAAGGTCCTTTCCAATACCTACAAATTGGGCCCCCTGTCCCGGAAATAGATAAGCTTTCATGTTTGTTAGTGTAGTTTAGCAGCGATTAGGTTCATAAATTCTGATCTGGTTTCTACATTTTCAAATTGACCTGTAAAGGCTGAAGTAGTAGTAACTGAATTTTGTTTTTGAACCCCGCGCATCATCATACAAAGGTGTTTTGCTTCAATGACAACGGCGACTCCCTGTGGTTTAAGTGTGTTTTGTATGCAATGTAAAATTTGCTCAGTCAATCGCTCTTGCACTTGTAATCTTCTTGCGAAAACATCAACAATACGAGGGATTTTACTGAGACCTACGATATGACCATTCGGGATATAAGCGACATGAGCTTTTCCGTAAAAAGGTAACATATGGTGTTCACAAAGCGAATATAATTCAATATCCTTAACCAACACCATTTCACTTACATCTTCTTTGAACATGGCTCCTTTTAGAATGTCCTCTGGGTTGAGGTCGTAACCATGTGTAAGGAACTGCATTGCCTTAGCTACTCGCTCAGGAGTTTTTAAAAGGCCTTCTCTTTCTGGATCTTCCCCGAGTTTATCAAGAATTGAATGATATTTCTTAACGAGGGTTTTAGTAGTTTTCTCGTCGTAATGCTCTTTTTTAGTGTATCCCATGTGCGAAGTTTTTGTTTGTCCTACTGTTTATTCACCGAAATATTCGGCAAAAATGTTTTCAGTTTCTTCTAATCTAATTGAATGCAATTGACAGCCTTTGATGTGTGGCTCCAATTCCTTCCAAATAAGGATAACAAGATTTTCGGTGGTAGGTTGTAACTCTTTAGGGATAAATGCCACATCAAGGTTAAGATTGCTATGGTCGAGCTTGTCCACAACCAACTCTTTTACCAAGCTACTCAATTTCTTAGCATCAATCACAAAACCAGTCATCGGATCAGGTTTCCCCTTTACCGTGACAAAAAGGCTATAGTTGTGCCCATGCCAGTTAGGATTTGAACATTTGCCAAAGACCTCAAAGTTCTTTTGCTTGCTCCAATCTTCCACCCATAGTTTATGGGCCGCGTTAAATCTTTCTTTCCTTGTTAAATAGACCATTCATTTTTAATTTATCGGATGCAAAAGTACGAAACAGTTACAATTAAAGCTGAAACAATTACAATTAAAGTTGCATTCCCTGCTTCAATGGCTACATGACCCCAAGAAAAACTGCAATTGTTAGTGAAACTTCCATTGATCCATGATTAGTCGCCCTTCATCTATATTAATTCATTCTTACTCAGAATTCCGCTTTTATTGAACTTGTGATTACATTTGCAATAAATAAGATGGAAACCAAAGTAAAAAAGAACCTGAAGACAAAGTTAGTAGACTTTGCAACTAAAAGAGTGGTGTATCACCTGATCTTCTGGTTGTCCCTGCTTCTTATGTTTCTCATCGTAGATCAAGTGCATCATGGTTTTTTCCTCTCACTGATTATAGAAACGATCAACATCATGTTTTATGCCGTGGTGGTTTATTTCAACCTTTTGTACCTGATTCCCAATTACTTAAGTGAAAAGAAGTTCTTGTTATATAGTGGCTTATTGATTCTTTCGGTCATCATTATCACACCAATTAAGAATCTAATTCTCTTCTTACTCTTCTCATTTATTCCTTCGATTCAAGAATCGCTTATTACGGATCAAAAGTGGATATTCTTAACTACTTTCTTTGTAGCAGCGACTTCTACTATCCTCAAAATTACCTCAGATTGGATGCGATACCAAAGAGATCGTAAGGAACTACAAACTCAAACTATGCAATCGGAGTTGAAGTTCCTTAAGTCTCAGATTAATCCACATTTCTTATTTAATACCTTGAATAATCTTTATGCCCTTACTTTAAAGAAATCTGATAAAGCTCCAGAGATTGTGATCAAACTCTCTGAAATGATGCGCTATATGCTTTATGAATGCAACGAAAAGCGGGTATTATTGAGCAAAGAAGTTAAATACATTCAAAATTATCTTGACTTGGAAAGTCTCCGTCAAAGCAAAAACGTTAGTATTAACTTCGAAGTAATTGGCAATGCTGGAGATCAAAAGATCGCTCCTCTGATGTTTATTCCATTTCTGGAAAACAGCTTCAAACATGGACTCAACAACCAGATCGCTCAGGGCTTTGTCAATATTGTTTTGACAATCGAGGATAAGGACATACTCTTCTTTATGGAAAATAGTAAATCAGGTAGCCTACCTGCACAACATCACAAACGTAGTGGAGGTATTGGGTTAGTGAACGTAAAAAGGAGATTGGCTTTGCAATATGCAGGTAAACATAAATTAGAAACTAAAGATAATCCAAATACCTATGCGGTCAATTTGGAATTGAATTTATCCTAAGAAATATTTTTGAAAATGTTGGGTACAAAATGCTATCTTACATCAAGTAGTTTAACTTTAAATCTAGTACTATTCTGCTATCAGCAGTTCGAATAATCAAGCTAAAACAAACAAAAAATGATGAACGTAATTATTGTAGATGATGAACCTCTTGCACTTGAAGTTTTGGAAACCTACATCAATGAAATCCCTGAAGTCAACTTAGTTCAAAGTTGTAATAATGCTTTGGAAGCTAATGATGCTTTAAAGAAGCACGACGTTGATTTGATGTTTCTAGATATACAAATGCCGCAACTAACAGGGATTGACTTTCTAAAGACCTTGAAAAACCCGCCACTGGTTATCTTTACTACTGCTTACGCAAATTATGCCATTGAAGGTTTTGAATTAAATGCTATTGATTATTTGTTGAAACCAATCTCTTTGGATAGGTTTATGAAGGCTGTGAACAAAGCCTCTGATCAAGTTGCTTTACAGAAAAACGAAGGTAGCGGTTCTGTTACAACAGAAGCTGCAAGTTCAGAAGGAGATCCAGATTTTATTTTTGTAAAAGCGGATAAAAAATTAATCAAAGTAAACTATGCTGACATCGTTTACATTGAAGGCTTAAAAGATTATGTCATCATCAGAAAACATGATGGCTCGAGAATAATTACGCTTCAAACGATGAAAAGCTTGGAAGCAAAACTGCCTGTGCAATACTTCAAACGTATACATCGATCTTATATCGTACAGATTGATCGAATCAGTGCTATCGTAGGTAACATGGTAGAAGTAATGGAAAAAGGTCAAGCTAAACATTTACCTATTGGTAAAAACTACCGCGATGAATTGTTGGCTATTGTCAACAAAAATCGATTGTAATCGGTGATTTTAATACCTCCAGCGGTGCAGCTAAAGTGTGAAAACATTTTAGCTGCACCACTCCAAAGCATAGAAATAAATAGCGGGGGCGATATCAATCAAGCCCGTCTGATCACTATAGAAAGTAAAAGTTCGGATCAAGCGAATACTAACTATTTTCTAAAATTCAATGCTCTCCCACAATCTTTGCACATGTTTGAAACAGAAGCAAAGGGGCTGCAAATTATTCAACAAACTAAGTCCATTTCCACGCCTAAGATGATCCGTTATGGAGAAGCTGATGGTACAGCTTTTTTATTACTTAATTACATCCAACCTGCAGCTAAGACAAATACTTTTTGGGAAAACTTTGGTCGTTCACTAGCCCTACTCCATCGCGACAATACGCATTCATATTTTGGCCTCGACCATCATAATTACATTGGTAATTTGAAGCAAATTAATCATTATGAAACAGATTGGAAAACGTTTTATATCAAGCATCGAATAAGTCCTCAACTAAAACTTGCGATCGACTTTAAGCGGATGGATAGCTATCAAATAAAAGTATTTGATAAGCTGTTTAATAAGTTGGAAGAACTGCTTCCTGAGGAGCCTGCTTGCTTGACACATGGCGACTTATGGTCTGGAAATTTCTTAGCTAATAGAGATGAAGAAGTTGTTCTAATTGATCCTGCTCTTAGCTATGCGCATCGAGAAATGGATATGGCCATGACTTATTTATTTGGTGGATTTAGTCCACATTTTTATGACGCTTACCAGCGGATTTATCCTATAGAAAAAGGTTTTAAAAAGCGTATGGACATTTATCAATTGTACTATCTAATGGTGCATGTGAATTTGTTTGGAGGGAGCTATGTTGAGTCGGTTAACAGGATTCTTCGAAAGTATTTATGATTTTACAAGTAAGAAATTGGCATAAAAAGAAAGGCACAACCAAAGTTGCGCCTTTCCTTATATCTAACAAACAAAACCAACTAAAAACCATTTTGAATTTGCGCGTTTCTCTAGTCCTGTCTACACAATTCGTATATCACGCACAAGTGTATCAGGGAAACGTCTACTCTACTAAAAGCGCTGTTTTCCTAGTAAAACTTTAACAATTGGAGTTGATTCTTGGTGTTTACAGAATGGTTCAAAAGCATACTAGCAATTACCTTATCCAAGGTTTCGGAACACTTTATGCGATTTTTCGTTAATTTATTGTAATCTTTACACGTTGATATGAGGTCTCAGGTGAGAGTTATCGTAAACCGATTTTTCTCGACTAGCACTCACAGAAAAAATAATTTAATGATTAATACCGATAAAGTGTCATTTAAAGAAATGAATTTTGAGTCGAGTGTGGACGAAGCATTAGACGCGATGGGCTTTAAGGAGCCTACTCCCATACAGGCTCTAGCTATCCCTAAAATATTAGACGGCAAGGACATGATTGCTTGTGCCCAAACAGGTACAGGTAAGACTGCAGCCTTCGTACTTCCTATTCTAAACAAATTAGCTAAGAATCCTAACAAATCTGGAAAAATCAATACGCTGATCATTGCACCGACTCGTGAGTTGGCCTTGCAGATTGACCAGCAGATTGAAGGCTTTGCCTATTTTACTGGAGTAAGCTCGCTTCCTGTCTATGGTGGTGGTGACTCTGGTTCTTGGGGTCAGCAAAAAAGTGCCTTGACAAAAGGGGCTGATATCATAATTGCTACACCTGGGCGTTTGATTTCGCATATCCAAATGGGTTATGTCGACCTCAAGCATGTTCAACACTTCATCTTGGATGAGGCGGATCGAATGCTTGACATGGGTTTCTTTGATGACATCATGAGTATCTACTCTAACTTGCCAGAAAAGAAACAGAACCTGCTTTTCTCTGCTACAATGCCTTCCAAGATTAGGAAGTTAGCTAATCAGATTTTAGTTGAACCTGAGAGTATTAGTATCGCTATTTCAAAACCTGCAGCAGGTGTACTTCAAGGTGCTTATATCCTATATGATAATCAAAAAATCCCTCTAATTAGCTCTTTGCTGAACGGCAAGAAGAGCTATCCGAGTGTTTTGATCTTCTGTTCGACTCGTCGAATGGTCAAAGAGATCAATCAGACGCTGAACAGGAGTAAGTTCGCTGCGAAGATGATATCCTCCGATTTGGATCAAAAAGAGCGTGAGGAGGCTCTACTAAGCTTTAGGGCCAAGAAAACACAGATACTTGTCGCTACAGATATTCTTGCTCGTGGAATTGATATCAAAGAAATTAGTTTGGTTATCAATTATGACGTCCCAGGTGATTCTGCAGATTACGTACACCGGATTGGTCGTACAGCTCGAGCGGATACTACCGGGGTCGCACTTACCTTTGTAAATCAAAAAGACCAGCAACAGTTTGGAATCATTGAGAAATTCCTCGAAAAGGAAGTTCCAAAAATTCCGATGCCTCCTGAATTAGGCGAAGTTCCTGCTTATGAACCTTCAAGAAGAAGACCTAGTGGCAAAGGTCGTCCTTTCAGAGGCGGCGGTGGTGGTCGTGGTGGTAATAACCGTGGTGGCGGCGGCGGAAACAATCGCAACCGCAATGGCGGCGGTGGTGGACGCGGCGGGAATAATCGAGGTAGTAGTGGAGGCAATCGCAATGGCGGAGGTAATAACAGCGGTGTTAACAATAACGGTGGCCGAAATAATGACAATAAAGGAGGTGGAGATAAGCGAAACTAGTTCGTTGCTATCCAATCTTTAACATATAAAAATCCCGAAGTTCCATTGAGCTTCGGGATTTTTTGTTTTCCTAATTTCGTTCCAGCCTGAATGATTGAACCAACTATCACCTTCTAAGAAGGTGGTTTGACAATTTCTGAAGGCACAGCCTTCTAAGGCTCAATGCCAATGTCATGGTCATAGAAAAATTTTGAACCTGTCGAGTTTATCTGGCTAGCTAGACAGGTTTATCTGGCTAGACAGCCCGCCAGGCAGAATCGTTGAATTTTGAATTTTGAATTTTGAATTTTGAATTTACCCAATATTGAGGAGATGCACCTTTGAGGGGATATTAAATATTCCGAATCTTGCCTGGCTCGATATCCTGCCTGGCGGTTCCGACGTTTATACTTTGTTTCGAATGCCAAACTAAAACCCGACAAGCTTACTTACGAATTCGGCTACATACTGTTAAGTCATGGCCAAAAAGAAAGCCGTAACCGAAGTTACAGCTCCTCAATACAAATTATATAAATCCTATGAACATATCCGAGTTAGGGGCGCGAGCTTTCTAAAGGAATAGATCCATTAAACTATATTGTTTCTAATTTAGTATGAAACAGATATTATTTAATGTGCTATTTTCCTAGTCAAGTTTAATAACATTAACTTTTTTAGAAATCATTTCGCGGCTTGTTAAAGCATTGATGATGTACATACCATCATGGTATTCTGAAACATCAATTTCTATGTGATTGGTGGTAATTCTTCCTGAATCATAAACCAATTCACCTGTGTGCGTAAACACTCTTAATTGTTCAATCTCATCTTGCCCGTTGAGGTGGATCTTTAGTCGATCAGCAACTGGGTTAGGATAAGCAATTAATAGGTCCTGACCTGACAGGCCATTATTTGGTTCAAATCCAATTTTCATTGTTAAGTCTTCACCTTGTGCCATTACATATTGACCGGCACTATTCATGGTGACTGGCTGGTTTAGGTGGATTAGGTTGAAGTCTATGTATTGTTCTAGACGTAAATCTAGGTTGTCTATTACAATGAAACTAAGCTTTCCAACAACCCCATACCCAGAGGATGAGACTTCAGAAGTTCTTGTATAGGCCACATCTATTTTAGATTCAGCAGAACGATCTTTCACCATTGACATCATAGGTGAATTATACTCCATCCAATTCTTATCATAGAACTGAACATCCATTGTTCCTTCTTCAACCAACTCTGTATTATAACCGACAGAGAATGTCATTCCATACATATCATATGCAGGATTAGAAGCAGAACCTAGTACTATTTCAATCTCTACCAAATCACCAGGTCCAGGGTTAGGAGTCAATGGAACGAAGTACAATGGAATATTTTCTAAATACGCAATTGGAGTAGGTGTTACATTATTGTATTTGCCATAGTTAGCATTTACAGCAATAGTATCCTGTCCAGTAACAATTCCGTCACCATCAGTATCAACGTGCTTTTCGTTTATAGAACTAGCTCCTTGATTACTTTCCCAGTCCGATCCATATTGTCCACTCCATTCTTCAGCAACATTATCTCTTTCTGAGCCTACGACTCCTGTGGAATAACCAACGGGCAATACATCTGTAATATTGACAGCGCCATCTCGGTTTACGTCACCAGGCCAGACACAATCATAAATACAAATAGTATCCGACTCAGCTGTTCCTGGTACTTCAATAAGATCAACATAAACCTTAACCACTTCACAATCACCATCTGTGATACAGTATTCAAACTCAAAGAAATCTGTAACATCCACTTCATCTGTAGGTGGTGTATATACTAAAAGATTGTATCCTACAACATTTTGATTGTGAATATTGAGCGAGTTGTTTCCTTCGTAATAATCAATTGTTCCTCCTAAGTCAGATTCTTCATTTAGAAGCTCAAAATTCCAGTTTCCAATAGGAACTTTATAATCAATGATCATTGGCGTATTGATCGCCGTGCTAAGGGTAAAGCTTTCTGAAGACGGTTTGTAATCGTCAACAACAATAAAAACTTTAGCTATTTCACAGGCAACTTGTCCAATGACACAAACTTCATAAGTGAATAAATCAGAACCAGTATAATTCGCATCTGCTGTGTAGGTAAATCCATCTGCCGTACTTGTAAGTGTACCGTGTTGAGGATCTGTATTCGTTTGAACAAAAACACCTTCACCATCATTCGCTAATACATTAATAAAAATGTCATTATTAGTCGAAACTTCGGCATAATCATTTCGCGCAAATGTATTGGGAGCAGCTGCCTCCAGAACATTTATAGTGTAGGTTCTGATATTCGTAGTACCATCAAATAAATAATAGCAAGTAAATTGATCTACTCCTCTAAAATCTACACTTGGCGTATAGCGTAATACGCCATCCGCATTTTCTTCAGTTACTGTTCCATTTGAAGGATTAGTAATAAAATCGAATCCTTCTTTAATTGAAAGTACTAAATCAATTGCCTGTTCTTCCTTGGTCGAAACATCAATTGTATCCGTTGAACTATAGTCATTTTCATAAAAAATAGTCACCATCCCCATATCACAGGTTCCAGCAGCATCACAGGCAGTATAATGAAATTGTGCAATTCCTTCAAAGCCCGCATTTGGAGTGAATGTAACAGTTGAATCAACAGCTGAAGCTGCTAAGTCTCCATAGTTAGCAAGTGTAGCTGCTCTAAGGTTAATGATTTCACTTGATGTGTAGTCATTATCTAGTACATTGATAGTAACAACCTCGTCGATATTTGCTGAGACAAAATCATTTTCAGCATCCACGACGTATTGTACGATTTCAAATGCAATATAATAAAAGGCTGAAGAAGCGGTAGCTGGGTCTACATATTGTATAGACAAGGTGTCTAAACCAATAAAGCCCGGATCAGGCGTATACCAAAGACGGTATTCTGTGAAACCGTTACCGTTTACTTGTAGGAAATCCCTACCGGCAGTACCGTGGTTAAAATCTTGTGGATTGTTAGGTGTAGATAAGGTTTCGAATATTAGTTCGAACTCCTCGTCAACCATTAAAGTATGGTTGATATAGTTCTGTGCGGATACTATCATAGCAGATAGCATCAGGCAGAGTGCCAGAACGGCTTTGATCAAATATGGCTTTGATACATTCATTATCTTGATGTTCGGATTTAAATAATTTACTCACAGGTTTAAAACACACAATAAATATAAAGGCATTCTTTACCTCTTTCAAGGACAAAAACCTTACATTGTGAAGCGTACTTTAGTCAAAAAATTGCAAATTATTTATGCAAACAGCTAACACTCAACGACTTATTTTTTTATAGGATTTACAGATAGTGTCGTTTTGTGAAATCTTTTTACATTTATAGTATAAAGATAGCAATTAAAAACACTTCGCAATAAAAAAACATGTTTTTTTATTCAATTATGTTGGCGCATAATTAAAAGCCAACGCATTTTGTTTAAAATACTATCAAATATAATGATATTTAAAATTCCCAAATCTGTATGTATTCTAATAAATTATATTCTGCCCTTTCCTATTTTGATAAATACGAGCAAAATAGGCTTAGCAAGTATATCAATTCTCCCTATTTTAACAAAAATGAGTCTCTCGTTTATCTTTTTGAGATCTTAATTAAACATATTAACAAAGAAAAGAAAGGAGGCAAGTATCAAGAAATTGATAAACATGAACTTTGGAAACGAGTATATCCTGACAAGGAGTTTAATGATGTTCGCTTTAGGAAACTTAATTCAGAATTACTTAAGCTGGTTGAAGGATTCCTTGCTCAACAAACTTATGAAGC
>CAKZUK010000016.1 GCA_937921775.1 uncultured Saprospiraceae bacterium
TCATTATTAAGTTCCGTTTCCTTTGAGTCAAGCTTAAGCATCAACTTATAGCTAATCACTTAAACCTAAAAATTATGTTGAACGAAGAAGTACGAAAAATTATGTCGAAAGACCCTATCGTGGCCAACCCGGAGAGCAGCATTAAGGAAGTTTCAGAACTCATGACCGAGTATAAATTGCAGCAGTTACCTGTCGTAGAAAACGGGAAGCTAATTGGCTTGATCACATCTTTCGATTTATGGAAGAACACAATGGGCCATCCGGAAGGATCTAGCCAAAAGGTACGCCAAGTGATGAATACCAATGTATTAGTCATTGCCCCAAAAGATAAAGTCGGCACTGCAGCTGAGTTGTTTATTGACAAACGATTCAAGACACTTCCGGTTGTAAACCTTAACAATGATTTGAAGGGCGTCATTACAGCCTTTGATGTCATCAAGCATGTGTTTAAAAAAGAATATCCTACTCCTATTCTTTATAAGGAGATTTTGGAGGCCTAAACATTTTGGAATGTAAACGAAAAGGTTGCTAATAAACCAATTTTTTGTATGATTCTCTGTTTGCATTTCAATTTTGATTTATCATAGCTAGATAGAACCCTCTTAGACCTATTAACATTTGAAAATATCAATTCTGACTTAAATTCGTTTGAGTTTAGGATTGATATGTTCGAACCTACTCTCCTACTCATCTTTTATTCATTTAATAAACATCTGCTTTGTATTACCACAGAGGAGAATTGCCGCTAGTATTACTACTTTAACTCCCACATCTATTTGCATTTCCCATTGTAAAGCAAGACATTTACAGTAATGTACAATGACTTGAAAAATGAATGGTTAGTCCTAGTTAGTCAATTCTCATCTAACGAAGAATTGCATGAACAACTCTGGCTCGACATTAAAAATGGCTATAGTCAAAAAAACAGAGCCTATCATAATCTTAGTCATATCAAAAGTATGTTTGGTGCGCTTCATTCTCTTGAAGCTAATATCGTAGATCTTCCTATTCTGCAATTTTCCATTTGGTATCACGATCTGGTGTACAATGCTATGCGCAAGGATAATGAACAAAAAAGTGCAGAATATGCTCAAAGGGTCATGAATCAATTGGGGATTTCTAAAAGCCGAATCGAACAAGCTTATCAACTTATCATGATTACTAAAACGCATGAAATTAGCGCAGATGCTGATAAGGATGCACCATTCATGGTCGACTTTGATTTAGAGGTTTTGAGTCGAGAATGGCCCGAGTATAAATTGTATACACAACAGATTAGAAAAGAATATTGGATGTATCCGACTCCAATCTATCGAAAAGGAAGACGGGATGCGATGAAGCATTTTCTAGATCGTACTTTTATTTATCAAACTGATATTTACAGAAGCGAAAAAGAGGCAAGCGCTAGGGAAAATATCTTGCGGGAAATTGAAAATCTAAGGTAAAATATGAACGATCAAATACTAGATGAGGACGAGGTATTAAGAGGGACTAATAATCTTGGCCCAAGCTTTTGGAGTGACTTTAAGTACTTTGTTTGGGCTTTTGTTTTTGGGATGGGGATGGTTTATTTTTTGATTAATTTATTATGTGTTAGCTATGAGCTTTCCACTAGCGATGATATGCTTCGAGGAATATGGCGTAGCCAAGGTTATCGAAGTATTTTAGATGAACAAACCTATTTTTTATTTCCTCTTGCCTTTATTTTGATGCTTATTCTGACTTGGTTCATAAATCGAAAAACGAATAAACTAAAAGTTTTGAAATACATTTATAGTGTATTTGGAATTCTCATTGTCCACCTGCTTTTGGTCAATGATTTTTTGAGCAAGTTAATTTTAGTAAATGGCATTGGCTTTCTCTTAGGATTAATATTAATCTGTTTGTCGATTTTTATGTTGCTTAGAAAGGAGCTTAAGTAGATTTGTAAGGTTCATTTTTATAGGCGGAAATACTAAAACGATAAGCTCCTAAATAAGATCATTCTCCATAGAATCTAATACGTTAAATTCTTATGAAAAAAAAGCTAATCTACACCAGCCTACTAATCGTAATAATCCTACTTTCGCTATTCGCTCTCCTACAATTCCCACAACTTACACTACGCAAAAGAATCATCTATAATAAGTTCGAAATCTACGCTCAGCAAAATCTAAAAGTCAACACAGACATTCTAAACGCTCTTGACTCCGTGCAACTAATTCTCGACAAAAGCGAACTACAGGTCGAAGGTTTAAAACATCGACTATTTCTAGCGCATGGCAGTTTATACGAGAAACTGATTCAACTAAGCGGCCAAAAAGCATTCGCCTTTTCATTTCAGGATAAGCAAATTTATTTAGCGAAAGCTAATTTTAAAAAAGATCTTTTTTCCAGAAATGACAATGAATATGAAATCCGGCAATTGGTTCAACTCATTGCACACGAGTCCATACACAACCAACAATATTACAGCTACCAACAACGAAGCAAACCTTCTTGGATCAATGAGGGCTATGCCGAATATATAACTTATTTGCCCCTGATTCACAATGGAGATTATCAACTAAAAGATGCAGTGAACTTAGTTTCAGAAAACAAAGGACAAAAGTGGCTAAAGTCGGAATATGGATATTGGGACATTTGGGAATACAAGTATTCGAGAGTTTTGATTGAGTATTTGATTGATGTAAAAGGAATGACGATACAGGAGATTATAGCAGATGACTCGCTTGATGATATTCTTATTTTTGAAGAGATGCAAACGAAGTACTTGAAGTGAATTTTTATTGGATTGATTGAAATGTAAAAACAGTCGTGAATAAGCTAGTCCCACTAAAAGAAAAACCTCATTCCAGTGTCCTTTCTCTTCGTATTGCCTGCCGTTAATTTCAAAAATCTAAGCATAATAAATTATAATTTTGGAAACATGAATTAGATTTTTTTTGGCAAAACCAATTTTGTGTTTTATTCTAATTTTAGTAAAATTGAGTATCTTCACTCAAACAATTAGCATCCATCATCAAGCTCATCTAGTCAGAAGCTTAGCTTAATTTTCCAAATCAATAAAAACGAAATAATGATTGACAAATTTCTTAACGCAAAACACTGGCAATTATTCATACTTCTATTTGGAATTCCTTTTATAGTACAAACAATTATGATGAAGGAAATCACTTCACAATTTGATTCAATTGCGAATCAAGGTGACTTGACATTCCCCGACTTTAGTACTTCCATCATTGTAACAATAGTTGTTACCGTTCTATATTCAGTTGTTTATTATAGCTGGATTTGGTCACTGGGCATTGGCTTACAATCAAAAATACCGCAACAATTGTCTATGAATGTTAGTCGATTTAAAGCGGCTCTTATTTTTCCCATCATTTACTTAGCTCTCTTGTGCGTCTATATTTATTTCGTTTTTACTTCGTCAATGGAATTTAATTTAAGTCATATTGCAATAATGATCCCTTTCCATTTAATCTCTATGTTTTGTATGATATACAGTCTATACTTTGTTGGCAAAACAATAAAAACGGCGGAGTTGAAAGAGGAAATCAGGTTCAGTGATTTCATAGCTGAATTCCTTTTACTTTGGGTATACCCAGTAGGTGTTTGGATTTTGCAACCTCGCATCAATCGACTAAACACGGAGGAATTTACTGAAGGAATTGAGAGCCATCTTGTCGAATGATGTACAAGCAAAATTAAATTATTTGCTCAGCATTCAACTGTTCACTTCCTTTCAATATGAAGGTTGACAGTATTATAAAAAAATAAAATTATGCAAAAACTAAACTACCTCTTCACCTGTCTTGCCATTTTAGGTTGCAGTCTAATCTCTTGTACTCCACAGGAAGCAACATCTGTTCCTTCAACAAAAGGACCAAGTGAGGCATCTAAAACCCTTTTCGTCAGCACCATACAAAAGCATCTGAATGCCGTAACCAACAAAGATATTGAAACACTCAAAAGCACCCTCTCTCCTACTGGAAAGATGCAACTCGTTTTACCAAAAACGGAAATGACCAGCACCGTTGATGAATTTGTAAAATACCATGCGGATTGGTTTGCTGATACGACTACCGTCTGGAGTTTCAAAACTAAGATACTGGATACAACTATTGGAGAAACGATGGGTATCGCCATTACTGAAATCCTTTACAGTGAACCTCTTCGTGACGGCAAACCATATTTCAACAGAATGAATGTGACCTATGCTTTACAGAAGCAAAATGACCAATGGTACATTATTAAGGATCATGCTAGCTCTATTCATAAGTCTACTGATTAAGTTGCCCTTAGGAGAGCGGGAAGACAGATAGATTCGACAGATTTAAAAAATCTTGCTAGAAGTGATGCAACCAAAAATCCAGGTAACTGAATTGCTGGTCGACCTGAGAAGACCAAAGTCTAAAGTTCCCTTCTAAGGTAAAAACCACATTAAAGAGAAACTTCCCTCTTTCCAATCGATCTTCCCTCTTTTATTAAAACATTTCAACAATTTGAAAGTATACACAAAAAGTCGATCTTTGACGCATATTTCAACAAATTGAACCGATTAATGACTAAGGCCAATTCGAATTCCTTTTCTGCGAAAAATAGAGCTCAGCATTTAGAGCAATTAAAATCTCAAACCTACGATATACTCGTCATTGGTGGCGGTGCCACAGGCTGTGGTATTGCACTTGATGCGGCTGCGCGCGGCATGAAGGTCGCGCTGGTTGAAAAAGGAGATTTTGCCTCTGGGACTAGTAGTAAATCTACTAAACTGATTCATGGTGGACTCCGCTACTTGAAGCAGTTCGAAGTGGGGCTGGTACGTGAAACAGGGACAGAACGAGCCATTGTGCATAAACTAGCTCCCCACCTTGTCATTCCAGAGAAGATGTTATTACCTATTATAAAGAATGGAACATTTGGAAAATGGGCTGCTTCCATCGGTGTTTGGGTTTATGATTTGGTAGCTGGAGTTGAAAAAGAGGATCGCCGTAAAATGCTCTCCAAAGAAGCTTCTCTCAAAAAAGAACCACTGCTGGATGCTTCTCGTTTATTGGGTAGCTGCTTTTATGCGGAGTATCGAACGGATGATGCCCGACTGACTATTGAACTCATCAAACGAGCTGCGGAACATGGCGCCACTGCAATCAACTACTGCAGTGCCACCGACTTTGTTTATGAAAGTAATAAAGTACAAGGCATTACTGCTCTTGACCATCTGACTAATGATACTTTTGAAATAAAGACAAGGCAAGTCGTCTCCGCTGGTGGCCCTTGGGTGGACAAACTCAGAAAGATCAATAAGTCCATCAATCACAAACAATTGCACTTAACAAAAGGAGTGCATATCGTTTTCCCTCATGAGAAATTTGCTTTACAACATTCTGTATATTTTGATGTCCCAGATGGACGAATGATATTTGCGATACCTCGTGGCAAAGTTACTTACGTAGGCACCACTGACACCAACTATAAGGCTAGTCTTGATCGTGTTGTTTGCACAAAAGCTGATGCCAAATATTTAATAGATGCAATTCATCTAGCCTTTCCTGATATTTCACTTGATGAAAAAGATATCATTTCGAACTGGGCTGGCTTGCGGCCTTTGATTCACGAAGAAGGTAAGTCTCCTTCTGAACTTTCTCGTAAAGATGAAATTTTCGAATCCGATACTAGTCTCATTTCTATTGCTGGTGGTAAGTTGACTGGCTACCGCAAAATGGCGCAGCGAATTGTTGATTTAGTTGACAAACGTCTTCCTGAAAAATATGGTGATTGTAACACAAAAAAAATCACCCTAGTTAGAGATAATTTAAAAAACACCAAGGCGGTGAATGAGTATATCGAAGAGGTGCATGGTCAATTAAGTAAGATGGGATTGGATCGATATTTTAGTTGGTATTTAGTGACGACTTATGGTAAGCAAACTGAGCAGATCATGGAAGCGATGAAACAATATTCGGACAAACCGGAACTTGCTTTGGCGAGAGCTGAAGCTTGGTTTGGTGTCCATCATGAAATGACAAATACCCTAGTTGACTTTTTTGTACGGCAGACTGGGCGTTTGTATTTTGACATTGGAAGTATTGCTGAAGTACGTGCAAAGGTGGCTGCAGATATGAATGAATTTCTTGGTTGGTCAACTGAACGGAAGGCTGCGGAGGATAAACAGTTGGATCTAATGCTTCAGGATGCTACTACTTATTATGATAGTGAATTTTTATAAGGCTTGAAAGTATTATGGTATAATAGCCGTCAGATATTCGAAATCCATAATTCTGTATCCTCCATAGACGAACCTACATTCCTTATGAGCTTCACTCCTTCAAACCTTAATTTCTTCAAAAAATGAAAATAGCGATTGCACAGACCATTGCCGTAAAAGGCGATATTGCAAAAAACATAGCTCATCATTTAATGCATATCAAAAGTGCACTAGAGCAAAAAGCAGATTTGATTCTTTTTCCCGAATTATCCTTAAGCGGTTACGAACCAACATTGGCTGCAGGCTTGGCTATTGAATTGGATGATCGACGTTTGGAAGCGTTTAAAGATATTGCTCGTTCGGAGAATATAGTGATTGTGGCTGGGGCGCCAATTCGCTCAGGACAAGACAAAAAACCATTCATTGGAAGTATTGTTTTTATTCCGAATGGCACTACCCGACTTTACATCAAACGGTATTTACATGGAGATGAAGAATTGTTTTTCAGCAGTCGATCATCTATGGATCAGATTGAGTACATGGGGCATAAAATTAATTTTGCAATTTGTGCAGATATTACCAATCCTCAACATCCGAAAGACGCTGCCAGAGATGCTTGTAATCTTTACCTTGCTTCTGTTTTAATTGGTCAAAAAAATATTGACCTTGAAGTTGATTTACTCAAAGGCTATGCAAAAGAATATGGAATGACTGTTTTCATGTCCAACTATGGAGGTGAGTCTGGTGGCTACCTTAGTGGTGGTCGCAGTGGCGCATGGTCGAAGGATGGTGAAGTGATTGAGGAATTGAATCACTTAGAGAGTGGGATGGTGCTGATTGAGATTTAGTGATTGACAGCATCTTTTTTTAGGAAAATAGGAGCTGCCTTTCCTGTCAGGCAAATAAGCAGCTCCCATTTTATATCTTAGAATCTAACGAATCAAATTAAAAGACACACCAAGAAAGACACCAATCTCATAAGGATAACGAGTGGGTACAATATCAGCATCCGAATAATAAATATCACCAGCCTTGAACCCCTGACCAAGTCGTTCTACTCGCCCTCCCATAACACCGCCATTGATAACGATCCGTTCTCCTTTACCGATAATTAGACAAGGACCTAAGAAGAAAGAAGCAGATTGTATTCCATCATCACCACTCAGTGGTAAGCCAACTCCGATGGATCCACCGATTGAAATATTACGTGGTGATTGTGTATAAAAATGGAGGAAAGAAGTTAAGAAAGGAGTAAAAGCATCTAGCTCTTCTGTAAGAATCACGGAATCTCTAACAAAGTAATTTTGTGGTCGATTAAAAAATTGACCAAAACTTACACCAACACTTGCATTGATTTTAAAGCCTCCAAAAACAGGTACATTTATAGCGGCCATTCTAACTTCACTGGTTCCTCCTACAGCATGTGCAACGGAATCTTTTAGGTTGAGTCGTAAATCGAATTTCATTTCATCGGACTCAGCATTCGCTCTGAAAGTTTGGCTAAAAGTATTTGCAGAAATAGCTTCTAATGCATAGCGAAGCTCTGCATGGGTTTGAAGATCACTCTTCTCCGAGGTATTCATAAGCTCCAGTATTTCAGATCGTTGTGACTCAACACTTTTATTTACTAGAAGTGCATTTTCGTGAACCACATCTACTTTTTTCTGAAAAGAAAAGACATCTCCCCCACTTGAAACTAAGGGCTGCAGTTGCTTAGAAATATCACTTAACGCTTCAACCTGCCCTTTGTAAGTACGATATTTGGAGTCTAATATATATAGTTTTTCTTTCAAATTTTTCCTGCCATCACTTCTCGTGATTAATGTAGAAAGGTCCACATCTTCAGCTCCATCAACTTCTAATGCGGTTTTTAAATATTCCGTAGATAGTTTTTTGATCACTTCCGGTTTTAGAGTTGGATTGTATTTTAGCTTTTCAGTTTCAAATAAAGCTATTTCTTTGATGAGCTGTGATTCTTTGTAGGCCTCAACACCCTCAGCAACTCCTCTCAGTTGTTTTTCGGTTTGCACCATCTCTAGCGCTAGGTTATCAAATTGTGCTTTCAAAGCGATGACTGCTGCTTGTTGTTGAGAATTTTCTCCAAAACCACTAGCCACCATCATCATTTCTCTAAGTTTCTCATAGGCTTCTCCTACTCCACTATTGATAGGAAAAAGGTTCAGCGGATTTTCAGGAAGTACTTCTTCTCCCATTCCATCTTCATCGGAATATCCATAATCATCGGATGCTTGTTCTATCGGACCACCTGTCCCCATAGATCCGCCAATACCAAAAGTTGAGAATGGAGTAAAACCAGAATTGGCAATTTGAATATCTTTCTTTTTGGTTTCAACTTCGAGTTGATACAGGTAATTATTAAAATTTTCGACATGAACGAAAACATTTCCTCCCTTTCTAACTTTGGGTTTACTTACAATTTTTCCGCCATATTCGTAGCGTGTTTTATTGTTTTGTGCATCGTAATAAATATGCAAATCCTGTGCGGAGCTAATAAATGTAGTAATGCAAAAGCATAGAACCAGAAGTATTCTTAATTGGTTTTTCATTATTCTAAAGGTTTTTATACAATCAATTTTGCGTGGGGTTCTTTAGGACTTTACTAAATCTAATCTTCTATTTGACATAAGTCAATAAGGTTACAAGCAAAATTATAGTTTAATTAAAGTCTAAACAATTTCAGCGCTAAAAGTAAGCAATCATTGTTTAATTCTCATTTTTTGGTAACCTTTTCTCTTAACTTCAAATTCATGATCAGAATATGAATCCACTTACCTTTATTTAAATAAAAAAGAATATTTGACTAGTTTTTCATACTTTTTAAAAAGGATGCTTATCTTTCCACAATGATAGGCGTCCACTTTATTACTTGCCTATTTTTTCTTTGTTTACACACCATATTTTTTAAACTTAAATTTCAAACCAAATGAAAATCAAATCGCAAATTTATTCCAAATCGTTTATTCAGCTTTTATCCTTAATCTTCTTTCTTAGCTTGAATATAACGAACATCAGTGCTCAAAAACTGAAATCACGGACGACCGATTCCGCTAAAGTTTCCAAAACGAGCAAGCCTACCTGTCTAAGAAATTTGGCATCCATCAAAAACGCTTACGCTGTCATGTTTAGCAAATTTTCTACCTCTGACAACAAATCTATCACTGCTGCAAAATCAGACTGTACTTGTATTCTAAAGGAATTTCCTCGACTAAAAGGTTGTGCAGATATGACCGGTAGAAAGTTGGTCAAAATAAGTGCTCCAAAAAGTTCGGACGGTTTTACCTTACAAATGGTAGAAAGCAAAAAACTAGATCCTCTTGTAAAAGAACGTATAAGCAAGGATCCTGTCGCAAAGAAAAGTGTTGGCGCTGCATTAAACATAAATGTCCAAATCACTCCTCTTGCCGGAAAAACGAATTGTCGATTAATTGCAAGCAACGATGAGTATTTAATTGTTCCTCCAAAACCAACTAATGGAAACCGTCCAGAACTAACTATAAAGGACGTGATCGTCAATAAAGATGGCAACAAAAAGAATGCTCGTTGGGACTTTGTTCCTGTTGACCAAGAAGATGATTCTGAAGGTTTTTTCATTGTAACTCGAGAGAAGACTCCAAGAGCACTTATGCGAAGTGGCAATGATCTAAACTTGGTGAACTTTAAAACCCTTGATGGAATTGGCCGCTCAAAAGCTTCTTGGAACTTCTATGTTGATGGCATTGATAAAGATGGCAACAGCCAATATCTAATTCGTCCTCAGGACAGCACAGTACATGTTTTAGCTATGGACCAACGGACAAGAGAAGTTTCAGTCATTAAAAATAATGCGCCTAAGGCTAAGCTTGGTTCAAAAGAAAACACCTCTTTTGTGGCAGAAAAGAAAATTCATTGGAACGTTGAATCGATATTCTAAAAATAATTAATTGTTTTAAGTTTAATATTGATGGGTAGTGAAGGCTGAATGCTTCATTACCCATTTTTA
>CAKZUK010000017.1 GCA_937921775.1 uncultured Saprospiraceae bacterium
ACCGTTAGTAATTTAACAACGGGTTGCGAAGAAACAGACCAGGTATTTGTTGACATTATAGACGATGCACCAATTGCTGTTGCCACTATTCCAGACATGATAACTTGCGAAACAACAAGTCTTGTTCTAAGCAGTAATGGCTCAACTACCGGAAGTTCTATTCTCTATGAATGGTCAGGTCCTGATCCAGATTTAGAAATCAATAATCCGAATCCAGAAATTACAACAGCCGGCTCTTACATATTAGTGCTAACTGACACGGTTACTAATTGTGTATCTCAACCTGACACTGTAAATGTGGGATTGAATACAACACCTCCTATTGCAATTATTAACCTAATTGGATCTTTGAGTTGTATTTCTACCAGCACGTTATTGGATGGAGTGGGATCTTCTATCGGCGACTCTATAGAGTACCAGTGGCTTTGGGAAGAACAAATTATTCCAGGAGCAACTGATCTGACTACTGTAATTAACGAACCAGGACTTTACACATTTGTAGTCTTGAACATCATCAATGGTTGTAACGCCTCGGATTCTATTTTAGTAGTCGATGACATGACTTATCCAGTTGCCTCTGCTGGTGAACCTACCCTATTGAATTGTCTAATAGATAGTGTGCAACTCAACGGATCAGCCTCCACTGATTTGACACAAATTACTTACCAGTGGTCTGGTCCAGCAGGAGGAATTCTATCCGGAGGAACTACTACCACTCCATGGGTTGGCCTTCCTGGGATTTACATCATAAGTGTGGTGGATACGCTCAACGGTTGTGCTAACCTAGACACTGTAATCGTCGATCAAGATATTGTGGCACCAATTGCGGATGCTGGTTCTGATGTGACTTTAGATTGCAACAGTCTTCAGGCAGGATTAGATGGAACTAGCTCTTCGAATGGTTTTCCATATCTCTTACAATGGGTGGAAAACAACGGTTCAATACTTTCGGGAGAAGAAACTTTGCAACCTCTTGTAGATGCAACAGGAGACTACACACTTATCATTACTAATATTGAGAATGGCTGTAGCACTACAGATAATGTAATCGTAAGTCCACCCAACATCCCGACCGATCTTATTATAAGCATGATCAATCCTACTTGTTTTGGTGACAGCGATGGTTTCGTTAGTATTGATAGTGTGATTGGTGGTCAGCCACCGTATAGTTATGAACTTAACAATCAAGGATTAAGTTCATCCAATACTTTTAGTTTTCTAAGTGCTGGCATTTACACGTTGAGTGTGATAGATGGTAACGGGTGTGGTTTTGAAACTTCCCTAAGCATGCAAGATGGTGATAATGTTTTCATCGACTTAGGAGATGATTTGACTATTGATTTAGGAGATAGTGTTTCACTACAAGCGTATATCAATTTATTACCATCGGAAATAGATAGTTTACAATGGTTACCATTGGACGGTACGCTTGACTGCTATGATTGTGAAGATCCGCTTGCCAAACCATTTTATACTACTGAGTATACTGCTACCGTTTGGGATTTAAATGGCTGTACCGCCAGAGATGAGATTACTATTTTTATTCGAAAAGATCGAGATATTTATATTCCCAATGCCTTCTCTCCAAATGGTGATGGTATTAATGATGTGTTTGTCATTTACAGTGGTCGACTTGATGTTAAGCAGATCAATAGTTTACACGTTTATAGTCGTTGGGGTGAGGAGGTATTTGAGAATAATAATTTCCAGCCTAATGATGAAACACATGGTTGGGATGGTACTTTGCGAGGTGAACCTATGAATCCGGCGGTGTTTGTTTATTGGGCTGAGATTGAGTTTGTTGATGGATTTATTGGATTTTACAAGGGGGATATTAGTATTGTGAAGTAGCTATTAAATTAATTGAAAAAAATGCTTTCAGATATCAATTTTCTGAAAGCACTTTTTTATTTGGGTCTTTTAAAAAAAACTATTAGACCTCTTGTTCCTAGTATCTACTCAATCGGGAAACTCAACAATTCTTATTTGACACTAGTCTTTCCACGGTTTACCGATTTCATTATCCAGGTTCCGCTTCTGAACCACTTCTCCGACGAAGCAATCCTTTGAAGGCGTCTATTACGGTATTTCCATTCTGAATGACTTTGTAAACTTCGCTAGTAATCGGCATGTCAACATTATATTCTTTTGCGAGTTCCATTACTACTCCACAGGTTTTTACCCCTTCAGCTACCATCGACATTTCTTCTATGATTTCATCGAGTGAACGACCTTGCCCTAGTTGGAAACCTACGTGCCGATTTCGGCTAAGACCGGAGATACAGGTAGCTACCAGGTCTCCCATCCCTGCTAATCCGGAAAAGGTCGCGGGTTTTCCGCCCATGGCTACACCTAATCTTGTTAGCTCGGCAAGACCACGGGTGATTACGGCAGCACGTGTGTTGTCACCTGCTCCAGCTCCGTCTCCCATTCCTGCTGCGATGGCAATTACATTTTTGAGTGCTCCTCCAAGTTCGCAACCAATGACATCATCATTGGTATAGACCCTAAAGAGACCGGTTCTAAAAACTTTTTGGAGAGATATAGCGATGTTGTCATCTACCATTGCGATAACGCTGGCAGCTGCCTGGCCTGCTAAAATTTCACGAGCTAAATTGGGACCAGTGAGTACCCCTGCTGGGTGACCCGGCATAACCGTTTCTATGATTTCAGTCATTCGCATTTTAGTACCCAATTCTAATCCTTTTGACAAACTTACAATTGGCACCCAAGGTCGGATGAAAGGTTTTGCATCTTCCAGTACCTGACGAAAAACTTGTGAAGGAACACCCATTACAATTAAGTCAGCATCTTTCACGACTTCTTCTATAGAGGTGCTTGCACGGAGTGATTCTGTCAATTTTGAACCGGGCAAATATTTTTCATTGCGGTGATTCTTGTTAATGTCATCAACAGTGGATTGACTTCTAGCCCACATCGTAGTGGGGGTGTTGGAGGCCATAAGTGAAGCGACGGTGGTGCCCCAGGAGCCTCCGCCTAATAGGGCGGCTTTTAGTTTCATACAAGGTGTGGTTAAAAAAAGGTCTCGTTTCTTACGAAACAATTAATAGCGCTTTTAAAATAATTTACAATTGAGCACCCTAGTTAAGTTACTTCTTAGTCTTCTCTTTTACAGTAGTTTTTTGTTTTGCCTTCGGCTTAACGGCTACCTTTTTCTTGGTCTGCATTTTTGTTTTGGGTTTTGCCTTTGTCACTCTTACTTTAGTTTTTGACTTTGCTTTCGCTACGACCTTCGCTTTTGGTTTAGCTTGAACGCTTACTTTGGGCTTTGTTTTCGTTACCGGTTTTGCCTTCGCAATCGATTTAACTTTTGGCTTACTTAGCTTTTTTACTGCGACCTTAGGCTTCGCTTTAGCTTTCACTTGCACAGTTGCCTTAGACCTTACTTTCGTTTTTGTTACTTGTTTTGGTTTTTGCTTAGCTTTAGCCACTGGCTTCACCTTGCTCTTCGTTGGCGTTTGGGCTTTTGGCTTGGTTACTTTTTTAGCTACGATTTTTGTTTTTGGTTTGGCTTTCGCTATAATTTTCAATTTCCTCTTTCTAGGCTTTTTTGCTTCAGTTTTAAGCTTAGCTTCTGTTGCCTTTTTCACCTCTTCATTAAATTTTGTTTTCAAAATCGACTCGCCAGTCTCCTCTACCTTCATTAGTGGTTGTCCCAATTGCGCCAAAAATAAATTACGTACTTCAGCAACATGTCTATTCAAATCTTTCACCTTCCAATCTTTGGTTGATATCGGAGGAAGTACATTGACTTCTACTGCAGTAGGTCGGAATAAATTAGAACCACGAGGCATTACGTCGTGGGCATTTTTGATGACAATCGGGACCAAAGGAACACCAGCTTGCATTGCCATATGGAAAGCACCTTTTTTGAATGCTCCAAGTTTGTAGTCATAACTACGCGTTCCTTCCGGGAAAATAATAATTGAGGTTCCATTTTTCAAAACATCAACAGCTGGCTTCATTGCTTCTATTGCTTTTTCGCGATTCTTGCGATCAATAAAAATGACACCGGCAGCTTGTAGCATCTGACCTATGATTGGATAATTTTGTAATTCTTTCTTGGCAATACCCGTTGCATCTTTTTGGATAAGCTTTGCAGCTAAAAACAAATCCGCATTACTTTGATGATTGAGAATAAAAACCGCAGGTCGATGTGACCAAAGATGTTCATTGCCTTTTACTACCAGCTCAATTCCGGCTAGAGTAACTACCAAATCACCAACCGTAGACATCATAGAATTGACACCATCTTTCCAAGACAAGTTCATCGAACCTGTTGCTACACCACCAAGAATGGCAGGAAATAAACTGGCGAGTGCCAATCCGGTTCGCACCATGCTTGAAACGCCCGGACGATCGTCATCACTGAAGCGATAAATCGGCCAATCATTTTGAAAAGCAATCGCAGTCAACTTCGTATCTGGATTCATTGGACGCGGATGACCTATAATTTCTAGCAGTGGCAAATCATCTATCGAGTCCGTATAAAAATAAGATTTGGCTAAATCCAAATTATGCTTTTTAGCGAGTTCGAGCGCTGCATGTGACTTCCCCTCTCCCCAACAGGCGGGCTCTACAATGTTACCTGTAAACTTTCCATTTTCCACTTCCATGCGTGTACACATCACATGCTCGATCATAAGATCACGAGCAATGGGAACTACTTGGTAAGGTGTAGCCGCTGAGATGATCGCAACCGTATGTCCCTTTTCCATGTGTGCTGCAACCATTGCGCGCGACTCTGGATAAATTTCACTAGCCAAATATTTCTGGTACACCTCCTCTCCTACTTGTAGAAATACTTTTTCATCAACGCCTTTTACTCCTTGTGCGCTCATGGCCGCTAGTCCAGCAAAGTTGCCTTGTCCACCTGCGTATACAAGTACACCTGCGAATTGTGCGACGATTTCGCGAGTTGTCATTTTCCCACTGAGCAATCGAGATTGGAAAAATTCTTTAGCAGAAAATCCTTTGATCAATGTTCTATCTAAATCGAAAAAAGCTCCGATATGTGCACCTCCTTCTCCCGCAAATATTTCAGCGGTAATGCTTTCTGTTTTGGAACCGGGTACGATATCTCGCTCGATGGGAACCACCGATAGTTGATCGTGTGGTTTGGCTAGGGTAATGCCTTGCACTAACTTAATTCGGTCTGCTACATTTTTCAGATGCTTATTAAAAGCATCAATCTTTTTGCGTTTGTCATTTTTACGAGTAGGAATCAGATCTAGATTTTTTGCCAAGCGAATACCATTCTGAAGAAAGGGCTTGGAAACGGATTCCATTCGCTGTATGTGGCCTTGCCATTGCATCTCTTCACCTAGGTGTACACATTCATCCATAAAAGCTGGTTCGTCGAAAGGGCGATTCGTCCCCCAAGCCAATAAGGTATGTCCTACTACAAGATAAGCCTCTACATAAGTGTTCAAAACAACTGGAGAAACGAGAATGCTTTGTTCATTTAGCAAAGCCATGATATCAGAATCAGCAGAACTAATTCTTTGTTCCCAATCCCCGTTGAGGTAGTTTAGATTCTTTTCTATTTCATCTGAAAACTCTGCCTTATCTGAGTAGAAGAATTCAAACTTAAAAAGGTCTCGGAGGGACATTATCTCTGTCCAAAAAGCGAAAGCTCGTTCTTCTGGTTTTAAGCCTATGATTTTGGCAAAAGCCAATTCTATAAAAGCATGATGATACAAATGATGCACCGACATGTTGGCGTAATAAGTAGTAGAGAGATAATGATCTGGGTTGATCACATATTTTGCATTAACCGACTCCCCTTGTTGTTGAATTAGTTTTGCTTTAAGCAAAAGATTAATAGCAACCTGCGTGCTTTCACCAATTGCTTTTCCTCGATCGACCAGTGCATCGGGTTTGTAACTTTCGATATATTTCATCAGAGCGGATAGATCACTCTCTATCGCACGTTTTGTCAAAGCGTATTTACTCAGTAAGGAAATACATACGAGCGAAGTTGTCGTTACCGGAGTTACCTGATTAATTTGATGTACGAGGCTTAGCGCAAAACGTGAAACTTTACTTTCGGTTTCTAATTTAGCTACCCCCTTTTGAACGATGTCTTCTACTAATGGTTTTTGCGTGACGTCTAGCGGTTCTCCAAATCGGAGTGATATACGTCCAAATTTATCACCCATTTTTTGAACATAATTCAAAAACCAACTTAGGTTTTCAGGCGTCTTCATTTTGCCTCTAGCTTCTTTGGTCATTTCCTTTACGTCAGGAATTAGATCGTAGACGATAGAAACGGGAATGTATTTTACTTCCTGATGCGAATCCATTTCTGCATCCATGATATATTTCAGGATACCCATTTTTGGCCAGACCAACTTTCCTGTTCGGGAACGTGTTCCTTCAATCGCCCACATAAAGTGCTCTTTGTTATCAACTTGAGTGGCGATAAAATGACGGAGCGTTGCCTTATAAATTAGATTGTCCTTAATAGATCGACGAATAAATATAACACCGGTTTTACGACCCAAGTCTCCTAGCCCCAAAAAACTCATATTGATTCCTGCAAAAATGTGTGGCAGTGGCAATCCGTGTCGAATCAAAACAATTCCCAGCACAAACATATCGATGTAGGTCTTGTGCGTCATCACGTACGCTATCGGATGTCGGCGAGCCAGCTTGGTGATTTGTTTTATTTCAGCTACGTTGACGTCGATATTTTTTTGGTAGCCACGAGAGAGAATGTATTGAGCAACTTGTGCACCTATGACAGTAGCCATTGGTTTTTTGACTGTGTATAATTCCTTAAGATAAGTCGTTGCTTTTTCTATAACAGCAGTCTTTTCTTCGCCGAGCTGTTCGGCAAGTTGAGAGAGTGTTCGTTGAAATTTAGAATCGTTTAGTATGTTTTCCATATAGGGAAGTTGTTTAAGAAAGGCAGATTTTTTTTGCCTTGTTCCTTAGGAGACAATATAGTGAATGAAGTGGGAAATTATTGCATTTTGATGTAGAGAATTGAGCACAGGCCACTGCTCCGTCAAAGGATAGACTGCTGTGCTGAGAGAGGAGGGACTTCCCTCTATGGTATAACGACAGAGATTATTTAAAGAATTGGCTCTTTGTCCACAAAGAGTCGATAGGAATAATTTATATCGAAAAACTTCATATTCTTAAGGATTTTAAGCTATATTGTAAAGTAATTTACGCCTAAATCACCCCATAATAAAGGGACAATCCCCTCTTTCTGAATAAGTTAAAAGTACATTAAGGTGCTCATTTTTTAGTGCCCTAAGTTCTTTAAACACGTCTTATTGGCAACGGTTTTGCATAGATAAGGCTAATACATTGAGTTTGTTTTTAATATGGTGATTCCTCGGAATTCCTGACAATACTCCGAAAAGTGATTTTAGGAAACTTTACGAAAATTGATTTGATGTGTTTGAAACGATAATTATGATAAGTAGTGAAAAAATAAATAACGATAGTAAGAAGCCCAAGCTTCTCTGGTTTGCAACAGAGGCTTTTAGAGCTTTGGCGGAGTTAGGAATTTCTGTTCCATATCGCAAACTTTACAAGCCTTGCGAAGCAGGTGATGGACATCCAGTGTTGGTGATTCCTGGTTTTATGGCCAGTGATTTTTCAACGGGACCGCTGCGTGAATTTATTGACGGCCTTGGTTATCATTCTTCTACTTGGGATTTAGGTAGAAACTATGGCAAAGTTTCATTCATTGAAGATTTAGTTGAAAAATTGGAATCACTTTATGAAGAAAACAATCAAGCAGTAACGATTATTGGTTGGAGCTTGGGAGGTATCTATGCCCGACAGTTGGCTAAGAAAAACCCAAAAATAGTTCGTCAAGTGATTACGCTTGGTTCACCATTCCGTGGAATTGCTGAACCGAATAACGCAAGTTGGTTATACAATTTGCTTCCAGGTAGAAAACGTATCGTTGATCTTAATCCAGAATTATTAAATGACCTTCCGAAGCCTGCTCCGGTACCCACTACAGCGATCTACTCGAAAGAGGATGGCATGGTTCCTTGGGAAGTTTGCATGGAATCTGAAGAAACATCTATTCATCAAAATATACAGGTTCGTGGGAGTCATCTTGGCTTGGGAGTGAACCCGTCTGTACTGGAGATTGTTGCGAATCGCTTGCAGTATAGCGAGGCGAATTGGGAGCATTTTCGAGCGCCTAGTATTGTTAAGGATTTATTGTTTTACCCTTCTCTTTAGTTTTCACTTTTCCTCTATCGTTTTTTTTTGGACAACCCGCCTGCCTGATCGTCAGATTCGGGCAATATTTTTTTTGCCCCCTATCTAATTCGATAGACAGGTCCAAAAGAGATAAAAGGAATACATAAGTTCTATATTCGGACTTTCTAACGAAAAACAATTATAGACAAAATCACATTAGTGACGACATGTTTATAGAACAAAAACTATCTTTGCTTTTTTTCAATACGATGGCAACAAAAACTTACAACTACGCAATTATCGGAGCAGGTGGAGCTGGCATTCACTTGGCGATGGCTATGATGGCGGATGATTTTTTTTCCGATAAGGAAATACTAATTGTAGAAAAAGAATCCAAGTCTGAGAATGATCGAACTTGGTGTTTTTGGGAAGCGGGTACTGGGAAGTGGGATGCACTGTTGCATCATTCTTGGGCTAAAGGCAGTTTCCATTCTTCTGAAATTCATCAAGCCTTGGCGATGCCACCGTATCGATATAAAATGCTGCGATCAATTGATTTTTATAATCACGCAAAGAACAAGCTTGCAGCATCTGATCACTTTCATTGGGTGCAGGATAGTATTGAAAAAGTCAGTGCTGGCAGTCCAAGTGTTTTGCATGGAGCGCAAGCGCAGTATCAGGCGGAGCATATTTTTGATAGTCGTATTGATGCGGGCTTTTATGAAAATAAAGATTCGTATACCCGCCTACTACAACATTTTAAAGGTTGGATGATTGAAACGGAGGAGGACTTTTTCGATCCAGAGGAATTCGTGATGATGGACTTTAGATTGAAATGGAAAGACAGTACTAGTTTTAACTATGTGCTTCCAACTTCGCGACGAACAGCTATGGTGGAGTTTACGCTTTTCACGGAAGACTTGGTGACGGACGATACTTATGATAAAATTCTGAAGCAATATTTCGAAGAGTATCTACAATTGAAAAAATACAAGGTGACGGAGGTGGAAAAGGGCGTGATCCCCATGAGTGATTTTCCGTTCCACAAACAACATCAAAATCATCTGACTAAGATTGGAACTGCAGGAGGCTGGGTGCGCCCCAGCTCTGGTTATTTTTTCAAAAATGCGGAAGGCTATTGCCAACAGGTCATTGACAACTTGAAAGCGGGACGCTTGCCTTCAAAGGGTGTGGCACAAAGTCGTTTTCGATTTTATGATTCTTTACTACTCGACATTTTGAAAAACAAAAATGAGATGGGTGAGGACTTATTCACTTCCATGTTTGGAAAAAATTCGGCAACTCAAATTTTTAAGTTCTTGGATGAGGAGACTAGCTTGTCGGAGGAGATTAAGATTTTTTGGTCCTTTCGGTCGGGGCCTTTTTTGTGGGCGTTATGGCGGTGGTTTTTGGGGTAGGTGAACATCTTAATTAAATTCCATAAAAAAAGGAGCTATCTCTTATTACCGAAATAACTCCTTTCTTCCATAGAATATGTTGTCAACTATTGTTTTATCAACTTAATGGTTTTTATAAAATCATCTGTTTTTAGCGTAAGCATATAAATGCCACTTTGCCAATCAAAGGTTTCTATTCTCATTTTTTGATTTCCACCAATACTTAAATCAGATTCAAAATATGTAATCGTCCTTCCCAAGAGATCTGTAACAATAATTTCGGCACCTTGTAATTCGTAATTAGAATATTGTAAGTCGATGAAATTATTGAATGGGTTGGGAGAAACTACAAGATCAAAGGTGGTTTGATTCGACTCTTCTTCCATCAAGTCGACTCTTGATTCGGGGTCGTTTATTATCTGCCCCGTAGGACTATATCCTCCTCCATTACAAAAGGCATTTAAGTCAGACCCACTAACTGCCGCTGGTATTGGCTCATCACATAGTGGAGGATAGCCAATGATTAAGTCCACATTTGGAGGTAGGTCAGCAATATTACCTGTGATTTCTCCACCAGCAATTAATGTTAGTTGGTTACCATTGGTTACTATATTTTCTCCGACTTCTATTGATGACCAGGCGTAGATTGTTTGACCTGTTGTTAGAGAAATATCAGACACTGTTTCAGAAAAATCGATTTCATCATAGCTATTCATTGAGGGTATTAATGCAATATCTACATCCGTAGTATTACAGCTATATTCTATCATAAAAATCACCATCTCTGCATCTTCGTCATAAAAGAGATCGCTTGTATCTCTTTCAAGCGTAACCATTACTTTTAATCTAATATCATCATAAGATGATAACTCAGGGACAGGGTCATAATAAAAACCTCCTGATTTTATTACAATATCGCTCAGACAGCTTATTGGATAAAAAGGGGATTGGTATCTTTTCCTTCCATCCTCACCCTCTAACAATATCATAGTTGATGGCACATATTCATCGAGTGGTGGTTCAGGATTTGGACTAGCTAGCTCTACAACATCATAACTAAATAATTCTTCTGAAGACTCACCACCATCAACGACTATTGCTGCTTTTATATCAACCAATTTTAGCCCCGCAGCTGGATTAATTACATATTCCAGATCATTCGTCATGCGCATCCTGAATTGATCCAATTCAACTCCAATCCCACCACCACCAGGAAAACCAGCAGACCAAGTCTCATTACCCCATGCCTTTTCGAATTCAGGCGTTCTTAAGATATTAAAAACACCCATGATGTTATTGTAAACTGGTTCACGATCACTATTTCCTCCCCATATCGAACCAGGAGTATAAATATCAATACCTCCATATTCATGAACAGTTTCATCCGTTCCTGTAATATCAAACTTTAAATTTGCGTCAAAAGATATTGGTTTAGGTGGTGTTGTTTTGCCTCCCCCTATTAGCTGTTCAGCGACACCCAAAACAAAGCCAATTTTAGGAATAGCCTTAACCCAAGCGGGAAGTGTTACATTATCTGTAAATTTTTTATCTTCCTTCTTTTTATCAGCATCACTTAAGTCATCATAGTTTTCTATCGTTCCATCCTCTTTGGCTATTTTAAGCTTATAGTTAGCATGAATTTTTCCGGCCGTTGTGACATAACCAGCTAATGATTTACTTACCTTGGTTCCGTTCTCAATTGCTTCATTAGCAATTTTACTTAGAGAAGGTGTACTATTACCCGTATCAAGTATCTGCTCTATCGTCCCCCCTCCTTCCATTTCTAATGTAATGGTACTAACATTGATAAGCTCTGCAAGCACTTGTAATGTAGAAGAATTATTACAAGTACAAGGATCATAAGCTATGGGATAATCTGCAAAAAGCCAAAAGCCAGCACCTTCCTGATTTACGTATGAATTCGGCGTGTGCATCTTAATATCTCTTAGCCAAGAATCCAAAGCTGTGGTAGGCGTATTGATCAAACTAAGGGCTGCAGATTGATAGGCTTCATTATCATTAAACAATAAAGTCAAATTAGCACTATTGTATCCAGCCACTCCTTGACGTATCCACACCAACACTCTTAGTACGCCTTCATATCGATTATAAGTTACTAAAAAAGGCCTGCCAACGGGATCATCGGAGGCTCCAAACCTTTTTGTTACTAATTCCCATCCTTCAGAATCTTGAAAATCTTTAAGGGCAGGATTATTTATATGATATATATTATTATTAAGGTCATCACCGTTAAAATAAGGAGATTCTATCATTAGTTCCTCCGCATCTCCGACCACTCCAAGAACAACGTCATAGTGTGTTTGCCGCCAGTCATATACCTCTTTTGTCGTTCCTGGCTCCGTATTTATTGTTTCACTACAATCTTGAGCATTTAAATAAATACCAAAATTGATTATGGCTAAAATCATATATAATGTACGTTTCATTTTTAGTTTATTTTTTTACCGATGAATGAATCGGAGGTAAGTTCCTGAATAGCAGGATCCCATATGGTATACTCAAGTGTAAGAAGCCTATCGGAATCCAAAGTTCCCCATCCCTGTGGTTGTGGACATTCTATAAGATTGCCAAGGCTTCCCATCCTAAGTTCTTTATAACCCGGTCGAAAACTTAAACGATTAACTTCATCTCGAATACATCCATTCGGAAGATTATCGATATTGCTATCATCATTGTAAGGCGGAATAAGATGTATATCAATATTAAATGTATCATTTGGCGCAGAACTTACCACTCCACGAAATACACCTAACATCAGACTTTCTTCTATATCAAAAAAATAAATCGTCTTGCTTATCGTATCCTGACCGTCATCATCTGGAAAACACTCAAGGTTGGGGGTAGCATTAACAATCAATCGTATATTTATCGAACTTCCTACATCATTAAAATTCAAGGTGAATTCTTTTTGATCAAACACTCTGGGGTCATCACCTACGGTCCAATGATAGGTGGCATTTTCTTGCAAAGCCGTAAAAATAACGAAATTAGGATCAATAAAAGTGTCAACTTCAAAACGCCGTATACTATCCTGCCAGCCCATTTCATAACTAGTCGTAAAGGCTGCCGTTACAGGAGCTAGTCCCTCAATATCACACGGATCTAGATCATCATCATCCCGACACTGACAAGTTAACAACACAATCACCACCACCCCAAAAGCCAATTTTAATGTTTTCATAAAAGCTATTTTTTTGAAGTAAAAATTTTATTTTTTCAAGTCTTTCACCTGTTCTTTTAGCGCCTCATTCTCCTTCTCCAAGTTAGCCAATTTTTTATTCATCTCAATCAGATGCAAATAAACCTCCTCAATCTTTTCCTGTTGGTTGGCCATCATACTACCTAATTCCAGTCCATTCTCCTCAATAGATTTTCCGGAAGGTGTATAGTGCAGATGGCCATTTTCTTTGATATACGATTCAACCCTTTCTAGTGGGAGTAAGTTATAGTCTTTCTCAAAAACGTAATCAGACCAGGTCGTTCTGACTCGGATTTCTTTCGTAAGGATTCCTCCTTCAACGTATAATTTGTAATTACTGATATCAACACCTCCTACCCAATCAGGACTGTCAACAGTTCCAATAGCTAATTTTCCTGTGGGTTTCAATCTCATCAAAGTTGGGAGCTCAGTGCCTTCCCCATCTATACCTCCTCTAAATTCAAGATGCCCATCTTGATTACCGAGTAATTCCCAATCTCCGTTTTCTCCATCTCGATTAAATCTTAATATTGAGCGACCACCAGATGAGATACTCAGTGTTTGCCGAGCTTCAATATCTCCAAATATTGAGGTACCTTCAGGCGTTATTGTTAACCTATTTTTTTGCCCCAAAGGAATATAGTTACCTTGACTTTCAGTGGAAAAATAAAGCGTACCATCTACATTTGAATGTATAACTGTTTTTCCACTTGGTCCTTTCCAAGAACCATTTGTTGCTTGGTATGTTCCATTGAAGGCTAGATAATTACCGTTTACAATATTACTATAAGCGATTGTCATATCGTCGCTAGAGGTTGTACCTCCATATCCTAACTGTAATTTTGAACCTGCTACTTCTAATCCCGTTTGAGTGATATTCATAGCGTGATAAGAACCAAGTATATCTCCACCAAAAAATTGCAAACCGTCATTGCTTGGGGTAATATCCCATCTGGAAGTTGTCATTCCACCACTACCTAATGTAGTAAATCTTTCTAATCGAAAAGTAGGAGGATAATCGGATTGCCCTTGTATCCTTTGAGAAACATGTAAAATAGCTAAAGGATTATTCTCCATTCCAATCCCAACAGCTCCTTCTCTATTATTAGGTACAGTTAAGTCCGCGTTCTGTGGACTCCATTGAGCATTGGTATGACTTGAAAGACTTAAATAAAATAAGGCACAGAAAAAGAGTTTTAAAACGAAAGATACTTTCATAGTAATTTATATTTTGAGGATGAAGGAATAGTTAACGAGACATACCAACAGCTGCTAAAAACAGTGCATCTAAACCCATTTAAAGTCCAAAAAAGCTATATGAAACTTTATTGTTTGCTGCATCAGCAGAGAGGTATCAACAAAACAATTAGTTACCACTATAACGAATATAAAAATAAGTGCAACGTTTATTTGCTTGCGAAACTCAGCTAAGTTTCATCTGCACCTATAAAATATAACATTAATTTAACGAAAAAAAAACGACTTTAATTCTCAATTATTTCAACAAAAAAATATAAGTAGTTTAACGGAATTATTTAAA
>CAKZUK010000018.1 GCA_937921775.1 uncultured Saprospiraceae bacterium
CGTTGATGGGTAAGTACTTGCATCATAAGGTCGAAACTTTCTTCGGAATTAACAGTGGAGGAGTTTTCTGTTGTTGATTCAGCAAGCGTATCTGATTTAAACTCATTCTCGCTAAATTCTGCAGCAATCAGTATGCTGGCAAATAAGCAGATGGGGATAAAGTAGAATAATTTTTTGCTTTTCATGAATGAAAATTTTAGTGTGAAGTATGTTTTGACAAAAGTAAGATATTCAATTTTCTTGCAACTTGTCTATTTGTGCCATTTTTTATTGGTCATATAATGGATAATCATAATTTTGAGAGTTCAGAAGGAGCGACATTAAATTCTTTTTTAAATGTTTTACTAAAATGAGCGAGATCTTTAAATCCAAGTTCCAAATAAATTTCAGATGATTTTTTGTTACTGGTGACCAGATACTCTTTTGCTTTATCGAGTTGTTTAATCCTTATCCCTTAATAACCGTGAGTTGTCTCTGTATTCCAATCGCTTCCCACCTGTTTTATCACCTGAAAGCGAGCAAATAGCTCTTCATCATACCAGTCCAATTCCCGAGTCATCTCAATCGCCTTCCGATGTTCTGCTCCTTTATATGCAAAGGCCTTAAGGGCTGCTGCGTTTTTCCAAAGACTGAAGGTCGCCATTTGAATGATGGGGATTTCTCCAATTCCTTTGGTGAAGATCAGCCCTTTATTCTCCTGCAACTTACTATGGGAAGTGGGTACGTAGGACCAGAATTTCCGGAGCTTTGAAAGTTTGATGCTTGCTCGGGTGATGACGGCGAGTTGTGGGTCGGAGGAGTCTAGATCGGTACTTGCTTGAAAAGGATTGCTACCGGACCATTCGCCACGAGCTATGATATTTTTGAGATAGAGTGTCCAGATGTTTGAAGTTCGAGTTCGATACTTGTTCATTAATTCTGATTGCTCAAAAAAAACATCTGCACTTGCTTCTGAATCCCAGACTTGTAGTAATGCGTAGGTAGACCAATCAGGAAGTGGGTTGAATCCCATTCCTTTTCCACTGCCCATTAGTTTGTAGAAGCTTAAGCCATCTACCTTTGATAATCCAGCATGTGCGAATTGCATCATCCCAAAAGCCCAAGCTTTATGCACAAGGCCTTTATATTTGAAGAAAGTAATGGTGGTTATTTGCATGACTTGTTAATACTGATAGATTTTATAACAGTTTTTGATTGTGAAAGGTTTTATACTTAAAACAACTTCCAAGGACTTAAGTAGTTTAACGGAATTATTTAAATATTTCCTTTTAGTGGTTTTGAAAAATTCCCACACTAATTCCCTATCGGTCAATCGTTTAGGAAATTATTTAAAAACCGGAAATATCTAAATAATTTGGTCCCGTTACTTAGTTGGTTCAAAATCACTTTAGTTGGAAACCTCCGTCTGAATATTTAATAAAATAATAGCTAACTACAATCGCCTTCACCGTCCACAAGAAGGTTCGAAGCCAATTGGTATCTATCAGTTTTTTGATTTGCACAAGATCTTTTCCATTGGATAAACTATCGTGAATTGGGATTTGAATTAGAAAAGTACAAAGCCACAGTAAGATTACTAGAATAAAAGGGAACAGATGAATCATTTGCCATCCGGATTGATAGGACAAATAAAAACTGATTCCTAACTCACCAAGCATCAATGGAATGACCATCCATACAATGGAAGTCGTATGATGCTGATGAAAGGCTAGAAAATCATCTGCATGAATAAATCGAAAACTAGGATAGTGTACCAATTGAATCAACCAAATAAGGCTGACTAGCATCCAAGAGATGATTAGATGAATGAAATTTAGACTCATTGTGATGCTTAAAGTTTGTGGAGTAAAACGGTGTGATGCAATTTATTGATTTCGAGTATTAATGCTTCATCTATATCAAAACTTATGCTTGCTAAGCCCTCGATTGAGAGGATAACTTTTGAGATGGCATTTGTTTCTTTTGAGAAAACGATGAGTCCTTGTTCTGAAATTTGGAAATCAGAAGCGCTCATATCCTTTTCGAAATATAAAACACCCGTATATTTTTTGGTATTAAAAAATTGATGCGCAAAACTATTTTCTGATAAGGTATATTTTATAGTATCAAGTTGTTGGGGACTATGGGAATATGCTGTGAATCCCTGTTTAGTTCGGATCAAGCCTTTGGTTTGCTGATCATTATGATTTACGGTAAAGGTTTCATTGATTAGTTGCTGAGGTATTTCGCAAATCGTTTTTTGACAAAGTTCATCTTTGACCATGAGGCCATTCAGATGATGAAAAGCGAGTAGTTTTTGGAAACTAAGATAATTAAGTCGTTTGTATTTATTATTGATGACTTTAGTGTCTATGAGTTTGCCATTATCAAGAGAGTAGTAGTCTACAAGCGCTTTTTGTTCTTTTAAGTTTCTTTTGAAAACGAGTAATTTATTCTGAGCATTTAATACGATGAATTTTTCATGCTGCCATTCCGTATTGAATTTTACTTGAAATTCTTTTACAAGTTGAGCATCATTAAGTCCATACTTTGTAAAGCCATAAATTCCATCGGTCAGCAATATACCTGCTTCATCTTCTAATGGGATTGTTTCAATACTGAATTCTGGATTATTTGCTTCAAGCTTTAGACTAGCTATTGCTTGGTCTATTTCGGATGCTAGATAAAGGGAATTGATAGAACTCACCGGATCGTATTCAATAAAATACTTTCCATTGTTGCTCCGTCGATGTATTTTGGATTTACCAAAAGTATTGCTGCAATAAAAATCGATGCAATCTTTTAATTTAGCATATCTGAGAATGCTTTCTTTTTCGTGATTTTTTGTAACTATGATTTGTTCATTCGCATACGGCTTAAAAGATACTGGTTTGCCATCTTTTAGGAGAAAAGCATTTTCTTGTTTGTCAATTGCCTTGGGCTTTGTATTTTGTTCGGAAGTTTCAGAAATACAGGAGAATGTCAAAGTTAAGCAAAGCAAGACTAGGAATCTGAAATTCATATTATCTGTTGTTTTTTGTTCGGCAAGCAAGGTAGTAATTTTCTTGTCAGAAAAGATGCTTTGTCAGAATATGAATCACTTGCGGATCAAAGCTAGTAAAATGCGATAAGCATTTCTGAAATCCTCCACTCGTTCATGTGTAGGTTCAGTAATTAGATCTTCTGTAAATAAAAGTTTAGTCTGGATTTTCATCGAAATTAGTTTCATCGTAATGATATAATTGCTCCAATATTTTTGTCAGGTCTTTTAATTCAATTCCTTTCTCTATATCAGCCATTAATTGTTCATTCGTAGTTACAGATTTTACATAAAGGTCAAAGCCATCGTGGCTAATTGTCAATGTAATTGGACTGTTAATTGTGTTTCTGTAAAATGGAATCTCCTGAATAAGCTTAGCATCAAGGACGATATCGCCACCTTTTTTTGAGGTGAATTCGGGTAACTTTTCTTTAAGGTGTTTAAGGTCAACTTCAGACCAAATCAAAATGTCTAAATCGTCTTCATAGTCTAGGATCCTTAAGTTTAACTCAACTTTGATAATTAATTTTTTCCAATCAATTCGGTAAATATTTTTTGACAATACGTTTAAGTCCGCTTCCGACTGACCACTTGATATAGCTGAAATAATAGCTGGCTGTGGAAACTCGAGAAGTGTGACCAAAGGATGAATCTCACTACAAGTTGAGCAAGTGAATTTATTCATAGAGATAGTTTAGATTTTTAATTTTTATTAGAAATCCACCTCCTTTGGAGGTGGTCATGTTCTTTTTAGCTTTGCATTTTAAAATCGCCTATGAATTTTGAACCTGTCGGTGCCGCCAGGCAGGATAATGAATCGTTGAATTCTGAATTTTGAATGCTCCTCAGATGTGAAGTTCCGCGATATTGGGCAAAATCAAAATTCAGAATTCAACGATTCGGTGTTCAATATTTTCTTATATCAATGAAAATGGTCTTTAGGGTAAGAAGGCTGTGCCTTCAGCAATTGTCAAACCACCTTCTTAGAAGGTGGTGGTTGGTTTAGTTACAAACTAACTTTGTTAGCTTCAAAATGCGACTAAGTTCTACTTAGACCTGAACTTTCTCGATGAATGAAAGGGGAGACTGCGGTTTGGTATTTTCAATATTCTGTATGCGGAATACAATGTTTTGACAATAAAGCTTATATTTAAATCCTAGTTTCAATTTTACTCGATTTATAATTGCCAACTAAACACACACACAAAAGCATGAAAATTAAACACCTAGCCCTCTTCTTCTTTAGCTGTATGCTAAGCTATAGCTCTATTGCACAGACCTTGCTCGACCCCTTTGGAATGCCAACTACAGATGAATCCTTTGTAAGTAGCATGACGGTGAATACGGTAGCTGCATCCTCTTCTATCAACATTGTAAACGTCATACCAAGTCCAACAGACACGCCACTGGAATTAGCTTTTGATGGTCAACACTTATGGGTAACAGGATATGATGAAGATGTACTCTTTCAGATATCTCCTATCGATGGTTCTGTTATTAAAGTTATTCCACTATCGGTATTAATTCCCTTGGGATTAACTTTTGACGGAGAAGACTTATGGCTTACAGATAACGATAATAAAATGATCCTACAGGTTGATACAACAGATGGTGCGGTGCTCAGTACTTTTCCAAGTCCAGCTGATCAGAATGAGACTTATTCATCTGGTTTAGGATGGGATGGCAATCTCAGTAAACGTTTTCTTTTTTATTTACTACAATTTTACTAGACTAAACTGGCTTGCTCTAATAATTAGTTTTACATAAAGGCCCGCATCGTCAACCAATATTTATCCTTGTGAATGTGATAATCCATTTCGATCTTTTCTTTGTATTTTTTAACGATCCTTAATACAGTCTTTGATGATCTACGAAATTCCTTACAAGCAAAGAATATTTCTCTGTTGTCATCCACTGTTCTTCTACCAATATTCAGATAACCATCGTAATCTTTTAACTCAAGTAGTATTTCGTCTTCAATCTCCATAAGTAATTGAAAGTCATTTTCATTAGGTAGGCCATTATTGTCACTCCCGTCGTATATTATTTCTACGGTCATAAACCAAGGGTGCGATGGTTTGGCATCCCAGTTTAATAAATCTCGATTGATTACGGCGAGCAAAGGATTTCCATTTTCCATAGTACCTTCCAGCATGGAGTAGCCATCATTGTCGGTGTCTCTTCGGGTAGCTTCGTGTTTTTCAATAAATTCCTTTTGACGCCATTTGAGAAAGGCTTCCAATTTAATGATGGGGATAAGGTCTTCAGTTGCTTCAGATGGGCCGCATACCGTCAGGTTGTCAATGATTTCAGCAAAATTCACTTCTCCCAAAAGGTGATCAATGAATATATAAACGCCATTGGTTGACTCGTCTTTGTTGTCAAGTGTAAAATCCTCGTAGGTAACGGTAATGTCAATTTCGTCTGGATAATCTTCATGGATGTTTGCATGAAAATTGAGTTTTTCAGGGGTGAAGTTTAAGTCATGAATTCCAATACCTAGATCCTCAATGTTATTAGCAGGTTTGAAGGCGGTGAATAGCCAACCATCTATTTTGGGAGCTGCTGCCACGAGTTCCTCTATTACGAAAAAGTTTTTGATTCTTCCTTCTGCTGAGAAGATCAACTCGGCAGTTTTGTCACCTGCCATGCCACTGACGAAAAAGATGTCTTCGTGTAGTTCGTCCAATTTTGGCGATAGATGATCAAAGAAATCTGACTCTATATTGTCCCGCTTTTCAACGACTTTGTAAAAAGACTTTTGGTGCTTGGAAAACCAGTTCCAAAAGTCTTGGTAATTTTGAATTGGGCCTTCTTCTTTTTTATTAAATATGTTTTTTATGAACTCCATTTTCTGACAGGGATTTTATTGTTGGAACCTTTTTGATTTCTTTAAAGGTCATTTTTGAGTTTCCTATTTATAAAATATTTTGTTTATCTATCGGAAGGTGTTTGCTCTTTTCTTGGCTTGTCCGTTTCTAGTCGTTTTGTTTTCGTGTCTAATGGTTGCTTTTCTTCACGGCTTTCTGATGGCGGCTCAGTAGTCGTGTAGTTTTGCCCCGTAAACTTAGCAAGCAACATTAATCCTGCAATGATAGCAAGAACAACAAGCAAGACAAGCTTTGCCATGTTTTTATCAAATTTAGGAAACTTAAACTCCGAATCGGACTTATCTCTCGATGGATTAGACGGCCGTTTTTTAGCTTGACGTGGGGCAGTAGATTTGCCTTTTAAAATCTCTTTGACTTGATGACTACTTTTTTGCAAAGAATCATTGTCAGAAACATTAATTGCAATTTCCATCGCCTTTGAAACGGTCTTCAGATTCAAGCGTTTGTATTTTGTAAAATCAGCTTCTCTATTCAATGCTTTATTGACAATATCGTTGTGGCACCAAGCAGCATACAGAAATCCAATGTCTTGAAATGGACCAGGTAAATATTCGAAACAGCGGTAGAGTAAAGGATTGACATGTTTGTCTAAATCAGGATGAAAGGATAGTCCTTCAGTCATTAAAAATGGAGAAGTGTATTGTTCACGCATCTTGTCTACAAAAGCTTTCAATTCGCGATAGGCTTTGGAATAGGCATTATCCTTGAATTTTTGATCTACTTTTTCGCTGTATTTAGCAATTAGCTCTAGTTGACCCAGCGTTGAAAAGCGGACATTCGAAATGATACTTGAGGTATATTTATTGAGTTCTTCTGCAAGCGTTTCGTTAATCTGAGACTTATGTTCAGAATCATTTAAAACCAAATCCTGACTATTGTTATCTGAAAAGAAATCCATTTTTTGATATTCCAGAAATTCCAAGAGCGGTTTGTTTTGGTATATCTTTAAGTGCAAGTCTAATTCTGATTGGAGGGTCTCAAATATTTCTAGTACCTGATTCTTGTCCAATTGTTTGCCATTGCGTTCAATAGTCGCATCATCCGAAAGCTGAAAATAGAGTAGGGTCTCCTTTTTTAGACTTTTCAGTTTCTCAGCACTTAGCGTATCTATTTGCTCTGGGCTGAATATTGAAAGAGGGTTGGTATAAGACATTGTGTTTAAAATATTTATTTTATGAATGCTTTTGGGACTTTGTTGTTATTCCTGTGTGAATAGAAAGAGTTATTTAGTAAACGTCTAGCTCTCTACTTATTCAAAAAACACTTCAATCACTTCCACCACATCACCCATCCCTGAGGGAGTCGCCATATTCATTCCAATGATACGCTTAGTTTCACCACTAACAAAATACCGGATGTAAAAATTATTGCCATACATGCTTAGCGTAGCTACTTCATCTTCACTAGAAACATATTCAAGGTGAAGATTACCTTTTAATTCGGTGACACTTTCTGTCTTTGGTTCCAGCAGCTGGTCACCTTGGCTTCTGGGGTAATAGCTGGCCATCGTTTGAATACTATAGTAATTTCCTTGCTTCAGCACTTTATGTGCGACTTGATTGAAGTTATTGAGTATTATGTTTTTGTAATGTTGATCTTTTATATTTGAAATCGAATAATCATCCCATCGATCAAATTTCTCTTCTGAAAAACTTGGGATTTTATTAGGATTAACTTCCTCTACGATCGGTTCAGTCTCTAGGTCATCAGCAATTTCAAAGGGGACTTTTACCAGCTCAGTAAAGATATTATCTACAGTTCCATATCTTGTTATGGTCCCTTTAAGTTTTTTCCTTTTGAGCAAGCGCTTTACGGTAAAAGAAAGTTTATTCCCGTCATTACTGCTCTTTTTATCAAGGGTGACACTATTCTTGCGATCCATACTGTTGACATTACAACGGAAGCGATACGAAAAGCTTCGGCCCGGAAAATCTTTGTTGCTAAATTTGACCACATAATCTTTGCTTTCTCCAAAGTACTTTTCTTTTATCTTGTCCGGAATCAAAAATGAGAAATCCTGATAATTAGTTGGAAAAACATCCACTTCATAATCTAGTTCAATAACATTATTAACTTCTTCTGTGCGTAGCAATTTGGAGTTCCACATGGATTTGTCATCACCAATATATCTTAATAGTTTAGTTTGATTCTGCAAACGGCTGGCTCTCGTTTGTTTCTTTATTAAATCTTGAACTTCTTTTTGGTAATCCTGCTGTTGACCATAACCATTGTTTCTGGTGTATGAATCATTTTTGTTGCATTGAGCAATGCCCAACAAAAGTCTGAGTATACCAACGATCACGAGAATAGCTGTAATCAATGTCTTTCCAGTTCCAGCAGCACTAGATTTTGAATTACCTTGCCTATATCGAGGCGTTTTTTGCCGTGAAGTAGGCGGTGACTGGGATTGGGATTTCGAGCTCGCTTGAGTTTGACTTTGAGATTTCGATTGAGATTGAGATTGAAATTTCGCTTGTTGCGGCTTCGGCTTCAAGTCTTGATCCGCCAAGTAGTTTTTAATCTCTTGCGTGTTTTCTCGAAAGGCTTCTGACTTCGTTACGTTACAGCCGATTTCCATTGCTTTCACAATGACAGACAAGTCATTCCTTTCGTAAAGAAAATACATGGTCTCTCGCTCAAATGCTTTGTTGACAATCTCATTATGACACCAAACTCCATAGGTGTAGCCAATGTCTTGAAATGCTCCTGGCAAGTGCTTAAAGCAATCGTAAAACACCGGATCAATCAGTTCATAAAGATCAGGATGAATAATTAGACCGCTGCTTGCTATAAACGGATGCGGATACTTCTTGCGTAAATTATCAACATGGGTCTTCAAGCCCAAATAAGCTTTATTATAAGCTTTGTCTTTGATGTTACTGCTCATCTTTGAGCTATAATTCAAGATGGATTCGAGCGCTTCAGGACTTTTAGCGGTGAGCTTATTGACTAGACTAGCACTAACCAAGTTGATTTGCTCCGCAACATGCTTATCTATTCTATCTCGAAATAAATAATCTCGCTGGACTGCATCAATGGCTTGCTTATTTTTGAAAAAATCTAAATCTGCATTTTCCAAAAAGGCCAACAAAGCTTTGTTATTGAATATCTTCAAATGCACCTCAAGGTTTTGTTGAAGATCATCAAATATTTCGAGGATTTGATTTTTGTCGTATTGCTTTCCATTGCGGTCAATGGTCGCTTTATCAGATAACTGAAAATGCAACAAGATCTCTTTCTTCAAACTCTTCAGATGTTTATCTGTTAGTTTATCCAATTGAGCCTCTGAGAATATTCCAAGCGGGTTGGTATAGGTCATTTATTTAAGTCCTGTTCCTTTGTTTTTGAATAAATCACTATTGCCTTCTTTGTCTTTTAAGATGGATAGCTCTTTTATTACAGAGACTAATTCAATGTAGTTTTTGTTCTCCAAAGCATGATCACCTTTTGCAATTAAGTCATTGGCTTTGCTTCTAGCCATATATTTTTGTCCTTTGAGATACAGGTAATGCATCATCACGTCTTCAGAAGTCATTGGTGTCCGTTGTGCAATCCTGCGACAAATACTCAGCAGATGATTGATCTTCATTTTGATGGTGGTGATATTTCCTTCTTGCAAAAATTTCACCTCATCTTCAACGACTTTTTTAAATTCAGCATTGTCCTGTTCCGTTGCTTCTTTGTCTATGAGCCGAAACTCTGTGGTCTCTTTCCATTCATAATAATCTTCAATCGTTTTGGTAAGAAAAGAAGTATTGAAAACCGCTTGCATCTTTTTGCCAAGTTCTCGCTTTCGGACATCAAGTACGTAGAAGTCGTCTGAAATCTGATCATCTGCAATACCTTCCAATTCTGATTTCAATTCATTGATTTCCTTATCTATGGCAACGACTCTTGCCGCTTCTTCATATTTAGCATCTTTTTCTAACTGTTGGAGTTTGACACCAAGGTTGGTCTGGAAGCTATTCAATTCCGTCTGCAAAACAGATTTGGTAATACTCGATTCTGAACTACTAAAGGTATTTTCAAATTCTTGATCCGTCAGTGTAAAATAAGCACCTACTTTCAAATCGCGGGACTCTGTAATCTCGAGCGTCAATTCAATATCAGAGCCTTTTATCAAATCTCGATCTAGCGAACTACCACTTACACTGATCATTCCAATGAGTTTGTTCGCTGCAGGTATAGAATCGATATCACCTTCAAAAACTTTAATGACAATCTCTTCATTCGAATCTTTGTAGATGGTTTTGGAAACTTGTTTGGTAATAACTTTCCGCAAAGGAAGAATATCATTCTTTTTGAAAACAGGTTCCAAAAATGTCGTTTCACTTTCAATTGAATCTACTTCTAGACAAATATTATTAGGAAGTGGTTGACCATCAATACTAAATTTACCTTGCGTAATTCCGATCTCTTCTACAAAGACTCGATTAGCCACGCTGTCTAGAATGTTAAACTGAAAAGCATTGTGTGCATTGGGAATTAATGGAAGGTCGGCAGTGATTTGTTTGCTCATTGGCAAAAGGCCTGAATCAAATCCACCATCGGATCGAGTAATTCTATATTGCAAACCTTCAGTCTCTTCTTGTGCCATGACCAATAGCATCGTTGATGCTTCTCGAACAACACGTTCGTAGGCAAATTTGAAATTGCCTTTTTTGAGTGAAGTAGTTGCGGAACTAGTCGCGGTCTTTTTCGCTTTTGGTTTGATGCCTGCGTAGTAAGCCGCTCCGATAACAACAGCGGTAGTTGGATCCAGTGAGGTATTTATTTCAATACCATATTTTTCATGAAGTCTGCTTCGAACCAAAGGAATATAGGTAGAGCCACCAATTAATAAAATGCATTTGAGATCTTCGTTAGAAATTTGGTTTCGTTCGATGATTGCATCAATCAGTTGGATGGTTTTGTCTATTGAAGCTTGGATGAGTGATTCAAAAACTTCTTTGCTAAGTTCTAAATATATGTCGAGATCATCTCCCTTGTCGTCCGTTACTTCAAATTCGATTTCAGCGATAGGGGAGTTGGTCAATTCTTTTTTTGCTTCTTCTGCAAGGAACATGAGTTTGTAAAATAAGCGATTGTATTTTCCAGAAGCTGTTTTTAATTCTGTTTCTAGATTGGCAAAGGTTCCTTTTTCTTTTAGCTTTGGAATGATGAATTGTTCGATGATTGCTTTGTCGAAATCCGTACCTCCTAGATAGTTATCACCTTCGTGATCCAATATTTTTAGTTCGCCATCATCAATTGCGGTAAGCGCCACATCAAAAGTTCCACCACCAAGATCGTATACCAACCATTTACCATCTGTAATGTTGAGATTACTTTTGTTGGCATAAGCTAGAGAAGCAGCAATTGGTTCCTGTAATAAAACGACTTCTTTAAAGCCCGCTTCGTACCCCGCCTTTTTAGTCGCATTGGATTGCACCGTATCAAAGGCAGAAGGAATTGTGATTACAACTGATTCGGTGCTGCCTTCACTATGAATGAAATTTTTAAGTTCTTTGAGAATGATGCTAGAAAGTTGGATAGGAGAAAGCATATTGCCGGTATCACCGACCATGTAGGAATCAGAAGTTCCCATCTTTCGTTTGAATAATCCAAAGACATTATTGGATGATTTTTTCAACATTTCTCTGGCCTTGTCACCAACAATTGTGCGTTCATTTTTGAAAGCTACGACGGATGGTAGCGTTTCTTTCAAACTGATAGGGTTTTTAAAAACGATGACCTCGCCTTTCACATATCTTGCGATAGCTGAATTGGTGGTTCCGAGATCAATTCCGTAATCTATAGTGGTACTCATGTTTTATTTTTGTTGGATAATTATAATGCACCTTTGCGGCGTTTAGTGCGAAGGCTGAAAGCCGAAGTTTCCTGCTTTCGTGAATTCCTATAGTGTAGATTTGGCTAACACTTTATAGGAATGCTTTCGTCTTTTGTCGGAACGAAAATATAAACGTTCATTCAGCTCTTCCCTCGGCAATAACAAGAGCTCTCTGTATCAGTTCATTGTCACCTTCATGTTTAAAATAGACAAGGGGTTTGATGACTTCAATAATCTTTAGGTTTTCACTGGATTCACCAGAAATGGAAGCCTCACAGTCGAGTCGAGTTTCAGAGTAATCTTCACCAATTGGATTGTGAACAAAAAGATTCAATTCTTCAAACGATTTCTTGATTCGTTGAAATCTTCGACTGAGGGATTGATTCTCTTCACTAGTCATCAACTTAGCCTCAAGGCTGTGAAATTGGTTGATGATGTTGCACAAAGCCTTGTGTTGTTCTTGCATAAGGTATAAGTTAAGGGGTATGGCCTTAAGTAGTTGACTTTCTTAGTTTAAAAAGCGTAGCTTGAAAGAGAAGCTAAGTTTATATTTATAACGGTTTTTCAATTTGGAATGTCCCACAATTTACCATTTATCTGTAAAGAGGCAAAATCCTAAGCTAAAAAATGGGCTGAGTCCGATAGAGTGTTTGGGTGTAAATTATAGCTCAAGTATCCTCTATCTCAATCTAACTATCGACAGTCCATTATTTCTCCAAGCCCTCCAGTTCAATCCGCTCAATAGTCAAGTCATTTCCATTTGGTCGGATATCAAATCTAAATTTGCGACCAGCACTATCATGGCAAAAGACTTGGATAAGACGTGGCGAGTTTACATCAGAAATATTGCCAGATATGTAAAGGTTTTCACCAAGGTTGATCGGTGTATGATCTCTTTTTTTATTAAAATCGATCAGGCCAGATGATTGATATCGATCCTTGCCCCAAGTAATTTTAGATCCAATATATTGGACCGCATAAATATCAGCAGCTAGACCATTATTTTTAATAACTAGATTAACTTTAGGAGATTTATTAGCAGAAGAATTCCAATGGCCTGTATGGTATTTAAAAGTCGGGCCGTCTATCCGCCATAGATTATTGATAGCAAAAGATCGATCGCCCATGAAATCAGGGATATAAGAAAGGTCATCTTTTGTATTGTTATAACTGCGATTAATGCCTTTTTTTAATGCAGACTTATCCAACCAATAAGATTTACCTTGCTCATTTTTCGATTCGAACAAACTTAAGAGTTCCTTTTGTTTATAGTAATATTTTTTTTCACTTTCAGTGGGATCATCGAATGGGGAGGATAGTTGAATCTGATTACCTTTGTAATCGGTGACTTTGAAAGGACTGATACGGGTGATGTCTTTTCTAAGCTTATTATTATATTTTTTGAATCGCAAAGTATAATAATCTCCGACTTTGGGTTTGTCAATCCAAAACTCCTTTTCAACGATGCTGTTATCGAAATCATTTTTTTTCTTTACTGCATGTTTCTCTTCCCGCTCTTTATAGTAGTTTGCTTTAGTTGTATTTTTTTGTCCATAGACCATTGCTACGATAACAAAAGGAATGGCCCAAAATTCCATTGGAATAAAAAATAGCGAATGCGAATATACTTCCTGTTCTGGCTGCTTTCGCTGAATTTTATAGATCTCGCTATTAAAGCCTGAGCCAACTATCCAAGTAGCAAGTCCTGCGATAGCAGCGCCAACATAAACGAACCAACCTTGATCCATTTCTGGTGAAGAAAAGATTTTACAAAACCAATAAAGGGCAAAATAAACGATTATAAAGACGATGGGAGCTAAGATGCCTAAGCCTCTAAAAATAATCATATTTAATTCGTTTTGGGAGTGTTTGTTAACTGAGAAATTTTTAATCCTTTCGGATAAAATAATACTTCAAATTACGAAAATAATATGTTATGGTTAATTTTAGTGTTCTTGTGTTAGAAATTAATTCAATCACATGAAAAACTCATTCGACACTAATCCACTCGCTTAGCTAAGGTTCTAAGCAAGGTAAATAAGGCATCTCCAATAATGCTTCGTTAGGAAACACTCTTCCCAAGTTTCCATCAAGACCAACACCCTGCACTCGAAGCGCCTGCACTCGCCATAGAAAGGCTGCACCACGCATAATTTCTTCTGCCACTAGGGCTACTTTACGATTTTTATAATCTTCCAAATAACTTCCCTTAGCCCAATCATTAAAGGCCCCCATAGAAGGACCACACCAGATTTGATAATCCAATGTACGCTCCGGCACACCTGCATTTGCCCAATTGGATGAAAGTCCTAAGTACCAGCGAAAAATTAAAGCCATTTTACGATGCGGATTATCCTTCGCTCGTGCAATCTGTTCTGGATCGCGCTGCTCAAAAAACTCGATACACCCTTGCCAAACTTCCTCCAAGGGTTTTCTAAATATCTGTTTCTCTATCTTCAATCGTTCCTCAGTCGGAATCTCATCAATTGATTTATATTGCTTGTAATAGTCGTACAATTTTTTTGCTCTTGGACCAAACATCGTTCCCCGCTTTAAAACCTGCAATTCAACACCCATTTCAAACATATCAGAAGCAGGAGCTCCCATCACATCTGTAGAATCAACCTGTTGTAAAAGTTTACGTACATGTTCTGAAGTCCCAGCTTCCACACAAGCTTGATTTACCGAACCTGTGACTATGTAAGCAGCTCCCATCATAAAGGCTGCTAGGGCAGAGGCAGGGGTCGAAATTCCACCAGCAGCACCAACTCTAATTTTTTGCGCAAAGCCATACTTCATTTCCATCTCATCACGCAACTGAATAATGATGGGTAACAAGGCTACCAAAGGTCGATTGTCTGTGTGTCCTCCCGAATCTGCTTCTACGGTAATGTCATCAGCCATTGGCACTCGCTTCGCTAGCTCAGCCTGCTGTGGCGTAATTTTACCTTTTTGCAACAATGAATTTACGAACTCTTCAGGAGCTGCTTTCATGAATGGCGCAGCAACTTCCTTTCTAGATATTTTTGCAATTACTTTATTTCCAATATTGACACTTCCATCCGCATTTTGCGAAAGCCCTGCCACTCGATAATAAACGATGTATTCAGTCAAGGCCAAATATGCTGAAGCTTCTACAACTTTAATCCCTTTTTCTAAACACAGTTCTACTGCATTGGCTTCTAACGCTTCCTCTACTGGAGAGTGAATCAGATTTACGGCAAAGGTTTGTGTAGGTAAAGCAGCCTGCATTTGCTCAATAGAAGTTCTAATCTTAGAAGCGACTTGTCCTGCGGCACCGTAAGAACCGAGTAAGTTTGCCTGACCAATGGCGATAACCAATTCGGCTGAAGCAATTCCATTTGCCATCGCTCCAGTTTTATAGGCATACTTTAGTTTATAATCACTTTTAAAACCTGGATCTCCCAACTGCTCCGCTGTCATTGGATTAGCAATGGCAAGTACTTGCAAACCTCTTCCTTCAGATACCAATGAACCAGTGTTACTTAGCCCAATTCGTCCACGAAAGTCTTTCATTACATAGCATGGCAAATGTGTTTGCTCTAACTTCTCTCTAATCTCTTCTTTCTCAAAAACAATATCACGTGGAGAACCCTTCCAATATAGGTTTTGTGGGGTTCCGTTGTATGTTATATTCATTGTCGTTGTTTTTTTATTGTTTATCCTTCTAAAGTGTTCTGCTTGTTTAAAGCTAGTCGCCTTATCGTTTAAAATGAACATTCGGTTCCGGTGAGCTGCACCTCGACTCTGGTTTAAGTTTATTTGTTTACAAACGGAACCGCTGCGCTGTAGCTAAGTTCCGAAGTAAATATATCTGTGTTCCGACGAAGTAATCCTCCTCCTTAAAGAGCCTCCTCAATACCCAAACCAAGGTCCGTAACCTGATAAATACGCATCTCACCATTCCATAAATAAGCATCCGCAATAATCGCCAATACAGCGCCACGCTTCTCAATAGTCTTTATATGAAATTCTAAATGCATTTCTTCAACTGGAGATAATATCTGACCACGATACTTCCACTCACTCTTATGATCAGCAAGCTGAACAAATTTCGGAGAACGGAATTCTTTACCCAAGTCTTGTTGTAAAGCAAATACCTGCATTGCCTGCAAAATAGATTCAACGCCAAGCGAACCTGGCATAACTGGATCTAAATAAAAATGACAAGTAAAGAACCAATCGTATGGTTTGACAAACTTAGTTGCATGCACATAGCCTTTTCCAAATTGACCACCATCTTTCACGATTTTCAATTCATGAAGCATGTTCAATTGGTCAGACGCAAGACGATAATGTGGCTTCGATTCTGGCGCTTTAAATAATTTCATTTTGCCATAAAGCGAATCCAATTTGATTTGCATGTAATCTTTGGATGTTAAACCATTGCTTACATACCAAGCTGGTACTTCCGCTCCTTTGTCCAATCCAACTTGCGAAGCTAAAGCTTCAGGAGAAAAGAATCCAAAGGAAGAATCACCTTTATAGAAAATATGTCCGTCTATGGAAAGCTCAAAAGTATAGCGTTGCAAAATGTTGCCACCATGCGCTATGGATGAAACCAGCACCGATTTATTGGAAATGGTTTTTCCACGGAAATCTGTCCCATTTGGTAGCGCAAAGGATTCACCTGAGCCATCAAGGTTTCTAAAGTAAAGATTGTGTTCAGGGAATTGTAAGGTAGAACCTAAATAAGCTCCTAGCAATCCACAAGGTTGCAATGCAATCTCCATGAGTAGAGAATAAGGCATGGTCATGTTTGAATTCTGCTCGTAGTACCAAGCATCTTTTGGAACATCGTATTCCGCATAGATAGTAGATGGCTTGCTGAACTCACCACGTTGACCTTCAACTTTCAAGACACGTGAAATTACCTGTAGGTCAGTATTTGGCTGACGCGATAATTTACGGCCATTGTATACTGCGAATTCTTCACCAAAACAATCTGCCATATTCCCTAAAGCAAAAGTAGTAATGTCGTGTTCATTCAATAATGCACCTTCTGATCTTGGCGAAATTTTAACGCCTTTTTCAGTTTCTAAATACCTTGGATTGGTTTTCTCACGTAGTTGTAAACCTAAGTTTTCAAAGTGAACGGTGATGATGCCATCTGAGATGATTTCCAAATCACCGACCATATATGGATTCGGGAAAAGACCAATTTCCTTAATCTCTAGTTTATAAATTAACTTCGTGTCTTTAGTTGGGGTCACTTGCTTACGGCAACGTACCTTCTGTGGTACATCAAAAACAGGTTGGAAACGCGCATCTTTCGTCAATCGTTGCAAACCTAACATCATCATGAAAAAACGCAATAAGTTTCCACCACCTTCTGCTTGTAGTGATCCTGCCAGTACTTCATCATCCCGGAAATGACATGGGAAATACCAATCATCTGGTTTCAAATCTTTTTCGGCAACGATAAAACCAAGACCATATGCACCTCCTGTCAAATCAACAGAAGTAATGCGGTCCAACATCAAAATCTTTTCTGGAGGAATGCGAAGTGATGGGTTTCGACCATTGGCATAATAAGAAATGTCGCCAAAGCAAAGTTCAGGATTTCCATCTATAAGGTGCTGTAAGTCAGCTTTAGAGAAGGAGGTCTTCTTAGTCTCCAATAATGGCGTGAAATATTTTCTTTCTGCATGCTTCCTAGCTTCAATTTCACTATTGGCATAAACAACACCGGCGCCATCTTGCAATTGATCATCTGCAAAGAAACCAGCACATCCGCCATCCATTTTTAAAACCAAACGATCTTGAACGTAGCATCGATAGCTAAAGAAGAACAACATGTTCTCACCGTTATTGACAAAGGAGTTAATTGAAATATCGTAGCGCAAAGTTTGTCCTTCGTAAGGCAAGTCATCCACAAAAGTTAGCGTACAATCTAGTAAGCGATAAACCAGATTCCCTTTATTTTTAAGGTCGATGCCTAAATAAGAAATCAACAATAAATCACATTGCCCCGATTCGACACAAACGGCAGATGGAATTTGTTTATCTGTGCTATACCATGAGTCATAAGGAATGTCGTATTCCGTCGTCATCGTTGACGCTTTGTACTCATTCAGTTTTGCGTTCATGGCAGTGACACGGCTGACCAAAAGGTATGGATACATCGGCAACATTACCCGTCGTTTGTAAGTATCAATGATGTCATATTCAGAACCGAATACCTTGCCAATCTTACCAGTAGCAAATTCAACCAAATCAGCTTCGGAGAAGACAATCTCTTTGCCCTCAAACTGTTCACCTGCTTCAAAATCCTGAAGGCGAAGTCCATTTTCTCCAAGCTTACTATTTGCTTTGGTGGAGTTTGTCGACTCGTTTACACTTAGTGTCGTATTTTCCATATTGTATTCTTGTGATTTTTTTAATGAGACCTGGTCTACTTTTGCAAAAGCAGGATTCCAGTTTCTCGGCTCTGAAGCCGTTGGTATATCAGAGGTACCAGCAAAAGCTAATTCTTTTACAATTTGTTTTTCTTGTACCTTTTGTTTTTTGATGTTTTTGAATTGTTCGCGAACTGAATCTGCTGCAAAAATATCATAGAAAGATTGTCCACCAGGAATAATTTTTTTCATGAATTGTCGCTCTTCATCAGCTTTCTCAAAAACAGGGTAGAGTAGTGATAAGTCAAGTTCTATCCCATGGCTTACTAATTGTGCCAAGAGGTGTAAAAGTGCCTGTGCATCCGACTTGCCTTTTTGATCAATAGATACGGCAAGATGTTCTTTATTCTTTAGGTTGTCGCTAATCCAATTGGTGCAAGTTGAATGGGCACCAACTTCAATAAATATTCTTGCTCCAGCTTGATAAACTGATTTTACTGTGGAAGGAAAGTTAACCGACTGAGCACAAACAGCTACTGAATTATGCGCAATCATTTGATTGTCAAGTGGAATAACAGACTTGGTTATACTCGAGTAAAAATCAATGTTAGGTTTTTCCTTTAGCTGGAAGTTATGCATTTCCATTAATCCTGCATTCTCGTTTTTACAAAAATCGTGATGGATCACATTTTGAAATGGCACTTCGATGACTGGACAGTTCAAGGTTTTTGCTATAGCATAACAACGCTCTTTGTCACCTGAGATGATAACTTCTTTTGCGGTATTGATGAAGGTAAGATAAACCTTATCTTCCGCTGTGATCAGTTGTTGAACCTCCTTTTTTGGAGCCAATAGGACCAAACTAATCCAGCGATCTTTTGCTTCTTGATTTGAGACATTCCAATGCTCTGATAAGAGTTCGAGATTACCAGCAAATCGATTTTTAAAGATCTCAGATTCTCTGAACTTATGTGCACCATCTGGGTGCCAAACTCCGAGGGCGTACCACATACTGCTACATTCACCCATGCTGTAACCAAAGGCGATGTCTGGTTGTAGTTTAAAATAATTTTGCAAAAGATCCGTATACATCACCGAGTAAAATACGCCCGATGACATCATTGCAATGGCGTTTTGGTAAATGTCTGGAGCTAGCTGATCTCTGCTTTGTAATTTTGGAAAGAGGTAATCAGAGTTGATGAATTGATCAATATCACCCAGTTCATTTTCGTATTTCGATAAGAGTTGAGGGAATAGTTGAAAAAGGTCTTGTCCCAATCTATTATAAGCTGTAGCTGAACCAGGATAAACGAAAGCGACTTTGCCATGAGCACCTAAAGGTTCAGGTGCAAAGTAGGATCCTCGAGGAGTTCTTAAAGGAACATTATTTTTGAAAGAGCTGTCAATTTGGTTTTGAAAAAAGGCAATTTCTTTTTCCAGTTCGCTTAGATTATTTGCAATTAAAACAATGCTTCGCGTGCCTTTCCTGTTTGTAAAAGTAGAGTAGAATTGTTGTGCTAAATCCAAAAAGTTGTTCTCAGATTTAAGTGCGTCTGACAGTAATATTAATTGCTGTTTCAAGTTGGCTTGAGAGGAACCTTTGAGCAAAAATAACTTTGGTGCATTTTGATGCAAAAAGCTATTGTTGGTATTTGTCTTTTGGCTTGCTTCAGCCAAACGAATTTGTGTGTCTCCAAGTCCGTTTACAGCAGCAACTCTTTTGGTTTGTCCATTCTGAAGAATCCATGGGCGTGACTCCGTAGGGAAGTAATAAGAAGAATTCTCGAAAGCGGAACTGTCTTTTGCCATCACCCAATTTGGAATACCTGGGATAAAACGATGATGTAAACATAGGGCTGTTTTTATCAAACTAGCCATTCCCGAGGCCGCATAAGTGTGTCCGATATTGGCCTTTACAGAACCCAATGCAATCGGAGCTTTCGCTTCGAGTTTAAATAAATCATTTTGTTCTGATTCATCCTGCGACTTAATTCCTGTTGCGGCCAATTCTAAATAGCCGCTATTTTCTAATACTTGCTTGTTGCCAATTCGCTCAATAACCGTGTAAACTTTGTCTTCAATGGCACTAGTCGTTTTTTTCAAAACGATTGCACCGGCACCTTCACCAACTAACCATCCATCATCTGTTTGATTAAATGAAAGGCTTGGTTTCTCTGAGGAATTGATTTTATCTTTTTTGTTTCGCAATAGCACATTCTCCACACCACCTGCAAAGTCAACAGCGCCAACGACAACTGCGTCTACTTCACCCATTGATAACATGTTTTGAGCAATCTCCAATGTCTTAAACATAGAATGCTCTCCGCAAGAAACGGTAAAGGCTGGGCCTGAAAAATCCCACAAAGCGGAAATTCTACAAGCCATTAAGTTGCCGATGAATGAGGTGAATTCGGAAGGTGCTGTTTTTCCTTCGCGAAAATAAATAGCTGATTTGCAAAGTTGAGTTAGTTCTGCTTCTTGTTCTTCCGTGAGCTCGATTCCATAGTTGCGCAAAGCATCTTGAATTTGCCAAGGAACATCCCAACGTGCGAGGCATTGATGAATGGCCAGTTCTGTCTCCATTGCTACCAAGACAGCTACGTTGCCACTTTCTGAAAGCCCTGCATCCTTAATCGCATTGTCTGCCACCTTCAGGAGTAAAGCTTGTTGTGGATGCAGACGTTCTGCTTCTTTAGGTTGAATTTTATAACGCAATAAGTCGATCTCAAAATCATCGATGTAAGCACCTTGTGGAGCTTCGCCGTCTTCAAAGCCATATCGCTGAAGAAGCTTCGTGTTTTCTTCAATTCCTTTCCAGCGATTCTTTGGCAAGCTTTTGAAATGTTGTTTTCCGTTGTAAATGGTTGAATAGAATTCATCCAAATTTTTGCAATCGCCAAAGTGTGCATCCATACCGATGACTGCCATTGGAAGTAATGGAATCTGCGGACCTGACTTTGTAGAGCCGGCTAATTTTTCTTCCCAGTTATTGACCACCATGTGTGCATTCGTGCCGCCAAAACCAAAGGAGTTAATCCCCGCTTGCTTTTGCTCTCCTGTCCAAGCGGTCAACTTAGTGATCATCTTTGAGCTACCTTCCCAATCTCCCTCAGCTACAATTGGATTTTCCAAATTGATACTTGGAGGAATCACTTCCTTTTGCATGGCAATGAGTACTTTCAATAAACCGGTCATACCAGCTGCTGTTAGCAAGTGTCCCATGTTTGATTTTACTGAACCAAGGAGTGGAGTGGTGTCATGTGCTTTGAAGAAATTCGCAATAGAATTCAGTTCGGTAACATCACCAAGAGGTGTTCCAGTAGCATGGCATTCAAGGTAAGAGGTATCTTTAGGCGATATCCCATTACCTTCATAGGCGCGCTCAAAGGCTAATGATTGACCTTTTGGATTTGGAGAAAGTAAGAACTTACCCCGACCATCATTTGACAATCCAATGCCACCTATTACGCCAAGTATTTTGTCGCCATCTCTTTCTGCATCTTCAAGGCGTTTTAGTAAAACCATACCTGCACCTTCTGATGAAACTAGACCTGCTGAGTCCTGATCAAATGGTACAAACTTAGAACCTCGTGGTGCATATGCATGGAAAATCGAAAAGCCCATATGGATAAACAACTGGTCAGATGCAGATACTGCACCGGCCAACATGAGGTCCGACTTGCCGGTCACGAGTTCATCACAAGCTAATTTAATGGCATACAAAGAAGTTGCACAAGCGGCATCTAAGCAATAGTGTGAACCTTGCAAACCTAGCGCCTCCGTTACCATTTCAGATGGCGTGTAATCCAGTACTTCGTTGTCAGGTCTTATCGAGTTATGGGTTTTGATTTTGAAATCCGGATCTTTCAAAACTTGCTTAAGCGCATCGGCCATCGTGTCCGTATACATCTCTGAGACCAGTTTGTGCGATGATCCGGTTGGAAAAGATAAATTTCCTAAAACCAAACCGCACTTTGCAAGTAAATCTTTGTCGTCTAAGTAACCACCATCGACTAGCGCTTCTTTAGCAGCATAGAGTGACCATTGATATAGTTTGTCCTGCTTTGCTAAGTAATTTGCTGGTAGTTGATAACCTGATGGATCAAAATTAAAATTCCGAATATATCCTCCGCGCACTGAGTAACATTTGTCTTCAACTCCTTTTTCCTGTTGGAAAACTCCCTCGGGCTTTGTCCCAAAATCCTCCTCTGTTGCATGCCCAGTTAGGTCCCTCTCTTGCATCAGATTGTCCCAAAACTCATCTGGTTTAGATGAGCCTGGAAATAATGCTGATGTTCCTATTATGGCTATTTTTGTCATTTTCTATGTTAGTGTTTTTTCTTTTTAGTATGCTTGGTCTGTGTTGTGTGTGTTTTTCTCATTCTTCCTCAGTTATTGGGTGCCGACTTATTACCAGGCTAGTTGTCGGGAAATGGTGACCATCGCTCCTGAGGTAAGCATGTAAACTTCTCCCTCTGCATCATAAACGGTACATTCTGCTGTCATTTTCACTTCTGTCAGTTCATTAATTTTTATATGAACAAATAATTCTTTTCCAAAAGGGACGGCTTTATATAAAATGGCTGAATCGGTTTGCAAAGGTAAACATTTGGCTCCGTTCATTTGCATACCTACCCAGACAACCATTCCTTGATATTGAATATCTGCGAAGAATGTATTGATCGATTGTACTGCGAATTGTCCTTGATCCTTTAATGGGACATCTGGTGCTTTACAGGATATCACCATTTGTGAATCGGTTGAGTCTAAGATCTGCTCAATTCCTTGAAAATAAGTGTCGTGGAAAAGTGAACCATCTGTGTACAAAACACGACCATCTGTTGGCTGGTAAGTGCCACTAACTTGGTGTGTAAAACTAGGTGCCGCTGGAATTGATTTTTTATTAACTAAAGTAACAAGCGCTTTGTAGTGATAGGTCGGAAGTTTAGCACCTTCGCTCAATACGGTAGCTTCGAAGCTAATGTGCTCAGCTGTTTTTTCTAATTCTTTTAGTTCTAAAACATAGTCTTCTTTCTGATTGCCATCAAAAACGATTCCTTTGAATAGTTTGGTGTTTTCAATTTTAAAAACGGCAAAGTCAGGGTAAAGTCTTTCACAACTTTGAGCCATCCATCCAATTGCATTGACTACTGGAAGTACGGCATTGTTTTGAATAACATGATGCATTAGAAATGGATTGTCATCCAATATTAGTTTGCGATGTATTCGATGCGTTTTAGCTTCACCAATATGGCTGATCGCAGCAGGTAGTGTGCCGCCTATGATCACCTGCGGCTCTTGTTCGTATTTGTTACTAAGTTCGTTGACGAGCATTGCAGCCCCTCCTTCGCTATTGACTAGAGTGATACCAGCTGCTTCAAATTGAGCTTTGAGTTCACCACTCACCATTCCTGAGTCCCAGGCGCCCCAGTTGATCGCGGACACCTTAGTTTTAGGATGATTGGTTTTGAACAAATGAGCGGCCTTACTAAGGATTTCATTAGCGATGGCGTAATCCGTTTGACCAACGTTGCCATAGTATCCTGCAACGGATGAGAAGAGAATCAAGTGGTCTAATTGATTTAGATTTACGGCACCTAAAAGACTTAGAAAGCCATCTAATTTTACAGAAAGGACATTCTCAAAATCAGCTTCTGTTTTATCTTGAATGTATTTATCAGCGAGTCGACCCGCTCCGTGAATGATGCCAGTGATTTTACCCAATTGAGCAGTAGCTTTATTTAGGTCTAGTTTGAAGCTAGTCAATTTTGTTACATCACCTTTTATGTAAATAACATCGCCACCATGATTTTTGATTTGTGCAATGGTGTCATCAATCTCTTTTTTAGCTACAATGTTTTTAAACGTACTTTTTACTTTTGAAAGGCTTGGTTTCTCACCTTGCTCTTTCATATCATTCATGATGAGACGCTTTAAGGCACCTTCGTCATTTTCGTTTTTGGCGAAAGCCGGAACTTCAAAGTCAAAAGAAGAACGACCTAGTAAGACAAACTTGCATTGGAATGTTTTTGCCATTTCAATAACGCAAGTTGCAGTAACACCGCGAGCGCCACCACTTACGAGGAAAACTGATTCTTCAGTTACTGTCGTTTCAATTGGAAAATTTTCTTTGACTTGAGAAGGGAAGGATGCTGTCGTTTTTCGTCCTTCTTCTGATACTGCTACTTCTACGATAGAGACATCTGCATCGTGCAGTTCAGCGATAATTTGATTGGCAATTTTAGCGGAAGCTAATTCAGGTTGGATATCAATTACTCTACAAAAGACAGGTGACCATTCCAGGTTTAAACATTTTACTAAACCAGTAATCCCACCTCCAATTATAGAAGTATTGCTACGCTTTCCTTGTCCTAGCTTTCCATCCATGCGGCTTACGCTTAGGAAGTTGGCACGTTGAGTAGCACCTAGTTCATTTAAATCTTTTTGTAAATGTTTGGAAAGGAAAAAGAGCGTTTTAACGACTTGTTTTTCTGCTGCAAAATGTTGCGTGAAGTTACCTGGACTAAATTCAAAGTGAGGGTGAAGATGTATGAAGCTTCCCGTTTTTCCGTAGTCCGTTTGAATGCTTTGAATGGCTTGGCCAATAGCTTCGTCAGAAACTGCTGAAAGCGAAATGGCACTTTCAGAAATGGGATTAGCAACGTTTGGTAGGTTTAAAACCACGACTTGATTTCCTTTTGCTTTCAGCGCTGCAACTACATCTAAAGTCAGTTGAGAACCTTCATTGGTCACTAGAGCATGATGTGTGTTGGGAAGACTAAATTCTAAATAATCTGGCTGAGGTAAGTACTTCAATCCCACTTTGAAGCGATTAACTCCGTGGAATTTTGAAGTACTTACCAGACCAGTTAGCTCTACTGATTCGACTTCAGCAGTGCTTGTTATGCTAGATGTTTTTTTTTACTGTGATTGCTCACGAAGCTTACGATTTCTGCTAATGTGCGAAGCTCGGTTAGCTCATTTGGATTGATGCCCGACATTTCTGGATACTGCTGCGTTAGCGCTCCAAATATCTCCACTCGCTTGATTGAATCAATTCCTAAGTCAGCTTCCATGTCCATGTTAAGTTCTAACATTTCTGCAGGATAACCTGTCTTTTCAGAAACTACAGCTAATAAACTTTCAGTTAGTTTTGTATTATCCATTCCCGCAGCATTGCTGGTAGGAGCAGGCGTTGAAATAGCTGCAGCAACTGGGCTAGGAGTATTTATTGTGTTCGTCACAACAGTGCTTTTACCGCTTACGAAAGAAACGATTTCTGCAAGCGTTCTGAGTTCAGTCAATTCATTAGGATTGATGTCTGACATCTCAGGATATTGCTGTGTCAAAGCACCGAATATCTCTACACGCTTAATAGAGTCGATTCCGAGGTCAGCTTCCATGTCCATGTTAAGTTCTAACATTTCTGCAGGATAGCCAGTCTTTTCAGAAACTACTTCTAAAAGCATTGCAGTTAGTTTATTGTTGTCTAAACCGCTATTGGAAGGAGTGGTAGTCGCTGCTGTTGCAGTTGTACTCGTTGGAGTTGGTGTTGCAAGGGGAGCAGGAGTTGGTGCAACTGTTTTAGTGGCACCGCCTTTTGCGCCTACGAAAGAAACGATTTCTGCGAGCGTTCTGAGTTCAGTCAATTCATTAGGATTGATGTCCGACATCTCAGGATATTGCTGTGTCAAAGCACCGAATATCTCTACACGTTTGATAGAGTCGATTCCGAGGTCAGCCTCCATGTCCATGTTAAGTTCTAACATTTCTGCAGGATAGCCAGTCTTTTCAGAAACTACTTCTAATAACTTTGCTGTCAGTACATCTAGATTCATTCCTGAAGCAACAGGAGCTGAAGGCGCAATCGCAACTGGAGTAGCAACAGGAGTTGCAACAACTGGAGAAGCTAGCTTGTTTCCATTTCCGTTAAAGTTCCCATTGCCGTTTCTAAGCGGTGTTTCAGGAACGATAGGAGGGATGTTGTTTGCAAATGAATTGGTATTTGCAATAGGAGCTGAGTCAGTATTCATTTGTTGAGTCAATAACTGAAGCAACTGTTGTGATTGCTGATTTTGATCAGTCATGAAACGTTCAAATATTTCCAAAGACTTGGATTGATTTGCTTTGAAAGATTCGAGGGTAGTTTGTAGTAACTTTAAAGTTTCTTTATTCATGATATCTTCTTCATTTACAGTTTGTGATTGAATGCCGCTAGAAACGGGGACTTCAACTATTTTTTCAACAGTTACAATTTTTTCGATTATTTTAGAACCGCCGCCAGAGATTTTGAAACCATCGTTCATCACATCTTGGTAAGCTTTTTTAGTCGGAGCAGAAACGTAATTATTTCCGCTTAGTTGTACTGTTAATTTTGATTTAGGAGGAAGTGGTGTCAATTCCATTTTGTAAGGATCCAAGTTACTGATTGGTAAGCCTAGAACCTGCATTTGAACTGCAGCTTGACGGAATTGAAGGTCACTATCTTTTTTAGCAGAAGCGTTGACCGCAATGGCAACGTGCTCCTTGTCTTTCAAAATATTTTTAACCAAGTTTGTTAACACTCCTTTTGGTCCAAATTCAATAAAAATTCGGCCACCAGCTTGATGAATATTTTCAACCTGATCTTTAAATAAAACCGGATTTAGAATCTGGTTTTTCAAAATTGATTTTAAGTCATTCAGGTTTTCAGGATAAGCCTGACCCGTTGTATTTGAATAAACTGGAATCTGAGGAGTATTAAAATTCTGCTTGCTTACAAAAGCAGAAAAAGGTTGCTGTGCATGTTGAACAAACTCCGTGTGGAATGCCGCAGATACAGGAAGTGGTACAATGGAAAAACCTTGTGTGCTCAATTGTTGTTCAGCCGCTTTTATAGCAACTGTTGAACCTCCGAGGACGACCTGATTATTGGAGTTCACGTTAGCGATAACCACACCTGGCATATTTGCAATTGCTCTCATGACTTGCTCTTGTCCAGCTCTAACAGCTAGCATTGCGCCAGTGTCTGCATTTGGATTTTGAATTGCCATTGCAGCTCCACGAGTTTTAGCTAAAGCTAAAAAAGTATCTTCATCATAAACGCCAGCTGCCCAAAGTGCGGTCAACTCACCAAAGGAGTGTCCAGCTGTAAATTGTGCTTTGAAACCTGCTTGCTGAAAGGCTTGATATTGGCCCATACTGAAGGTACCGATAGCCGGTTGAGCAAATTGAGTTTGTGTAAGATGCTTTTGTTGTGCTGTTTTTTCTTCTTTTGTAAAAACAGGAATTGGGAATATTTTGCTTGATAAAGCAGCTTCGCCATCCTTTAGGAATTGTGCATCTGCCTTTTGGAATGCTGCTGCCACTGCAGGGAAAGCATTGGCGAGTTCAGCCCCCATTCCAATATACTGAGAACCTTGTCCTGCGAAAAGAGCCACTACTTTTTGAGTGTTGGTATCTATTCCATTTGGACGATAGTATACACCTCTAGGGTGTGACCATTCATCAGAAGTAGCTTGTAAGCTTTTCATGGAGATCTCTAACAAATCAATGCATTCTTCAATGCTATTTGCTACAAATCCCAGTCGAGGTTGTTGTTGATTGAGTGTGATTGCTTTGGTCGCTTTAGCTAAATTTTGATAAGCGATATCAGCATCTTCACTTTTTAAATTATTTATAGCCGATTGGCAATCTTGTATTAATTGAGCAGGTGTTACTGCTTGAAGGAGTACCGTTTTAAATGGTTCGTGTAAACGATATTCGGTTAGCTTTTTACCGTGGTATTCTTCCATGGTAATGTGTACGTTGATTCCACCAAAACCAAAGGCAGAGACACCAGCACGACGAGGATATTCATTGTTGAACCAAGGACGGGTTTCTGTATTTATGTAAATAGCAGAATCCTCAATATCGAATTTAGAGTTAGGTTTTTCTACGTTAATGGTTGCCGGCAAAACCTTGTGATGTAATGCTAGAACAGCCTTGATGATTCCAGCGGCACCTGCAGCAGCTTTTGTGTGTCCGATTTGGGACTTAACAGAACCTAAAGCGATGTGTTGTTTTATCGGATTATTTGCTCCGAAAACCATTTGCATAGAAGTGAACTCTGTTGGGTCACCTGCTCCAGTACCCGTACCGTGTGCTTCAAGCAAACCAACGGTAGAAGGAGCATAACCAGCATCTTCGTAAGCACGATTCATGGCGAGTGCCTGACCTTGCGGGCGAGGTGCATATACAGATTTGAAACGTCCATCTGAAGAAGTTCCCACACCTTTTATAACAGCGTAAATACGATCACCATCGCGCTCAGCATCTTCTAATCTTTTAAGTACCATCATACCTAGACCTTCACCAATCAGCATACCATCTGCCTTGTCGCTAAACGGGCTAATGTTACCAGATCTAGAGAAGGCTGGCGTTTTGGAAAAAGACATAAACATGAAAGGGGAATTGTCGGTATCTACACCACCGGTCAACATCATGTCGCAACGTCCTTCTACCAATTCGCTTAAAGACATTTTGATGGCGCTGAGTGAAGCGGCGCAGGCTGCATCAACAACTGAGTTGATACCACCAAGATCGAAACGGTTGGTGATACGACCAGAGATAACGTTTCCTAGAAGGCCAGGGAAAGAATTTTCATTCCAACCGATGTAAGCCTTCTTCATTTTGTCCACGATATTTGGAATGTCTGATTCAGCAATGCCAGAGCTGCGCAAAGCTTTTTCCCAAATTGGATATTGCAAACGTGCAATGAGTGGTGTGATTAACTTTTGGCCACCGCCAACACCTAATAAGCAACCCGTTTTTTCTTTTAGTTCTGTTGTGAAGCGATTAGATGCTTTGGAATAGCCAGCGTCAGCAAGTGCGTCACGCGCTGCTACTAAACCAAGCAATTGAGATGCATCAGTTACTTCAAGGATGTTGGGTGGTAAACCAAATTCCATGGGATTGAAATCTATTTCCGGTAGGAAGCCGCCGCGTTTGCAATAAGTTTTATCAGGCGCGGTCATATCTGGGTCGTAGTAATCTTCGATTAACCAACGATTAGCAGGTACATCTTTGATACTATCTTTTGCAGAAATAATATTAGTCCAAAATTCTTCAACGTTTTTAGCGTCAGCAAAAATAGCGGATAAACCGATGACAGCTATAGGCGTTTTTTGGAGGGAGGAATTTAGATTCATTAAAGGATATTGTGCGAATTTATTTTTAAATAGAAACTTTAAAAAGTTCCTCTTGAATTTGTAATAATTTGATTCCTTTGATTGTACAAAGGCCTCTTAAATATGGAACCAGAATACCGAAGGTTAGCCTTTCTTTACTAAACTCGGTGACTGGAAATTGATTATTGTCTTTTAATAGTTTGAGCATAGCAAGAACCGTTTTGCCAACGACCTCTATGTCCATATCAGCTTGGTAGATACCATCATTGATACCCCACTCAGCAAGTTGAATCAGCTGTTTGTGTGCAAAATTATCATTTAGTCGATATGATTCATTTAATAAGCCAGGATAGTAGCGAATAATGTCTCCAAAGAAGTTTGGGTTGACCTGATATGACCTTCTAATGATCATCTGGTGCATAAAAGCCATGGCTTCGATGACGTTATCAGCTGATTTGATAATCTCTTCGTTTTCCTTGCTAACTTTCTTGTGATATACGTCGAGACAGGCTTTGAGGAGTGTAATTTTATCTTCGAAATGGTTATAAATGGTTCTTTTTGAAGTATGTAACTCTTTGACTATTCGATCAATAGTGATAATTTTCACTCCGTGTTGGATGAAAAGCTTGGTGGCGGTGTCTATTATCAGATTTCTTGTAATCATGGTTAATTTCAGAAGTTTAGAGTTGGTTAAACTGAAAGAAGAATCATGTTATCGTACTGGTGGTAATATTTTTGTTTCCCTAGTACCACAAAGAAAGGAATAATAAGTTTAGTATCCAAGCTTTTTTTAATTCTTGGTTTATAGTTAGAGGAATGGAGGGATTCAACTTTGAGTTTAAGATGGGAGATATAGAGGGATGAGCTTGGTGGCCTTAGTATGCTTTGGCGATTTTAGAAAAGGTGTCCTCTAATTAAGGTACATGCATAAAAACAGAAATGTTTTATTGAATTGTAAAGTGACCAAAGCTATTCGCTTATTGAATTTGGATTATATTGCGGTCTAAAAAATTGATAATAATGGAGGTGCATATTTCTTGGGCTAAGACGGGTGAATATTTGAAAGGCAGGAGTCTGGAGGATTTATTATTGCTTTTACCAGAAAGTTTGCATGAACGTGCGAAGCGGTATAAACGCGAGTCAGATGGAATAGACTTTTTGGTAGGGAGGTTGTTGCTAAAAGAAGCACTGGAAGCACATGGAGTGGAGGAGGGGATAGAAGACATCCAATATAATGAAAAGGGGAAGCCGTTTTTGAATAAAGTGTTTTTTAATATTTCGCATACAGAGGATATGATTGTTTGTGCTTTTTCTAAAGAAGTAGAGATGGGAATCGATGTTGAAAAAAGGAAGTTAGTAGATTTGGAAAATTTTAAAGACTTCTTTAATGAAACGGAATGGGAAAACATAATCGCTGATCCAGATAATAAGATGCAGCAGTTTTATTGGTACTGGACTCGAAAGGAAAGTATTATAAAAGCAAAAGGGCTTGATCTTAGTGATTTGAATAAGCTGGAAGTAGATCTTGATTTGGATGTAGTGGAATTGGGAGATGAGAAATGGGTATTGGATCAACTGGGATTTGATGAAGCCTATGATATCGCAATTTGTGTTAAGAATGGAGAGGGCGTTCGATATTCTTTTTATCGAAGGTGAAACACAGACTTATAGACAGATCCGTTTGCTTGTGCTTGAGATCTGTCTATAAATCGTATTCTAAGAGGGAAAAGTTAGAAATACAAAAAGTATGGGTAACAAATTTTGAGTGAACTCATTCGCTAATTTTACTCTTAAATGTTTAATTGCCCCTCGAATTCTGGTTTTAACTGTCCCTAAAGGAATGTTTAATTCTTTTTCAATCTCCTTGTGGGTATATCCTTTGAAATAAGCTAAGTCAATGAGTATGCTGTGTTTTTTATCGAGGCTTTGAATAACCGTTTGGAGACCTGAGTCCAGTACATTCGATTCTTCATACAAAGATGGTAAATTGGAAGCAATCTCTAGACCTTCGGTCTTTTTTATTTGTTTGTAGGAGGCAGATCGAATTTTATCAATAGCTGTGTTACGAGCAATATTAATAAACCAGGTGAAAAGCCGTGCTTTAGAAGCATCGTACTTATCCGCATTTTTCCAAATTTTCATAAATGTATCTTGAAGTGCTTCTTGAGCAACTTCGGAGGAAGGTATGATTTGTAGGATGTACCCATAAATCGTTTCTGCATAATGCTCATAAATAAGAGCAATTGCTTCTTGGTTCTTTTCCCCCAAAAGAGCCGAAATTTTTTCCTCTAAAAGGCCTTGTTCCTTTCTCATTGTGTTTTCAAATAGTAGTATGTCCTAAAACTGCAAGGTATCAGGCGCTTAAAGAAACAGAAAAATAAAGGAAGAAGAAAACAAACATTACTATTTCTTAAAAAAAAGACAAATTAAGGTTCTTTTCATAAGGATTTCGAAACTTCGAAATCCACTTTGTAGCTAATACCGTATGTATTAATGTATACTAGTTTTTTCTTTGAATTCAATTTATTACCACAAGACCTAGATGGTATGTTATTCTTAGGAAATAATCCTAGTGCTGCTTCTTTTTCTCTGTGACTTCATGCCTTTTTTGTAGGCAAATGCATTTAATTTAAAATTAAACGAGCTTTTTAATAACCAATCAGTTGCTCTTCGCATACTTAGTCAGTAAGGGAATTTATTGCCGACATTGATCATCTACTAAAAACAAAAATATCTTGTTCTCATTTTTCAAAAGCAAGACAAAAAAAATAGCTGATTTTTCATTCCTACAAACGGATATGCATTCGCATTTAATCCCAGGAATTGACGATGGAGCAAAAGAGATCAAAGAAGCTGTGGTACTGGTTCGTAAATTGAAAGAATTGGGCTACTCTAAACTTATCACGACTCCTCATGTCATGGGAGAGTATTATCTCAATACACCAGAAATCATAGGGGCTGGCCTAGCGAAACTACAAAAAGCTTTAGCAGAAGAAAAAATTGACATCACTATATCTGCTGCCGCAGAATATAATATCGACGAACATTTTGAAGCTCTAATCCGCAACAACGAAAAGTTACTCACTTTCTCTGATAATTACTTATTGATTGAGTTATCAACTTTTGCTATGCCAGGGAGATTACATGACATTATTTTTCAATTAAGGGCAAAAGGATACAAGCTTGTCTTGGCCCATCCGGAGCGCTATCTATATCTCTCAAAGCAGCTTGATTCCTTTAAAAAGCTAAAAGATCTAGGTGTTTTCTTTCAAGTTAACCTACTGTCTTTGGCAGGACATTATGGTCAGGAGCAAAAGAAGTTAGGAATAAAGATGCTCGAAGAAAACTGGATCGAGTTTCTAGGAACTGATACACATCGCCTGCAGCACATAGACAGGTTGGCTTCTGTTTTTTATGATCGTAAGGTTGACAAACTACTGAGCAACAGTACGTTTATGAATTTAAACTTATAGCAAAGGCACAAGATATTCCTCTGCTGAACGGGGCTTTACTAGATAAATGCTAAAATATAAAAACCAATAACAATGAGAAACAACACCAAATCGTACACAGATGAAGAGATTGTGCATCTTCTTTTAAGTAAAAACGTACAAGGAATTGAAGTTTTATACGCTCAATATGGGGCATACTTAAACGGTATGGTGCGCGAAATTGTAAAAGTCGAATATTTTTCTGAAATTGTGCTCCAGAACGCCTTTTTAAAAGTGTGGAACAATATTGATTCATATAACAAAGCAAAAGGTAGATTTTTCACTTGGGTTCTAAATATTGCTCGCAACTCAGCGATCGACATGATGAGGTCTAAGCATTACAAACAAAGTATGAAGATGATTAGTCTTGATGCTGTACAGTATGAAAGGTCTTCTCTTGGCTCTGATGTTATTGTTGAAAATATGGACCTGAAAGATATTGTAGCTAAGTTAGATGGCAAATATCAAGAGTTAATTGAGTTGGTGTACTTTAAAGGATATACGCACATTGAGATTGCCGATGAACTAGGCATTCCACTTGGAACCGTAAAAAGTAGAATTAGAAAGGCCTTTAAAGACCTTAGAGATATATTAGGATAATGATTGATATAAAAGCATATTTGGAAACTGGAATTGTTGAAAGCCATTGTTTAGGACTAGCTAGTCCTGAAGAGTCTGAAGAGTTATTAGCACTATGCCAGCAATATCCACTGATTAAAGAAGAGCTTGTTCGAACCGAATTGGCACTTGAAATCTATGCAAAAAGCTTTAAAAAAGAATTACAAACAGAAAGAAGCAAAACGATAAAAAGCAATATTTTAGAAGCCATTCAATTTGAAGATCTTGAGCTCAAAAATGATGGTACACTCAATAAATTTATTGATATTTCAAATTGCTCAAATTTAGAAAAATTAGAAGCTATTTTGAGTCCGCTTCAAGCTCCTGAAGATTTTGAAAGCGTTCACATGGAAGTTATTTTTTCTGATGGAGCAAAAGAGCTAAACCTCGTCTGGGTAAAAGATCTGGTGCCTATGGAAGAACATCCACATCTTGATGAAAGTTTTTTAGTACTGGAAGGCACAGCAAATTGCAATATAGACGGAGTCATCACCAAAATGAAAAGGGGGGATTATATGCGAATTCCACCAGAGAGTCATCATGAAGTAGTCATTACATCTTCGACAAGAGCGAAAGCTATTCAATCCCGCATTGCCTTAGCCACCTAAGTTCGTCCATCAAAGTTTAAAATACCTCAGCTGCTTCAGATTAGTTGTTCTACAGGTAAGCGCTCCAACAAAATTCTGCTTTACATCAAAAGAAACAAAGTCCCACTCCTTAGCTTCATGGTCATCCCAAGCCACTCGTCGTAGTGCTACTTGCTCTCCATCCAATATGCTTACTTCAAATTGATCCAATGGCAGGCTCATTCCTTGCCCATGTCCTTTTATGAAAGCTTCCTTGCGTGTCCAACATTTGAAAAATGAATTTAGCTGATCTTTTGGAGCTAGTTGCAAAATGGTTTTAGCTTCCTCTTTTGAAAAGAACCGATCCGCTAATTTTGCCACTTCAATTTCTTTTTTGACTTGTTCTATATCTACTCCAATCTCTGCCTCTTTTACAAATCCAAAGAGTCCCATTCCTCCTGAATGAGAAATATTGAACTGTAGCGATTGATTCTCTTGAGCTAATGATGGTTTACCAAATGAGCTGTAAGTGAACTGAATAAAGGAAGGAGAAATTTTTAAATAGCCAGCAAGTAATTTCCGCAAAGTTCCTCTAGCTGTTATGTAGCTAATCCTATCTTTCTCAAAACGAAATAAGTTGGATCGATCTTTTTCTTCCTTTGACAAGTAAGTCCAAAATTGTGCTAAAGGCAAGCCGGAAGATTCCAAATTTGCACACCATAGATGTGCTTCCTGTTTTTCTAAAACAGGGAAAGTACTCGGTTCTGTTTCCCAAATATTATCAGCTAATGACTGGTGTTGACGATGCATTCATTTATTTTTTCTGACAAGCCTTCTACTTCTGGTTCTTCAAAAAGACTGGTGTGGTGGCCTTCCACTACATGGAGTTTAACTCCTTTTTTTGCAAGTTTGTTCCATTGTGTAAGATGGTATTTTTTATCTGTTCGGTTATGGAATTCACTACTTCTAATAAAATGAATTTGACCATCAAAAGGTTTCCAGTCGTACATCGCATACATATTGTTGAGTGATTCGATCGTTAAACGAAGGTTTCTCTCTGAAGCGCTTTCTTCTTTTGTGTCAACTGGTGGAGTCTGTTCTTTGTTGGGTAAAAAACGTCTCTTGATTTTGCTAAAAATACGGCTGTAGTCTCCCCGTTTTAGCATGTCTGCAAAGCGTACAAATGTTTTAGACTTACCATCCTCATCATCACCAAAAAGATGCACTGGAGCAGAATCAATAATAAATAAGCGAGCTATTTTCTCGCCAGCTTCTAAAAGTTGATTGCCCATTTCTAGCGCTACTGCGTTGCTAAAACAAGTACCCAGAATATGATAAGGGCCGCTAGCTTGAACCTTTTTAATTTCTTTCAGGTAATGACTAGCCATCTCTTCAATCGATTGATGTCTTTTTGTTTTTCCATCTAGTCCTACAGGTTGGAGGCTATAAACAGGCTGAGCTTTACTTAAGTATTTGCTCAAGCCTTGATAAAAGAAAACATGGGCACCACCTCCATGCAAACAAAATAATGGAGCCCGATCGCCCGTAGGGCGCAACGCCACGAGGGTGCTCGAGGTCGCTGATTCGGGCTCCACCTTATCTATAATTGCTGCTAATTGAACAATCGTTGGATGCTTAATTAATGTTACTGGAGGAAGAATAGTATCTAATTGAGTTTCAATTTCTGCAAATAATTGAATGGCCATTATCGATCGGCCACCCAATTCAAAATAATTATCCTTGCTACCAATTGGACTAAAATTGAATAGCGTTTCCCAGATTTTTGTGAGAGTAAGTTCCGTTTCAGTTTGCGGAGCTCGATAGTTTTCCTTTGATTTAACCTTGGCATGTTTAGAGACTTTTGTCAAAATAGCTAAAGAAGCCAAGCGGTTCTTTTTGGTCGGAAGATCTATCTGCTTAAAATTATTTTGAATGAGAGGAGTCTCAATTTTTTGAATATTTTGCAATAAATTCCGCAAAGCTAATTCAAACCAATGTATCGTTTCCTTTGATATTGAGCTTTGATCATATCTTAGTTGAATGTCGATGGCCGCAATCGGGTTTACTCGAATGGTAAGTTGATAGGCAGATGAAAAACCACCTTTGAAATCTTTGACATTTAGATCGCCGACTTTCATACCGTCTTTTAGGAAATTTCCAAAAACGAATAGACTATCAAATAGTTCAATACTTGTCGGCCATTTTGTAAAGCGTTTGATTTCTTCAAGAGAACTATCCTCAAATTTGTTTTTTTGCCCCTGTGATTTTTGGATATCTTTTAGCCAGTTGGAGAAAGAAATATTTTCGTCAATAGAAATCCGATTTGGAATGACATTCATAAATAACCCACTAAGTGATTCAATTGCTGGAAAGTCTACAAATCTTCCAGTCACCGTTAATCCATAAACGACATCTTTGGTGCCAAAATATTGACTGAGCAGCATTGCCCAAACACCTTGGAACAAACTACTTAAACTGACTTGGTTTCTTTTTGCAAAAGCACGAAGTTCTATACTGTCTTCTTTTGTTAGTCCAATTTTTAGATCATTAAATTGCGCTATTGGAATTTGATTTGATTCGTCATTGTGAAAAAGTAATGGATAATCAAAATCCTTTAATTCACTTTCCCAGAATTGCTCAGCGTTTGTATTTACTTGATTCGCTTTCCAATTTAAAAAAGAAGGATAATTGGAAGTATTTCTGAACTTAATCTCACGATCTAAAATTAAGTTTTCATAAAATGCTAAAGCATCTTTTAAAATAATACCACAAGACCAACCGTCTAGGTAAATATGATGACAGACCCAAACTAGTACGTGATCATTCTTAGAAAGGCAAACCAATTTTAGTCTTGAATTTGGATAGGCTGAAAGGTTGATCTTGTTATTTATAGCACCTTTTTGGAGATTCGAAAAAGCTATTTTTTGTTCTTGCTTTGACTTAGAGGTCCAATTTAATACCTCCCAATCTAGCTTGGTTTCTTTTGCAATAATCTGAATGGGAGCTTTACCCGTTTCATGGTTTATGAAGGTCCTCATAACCTCATGTTGCTCACAGGATAAAAGCCAAGCTTTTCGAAAGGTATCATGTTCTATTGCACCTTCCAAACAAAATTCCAATAATAATTGACCGTGATCGAGGCCTTCTCTTTTGCTATTAAACAGAAAAGCTTGTTGTAGTGGCGTAAGTGAATACCGGTCTTTAAAATCTATTACTTTGGTAATTTGATCATCTGAGATACTATCAGTCTTAGATTCAATACTTAGCACTAATGCTTCAATAGTCTGATGCTCAAATAACTGATTAGCTGCTAAAGTGATTCCTGCATCTCTTGCTCTTGAAACAACTTGGATACTCAATATAGAATCTCCGCCCAGGGCAAAGAAATTATCAGTGATTCCAATTTTATTTAGGTTCAGAACTGTTTTCCAAATTTCTGCTAAACTTATTTCTAGTTCCTTTCTCGGAGCAACAAAAGTAGTTGACTTAGTTATGAATTGTTGTGAAGGTTCAGGAAGTTGATGGCGATTAAGCTTTCCATTAGGCAAGCGAGGAAATGCGTCTAATGGGATCATGATGGCAGGCACCATATAGTCGGGCAATTTGGCGCTTAGATACTTTTTCAAGTCCGATAAATGTGATTCCTCAATACCCGAAATATAAGCGACCAGCTGTTTTTGATGATCTGTTTTTTTTGTATAAACTTCAACTAAAGCTTCCAGTACAAGATTATGTTGTAAAATCACTTTTTGAATTTCCTCTGGCTCTACTCGAAAACCTCTGATCTTTACCTGATGGTCTACACGTCCTAAAAATTCAATCAGTCCATCTTCATGAAAGCAAGCTAGGTCTCCGGTTTTATAGAGTAAAGAATTTTCATCAAAGGGATTTGTGACAAACTTCTCCTTAGTTAATTCAGGGCGATTGAGGTAAGCTTTTGAAAGACCAAGTCCACCAATGAAAAGTTCTCCTGAAACACCTACTGGTACAGCTTGTGCGTATTTATCCAAAATATAAGCCTGCGTATTTGGAATCGCTTTACCAATAGGAACAAATCGTTTTTCGTTCCCTGTGATTTGATGTGCTATACACCAGACACTGGCTTCAGTTGGTCCATATTCATTGTATAGCTCCGTAGTTGGAAGAATTGAAAAATGCTTGTCAATTAATGACAGTGGACAGGCTTCTCCGGCGACCATCACATTTACTAGAGATTGTAGTTGCTCACTCTTTGCATGATTTAAGATGACAGTGTAAAGGGATGGAAGAAGAAGGGTATGGCTGACTTGGTGTTTTGAAATTAGTGTCGCCATTTTTTCTATGTCCTGCTCGATTCTTCTTGGAGGAATGACCAATTTACCACCACTACATAAAGTCCAAAATATTCCAACGATGGAACTGTCAAACGAGAAAGAGGAGAGCAATAAGAATGCAGATGGATTGGAAGGATAAAAGGAAAATCGAGAGAGGGTAGAGTGCAATAAATTTTCATGCCTAATCGGTACCCCTTTTGGTTTGCCAGTACTACCTGAGGTGTAAATTACATAGGCTGTTTGTGAAGGATTTACCTCCGGCAATGGGATGCTATTTCCCTTATTCGAGTTTAACGATAATTCAATTGATATCACCTCTGCATTAAGGTGAACTAGATTGCCCTTGATCCCTTCTTGACTTAAAATAATGTTGGCCCCCGAGTCTTCAACCATGTATTCAATCCGATCAGCGGGATAAGTCGGGTCGAGTGGGAGGTAAGCTCCACCAGCTTTTAAGATGGCCAATAAGCCGACTATTAGATGAGTACTTCTATCAGCATACAGACCAACATATTGTCCTTTTTGTAAGTTGTTTTTTAGTAATTCTTGAGCAACACAGTTGGCTCGATCATTTAGTTCGGCATAAGTTATTTCGTCATTTTCAAAAACTACGGCGCTGCTGTTGGCTTGCTTAATCGCAAATTCTTCAATGAGCTGATGTATCGAAAAATAGGAGGGCATATCCCATTTTGTCTGATTCCAATCGCTAACAATCAATTTTGTTTCTTCCACATCCAATAAGGGGATATGGCTAATTTTTTGATTTATATTTTTAACTACAGCACTTAATATATTTTCAAGATGTTTGAGCATTTTGTGAATCTTTTCTGGAAGGAAAAGATCTGTCGAAAACTCCATAGTCGTTTCTAAGTAATCTTCTTTTTCGGTCACAAAAAGTGTCAAGTCAAATTTTGAAACACCAAGGTCTATGCTTGAATCGTCAATGGCGAGATCAATGTTGTTAAAAGCTGGAGCGGCCATATTGTTGTATAAAAACATGGCTTGAAAAAGGGGGTTAATATTGTCGTGTCGCTCAGGATTCAAAATACGAACGAGCTCATCGAATGCTAAGTTTTTATGCTCGAGGGCTTTTAGAGTAGTTGTTTTTAGAGATTCGACTAAATCCTTAAAAGTCCAACTTTCATTTATTTGTGTACGAAGCACCAGTGTTTCATTGAAGAAACCAATGAGTTTTTCAAGTGCTACTTTATCTCTGTTACTAAAGGGGCTGCCAACTAAAATATCTGTTTGATTGCTATATCGATACAATAGTATTTTAAATGCTGATAGTAGTAAATTATAAGGAGTTGTTGCGAGTTCTTTGGCTAGCTTAGCGATGTCTTTTGATAAACTTTTTGAAAACTTTCTTGCAATATTTGCTCCTTTGTAAGAGGCATTTTTTTGTCTTGCAAAATCATTCGGAACCGATAAGATCGGTAATTCTCCAGCTAATTGATTTTTCCAATATTCGATATCAACAGCTTTGGTTTTTTGCTCTTTTTGCCAAATGGAAAAGTCAGGATATTGAATATCAAGAGCTGTGACTTGAATCTCCTTTTTCTCAACTAGAGATTGGTAATTGGCAAAAACTTCCTGGTTAAGTAATAGGAGAGAAGCACGATCCCCGATGATGTGGTGTATTGATAAAAGTAAAATATGTTTCTGCTCCGAAAGCTTGACTAGACAAATTCTAAGCAATACATCTCGATTAAGGTCAAAGGTTTTTAATGCAAATTCCATTGACAAAGATTCAGCTTGCTCATTTTGAGTTACTTCATCTAAGTTACTGATATCTAATGTGTTAAAAGGTATTTTATAGGTTTTGTTAATCTTTAACTGAATATTGTTTTTTGAAATTTCATAATTACTTCGTAAAATTTCATGACGATCCATTAAGCCTTGAAAGCTTTGAATTAGATAATCCTCGTGAAGCCTACCACTTATTAGGTAACGATGTGCATACTGATAAAAAGGACGATTCGGATACAACTGTTGCAAAAAACACAAGCGTTCTTGACCGCTAGATAACTGCAGTTCAGCATCTAACGATCTAGGGACGATAGAGGTTGACACAGCAGTTTTTTGCTTTCTATTTTTCCATTGGTTTAAGATGGAAGGTGTACCTGTATTTTTTATTTTATCCGACATTTAGTTGAGACTTAAGAACTTAAATTAATCCCAGTACACCATTGTACATTTTCCAAAAGTAAGCACCTAGAGGAAGGTCTACTTCAAATGCGCGCTCGATAAACCAATAGATAGAAATGAAGATCAGTACCATGGAACCATACTTGATCAAAGCAGGGTATAATTTTAGCTTTCGAATTAAATACAAGATTGGAAAAATCATACAAATGATAAGCACCTGTCCTAATTCAACTCCTACATTAAAACCTAACAAAGACAGTGTCATATAATCACCACTCAAACCTTTCTCACCTAATACACTCGCAAAACCAAATCCATGAAATAATCCAAAACCAAAAACGATTAGCCATTCCTTCGACTTGATGATTGGCTTAATATTATGGAAAGCCGCTAATGCAATCGATAGTGCAATGATAGATTCTACAAACCAAGATGGCAAATTGACATAACCAAAAGCTGCTAAAGCTAGGGTAATGGAATGCGAGATGGTGAAGAATGTTACGATCTTTAAAATGTAAATGAACGCAGGTTTAAATCGCTCGACTGGCAACCAATTGTCATTTGCAGTTGAAAGTGAGAGTGGAATTTCTGCATCATTTCGGCGGCGAACAACGGCAGGTAAAATCAATGCCACGATAAACAAAATATGGTCTAGTCCTATCCAAATATGCCAAATACCTAATCTTACTAAAGCAACGAACCCCTTCCAAATAGAAGCATCAGCTAATGATAAAGATTGCTGTGTTTTGTCTGGACTATAAATGTTGGAAATCAATGCTTCATTGTCAACAATACCTAATTTCCAATTGTATTCAATAATTAACATCCCTCGATGCTTGTCGTCTTTGTCAAAAAGGACATTGTAAAAAATATCTAATTCTTCGGGCACTTTGCTTACCCCTTCTAAATCAAAATGAAATCGAACAAAGTCTTCCATCTCTTCCAGATTCAAAACAGTAGGCTCAGTGAACTTTACAACATACTGTTCTCCTAAGTTCGATTTAATATTGGAGCGACTTATTAAATATTGGTTGACCATAGCTAGATGTGGCTGAACCAATTCCATGGTTAATTTATCCGGGAGGTTTAATCCCAAAGCCTTATTCATATCCTTTGCTGTCATCTCAAATCGTCCGCCAATAGCGTCCTTATAAATCCTAAGGTAAAGATAACTCTGATCAGGGGAGTGAGCCTCTATCGTCGACGGAAAAAGAAAGCAAGTAATTAATGAAAAGAGAACTAGTGATTGTTTAAAGTAGGCATTCATTGGTGTACAACGTTTTATGAAAGTTTTACCATCGTTTTGAAAGTTTCACTTGATTCGACTAAGTCTTCGTAAGTACCTTTTGCAGCTATTTTTCCTTTGTCTAAAATATAGATACAATCGGCATGTTTGACTGTAGACAAACGATGGGCGATAATAATAGTGGTTATATCTTTTGGTAATGTTTTGAGTGATTCTATGACACTTTTTTCAGTAATGCTATCTAGAGCGCTGGTCGCTTCATCTAGAATTAAAACAGAAGGGGAGGCATAAAGTGCTCTCGCCAAACCTAGTCGCTGACGTTGGCCTCCACTTATTCGAACACCTCTATCACCGATGTTTGTTTCAAATCCTTCAGGAAGTGTTTTATTTATAAACTGGTAGATATCAGCTAGTTGACAGACCTTTTTGAGTCGATCATAGTCAATATCTTCCTTGTTATCTCCAAGGGTAATGTTTCGGGCAATACTATTGTCAAACAAAAAAACTTCCTGAGGAACATAAGCTATTTGCTTTTGCCATCCATTCATATTAGCAGCAGAGAGTCTTGCCCCATCTACTTTTATGTTGCCGTTGGAAGGTTCAAGTAAACCAACAATCAGATCGATGAGGGTCGTTTTTCCAGATCCAGTAGAACCGATAAAAGCAATGGTCTGCCCTTTTTCTATTGAAATATTTAAATTGTCAATGATGGGATCTTGCGTCGTTTCGTATTTGAATTGGATTAAGTCTATTGTTATCTCATTCTTGAAAGGAATAGCTTTTATGTTAGAATTATTTTCAAATGTTTCGAAGGACGATGATTCATTCTCCAAGTCTAGATCACTATAAAGCTTATCTACGATGGGGAGATTGTGCTTCAATTTAGCAAGGGCAGCAAATATTTTTTGCAAAGCGGGGAGTAGTCGATATCCAGCCACAGCATACAAACTCAAGCGAGGTAAAGCTAACTGTATATCACCGGATGAAATGAAAAGATAGATGGTAACTCCTAGTATACTTCCAAATGCAAGAAACTCTAGTAAGCTCCGAGGAATGGCAAGTAAGAGATTGTATTTTGGTTGAATATTAGAAAATTCTTTGGAAGCATAAGCGTAGCGTTGGTAAAAGAAGTCGTGCTTGTTATAGACCATTATTGTTTTGATTCCATCAAATGCCTCTTTTAAAGTTTTATAACGAAGTAAGTTCATCTCAATTCGGTGTTTGCCAATTTTCTTGAGATAATTTTTTTGAGATAGATAAATCAAAACATAAGCACTTCCAAGGCCTCCAAACATAACCATTGCTATGCTAGGGTCGACCATCACAAGGAGTGATAAAATAATGATGGCTACAAATGATCTGGAAAATATTTCGATAATAGGAACTATTACACCGCCAGTTAAACTTCCAACTTCATTTATAATGTAGGCCTGTAGTTTAGAAGTATTGGTATACAAATAAAAGGAGTAAGGTTTGTTGAGATAAGAAGCTAAGAGGCGCGTACTCAAATTATGGGCAATCTCCCAAGAGAATTTATATTGTAGCCACGTTGTAAAAACAGATAATATATTGGTTAGTGCAATCAGGACGATGATACTCACACCAGAGTATATCAACATTTGCTTCAAGCTTTCAAACTCAAAGAATGTATAGGCCCCTGACAACCACCTGTTCTCAACTATGGCATTTGGTTCAGCCATTAACTGCATGAAGGGAAGAATAGAAGCGACTCCAATTACTTCCAGAAATCCCATGATTAATATAGCTACGGATAGCCAGACGAATTTGATTTTCTCTCCTGTGGTAAATATATGTAATAAGCGCTTGATGATTTCTTCTTTTAAGTTTTTTCTGTAATGAGCACTTTGGACGCTACTACCGAAATAACTGTTTTGTCAATATAGACCAGCCTGGAGTTGTCTATTAAGTAGTTTGAGCTACTTATAACTTATTCTCTTATCTAATTACGTACAAAACCCTTTGTTTGGATTGAATTTTTCATTTTAATGTATTCTTATTATGAAGAACTTTTACTAAAAATGTTCCCAAGGAGATCCTCATGCTTGTGTGCTTGGTACTGAATAAAAACAAAAATTATTAAATCACTCTTTATTCAATCCAAATAATACCTTCATTGCGTATATATTTAATGTTGAAGCAATTCAATAACCGTCTCAATTTAAGATTACAGATTGCCTTAGAAATTGCTAGGAATGTTTTGAAAGCGACAACTTGTAAATTTCAATTAGGAAAAGTAATACTTACATCAATGATGAAACTTGTGATAGACTAAAACCAAAACTTAAAATGAAAGTTGTTTTTACAGTTCTTCTTTTTTTTTACCTACCTCTTCTTTTAAATGGCCAAAATTTAATAGGCCTAATTGTCGACGAATCCAATGAGCCAATCGTTGGCGCATATGTGATTAACCACAGTAAAGATTTTCATACACACACCAACGATCTCGGACAGTGCATCCTCAAAGATGCCGACATCGGTGATACATTAAAAATAATGCATCTCGGATATGAGACGCTTGATTTTGTCATTGATAATTCTGATGGGAAAATTAAAATCACATTGATCGAATCATTTTTTGATTTGGGAGAAGTTGTTGTTGGGCAAAACGCTAAGAAAATTAATATCATCGCAGCAATCGATATTAACACCGCTCCTGTTCGTTCTTCTCAAGAATTTTTACGCAAAGTACCGGGCCTTTTTATTGGTCAACATGCCGGAGGAGGTAAAGCTGAACAAATCTTCCTAAGAGGTTTTGATATTGATCACGGTACCGATGTTTCGATCTCTGTAGATGGGATGCCAGTCAATATGGTCTCTCATGCACATGGACAAGGATATGCCGACATGCATTTTATTATTCCTGAAACTATTGATGAAATCGACTTTGGGAAAGGACCATATTACTCTGATAAAGGGAATTTTACTACTGCTGGTTATGTTGGATTCAAAACCAAAGACAAGTTAGAAAACTCACAAATTACCATCGAAGGAGGACGATTTAATTCGCTTAGAACGGTTGGTTTGCTAAAACTATTAGACAGTGAAAAACACGATATTTATCTAGCCTCAGAGTATATGTTATCTGATGGACATTTTGAGTCTTCTCAAAATTTTGTTCGCAATAATTTCATGCTCAAATATGCTGGAGAACTTCCGGACAAAAGTCGAATCTCAGCCTTAGTTTCTAATTTTTCAAGTAAGTGGGATGCATCGGGACAAATTCCACAAAGATCTGTAGATCAGGGTGATATAACTAGGTTTGGCGCCATTGACGATACCGAAGGTGGCAATACAGGAAGAACCAATATAGCGGTAACTTACAATCGACCACTTAGCGACAATACCTATATTAAAAACAATATTTACTATTCTCTTTACGATTTTGAACTTTACTCAAATTTTACATTTTTTCTTAATGATTCGATCAACGGCGATCAGATCAGACAGAAAGAAAATCGTAAGATTTTTGGATTTGAAAGTGTGTGGAATCATTCCACATTTATTAAAAATGCAAGTACACTTTTTCAACTTGGGGTAGGACTGCGAGCGGATCAAATAAATGACAACGAACTCTCAAGCACGCTCAATCGAAAGACTACATTAAAGAGCCATCAATTGGGAGATGTCGATGAAAAAAACCTTTATGCTTTTGCGGATATTTCCTTTGATGTAGGAGATTGGCTATTTCAACCATCTGTTCGATTTGATTATTTTAAGTTTAATTATGTCAATGACCTAATTGGTATTTATAAGAACGACGGTCAATCAAAAGGATTTATTAGCCCCAAGTTTAGTACGGTTTATAACTTGAATAATAAAGTACAATTATATTTCAATACTGGAGTTGGATTTCACTCCAATGATAGCCGTGTTATTATTGAAGAAGTTGAGAAATCAATTATTCCTGCTGCTTATGGAGCGGATTTAGGTGCTTTTATCAAGCCAATACCTCGGCTATTCACAAACCTTGCAGTATGGTGGTTAGCATTGGAGCAGGAGTTTGTATATGTAGGTGATGAAGGAGTTGTAGAGCCTAGCGGTAGTACTCGTCGTTTGGGTTTGGACTTTACATTTAGATATCAACTTAACGATTGGATCTTTGCCAATGGAGATTTTAATTATGCCTTTGCGCGTAGTAATGTTTCTGAAGACAATCTCATCCCCTTGGCTCCAGTTATCACAACTACTGGAGGACTTATTTTCAACAGGAAAAAGATAAATGCTGCTATTAATTTCCGATTCCTCAAGGATAGACCAGCTAATGAAGACAATAGTATTGTCGCCCAAGGCTACTTTATAACAGACCTAAACGCAAATTATAATTTTGAAAAAATAAGTATTGGATTCTCTATTGAGAATTTGCTTAATCAGAGTTGGAATGAAACTCAATTTGCTACAGAAACTCGTCTTCAGTTCGAACCAACTCCTACGGAAGAAATTCATTTTACTCCAGGTACTCCTTTCTTTATCAAAGGAATCATGAAGTATCATTTTTAGAAAATAGTCAAACTAGCAATGAGCGCAAAAAAATTGAAAACCTTAGTTCTTTCGGCATCAGATATTGAAGAGATTGTGAGATCTGTTGGTATTGATGAAATCATGGATGAGTTAATAGAAAAGATGACTATTGCATTCAAAACCTATAATAAAGACAAAACTAAGATTCCAGTCCGCTCAGGTTTTAATTATGAGCAACCCCAAAAAGGACTGATCGAATGGATGCCACTTTTTGACAAAGAAAAAAATCAGGTTATAGTTAAAATGGTGGGCTACCATCCAGACAATCCTAATGACTTTCAACTTCCTACTATCGTTTCTACCATTTCTTGCTACGACACCAAGACTGGCCATTTAAAAGGCTTGACCGACGGTGTCTTCCTCACGGCCTTACGGACGGGAGCAGCATCTGCAATGGCGACCAAAGTAATGTCCCATCCAGAAAGTTCCACCTTGGGTTTGATTGGTTGCGGTGCGCAATCGATTACTCAACTACATGCTATTTCAAGAGTTTTTAAGCTCAAAAAGGTATTGTATTATGATAACGACATAGAGACTAGGGAATCTTTTTCTAGTAGGGTAGCCATGCTGAATTTGGATATCGAATTAGTTTTCACAAACATAAAAGAGATTGTAAAAGACTCAGACATCATTACCACAGCTACTTCTATTAATATTGGAGAAGGACCACTTTTCGATCAAATTGAGAGCAAATCTTGGTTGCATATTAACGCTGTTGGATCTGACTTTCCGGGTAAAACGGAACTACCTTTAAGCTTCCTAAAAAACAGTTTTGTTTGTCCTGACTTTTTAGCACAAGCTGTTGTAGAAGGTGAATGCCAACAATTAGATGCCAGCGATATTGGACCCGAGTTTTTTGAATATATTCAAAATAAAGAAAAATATAGTGAGGCAGTCAGACAGTCAAGTGTTTTTGATTCTACTGGTTTGCCATTGGAAGACCAAGTGGTGATGGAGATGTTTTTAGCTTATGCAGAAAAGATGAAATTAGGCCAAGAGATAGGTATAGAACAAGTCCCGATGGATGCCAAAAGTCCATATGATTTTATGTACATGCAAGATGCGATTGTTATTAAACAAACAGTCCCATTGGAAGATTTAAATAAGAAAGTTCTTTAAAATCATCAACTGAAGTAAAAAGCACAACAACTTATTTGCAATCAAAGAACCATAAGTTTTAATAGTAAAAAAAGTCAAAACAAACGCAAATGGATTTCTCCTGGCCAGAAGAATATTTAAAATTCAAAGAAGAAACAATTCAATTTGCAAAAAGCGAACTAAATGAAGGGACCCTTGAACGAGATGAAGCTCAGCTATTCTCTGTAGAGCTTTGGAAGAAATGTGCTGCATTTGGAATACAGGGTTTGTCCATTCCAAAAGTCTATGGCGGAGCGCTGGAAGAAGTTGATTTTTTACGCTCAATGTTGGCAATGGAAGGCTTGGGCTATGGTTGTAAGGACAATGGTTTACCTTTCGGGCTAAACGCACAAATGTGGACTGTGCAAACACCAATAGTGCACTTTGGTAACGAAGCACAAAAACAAAAATACCTTCCAAAAATGGCTGCTGGCACCATGATCGGTGCGCATGCATTGACAGAACCTGAAGCGGGCTCAGATATTTTTAGCATGCAAATGACAGCCACGAAAGTAAAAGGCGGTTATTTATTAAACGGGAAAAAACATCTAATTACTTTTGCGCCAATTTGCGATATGGTACTCGTTTTTGCTAATGCAAATCCTAAACTGGGACGTTGGGGTGTTTCTGCATTTTTAGTAGACAAAGGTACGCCAGGCTTTACTGCAAGTGATAAAAAAAGTAAAATGGGACTGCGTTCGATTCCTATCGGAGACCTTGAGTTCAAGGACTGCCTCGTACCTGAAGAAAACATGCTTGGAAAGATGGGTTTAGGCTTCAGTATTTTAAATCACTCACTGGAATATGATCGCTGTTGCATTCTCGCATCTCAGCTAGGAGCAATGGAACGGCAGCTCGACCAAACGATTGAATACTCGAAAAAGAGACACCAATTTAAGCAACCAATAGCTTCTTTTCAATCCGTTTCTAATCGAATCGTTGATATGAAATTACGGCTAGAAACTTCCAGATTGCTTTTGCAAAAAACAGCCTGGCTAAAGAAAAATGGCGACTCCGCTATGCTGGAAGCAGCTTTACTTAAGCTTCAACTAAGTGAATCATTTGTAACTTCTAGTTTGGACGCCATGCGTACTTTTGGAGGTCAAGCATTCTTAACCGAAAACGGTATCGAAAAGGATTTAAGAGATGCCGTTGGTGGTGTCCTTTATGCAGGAACCTCTGATATTCAACGCAACATTATTGCAAAATTATTAGGCCTTTGATCTACTTATTACCACATACCATCTCTAACTCTGCTAAGCAATTTCCTGACAGAGATGCCTTCTCTTGCGGCAATTCTAGTTTAACCTATTGTCAAATGGAGCAGCGAATGAATCAAGTCGCTAATGTTCTTCATCAAGTGGGGATTAAAAAAGGAGACCGCGTTGGCATCTATCTCAATCGATGTATCGAAACGGCTATTGCGATGTATGGCATCATGCAAGCAGGCGCTGTGTATGTTCCCATTGATCCAAAAGCTCCAGCTTCTAGAAGTCGTTTTTTAATTGAAGATTGTGAAATTGATATTTTAATAAGTCAAACCACTCAAAAAAGAAATCTTGAAAAAATTGTTGAAGGACCAACAAGGATTAAATCGATTATTGGTTTTGACAAGGAACTAGAAGCGGTGAATTGTATTTCATGGAAACAAGTATTTGAGCATTCAGATCAATTCAAATTGCCTTTCCGATTACTCGAAAAAGACCTGGCCTACATTATTTACACTTCTGGTTCTACTGGGCAACCAAAAGGAATCATGCACAGCCATTATAGTGGATTAAGTTATGCTCGTCTTGCTGCATCTGTTTACAATCTTAATGAAAACGATCGAATTGGCAATCATGCTCCCATTCATTTTGACATTTCAACATTGGGTTATTTTGCGAGTCCTTTTGTGGGAGCTTGTACAGTAATTGCATCAGATGCACATACTATTTTTCCCGCAAGTCTTGCTAGCCTGATCGAAAAGGAAGCAATCACAGTTTGGTACTCTGTCCCTTTGGCTTTAATTCAATTATTGCAAAATGATGTACTACGAAATAAAAAAATAGATAGCTTAAGATGGGTATTATATGGAGGGGAACCCTTTCCTCCAAAGTATATAAAAGAACTGATGGAAAGATGGCCTAATGCTCGTTTTAGCAATGTGTATGGCCCTGCAGAAGTCAACCAATGTACTTATTATCATTTCGATACACCGCCCATTAATGATGAGCCTATTCCAATTGGAGAAGTCTGGGACAACACAGATTTCCTTATTTTGAATGAATATGATGAACCCGTAATTCCGGGTGAAATAGGTTTGCTACTCATTCGAAGTGCCACACAAATGAAAGGCTATTGGAATAATCCTGACTTAACTGAGAAGTCACTTTATAAATCAATATCTGGACATGAGACTCAATTGTTTTACCGATCAGGTGATCTAGTTAAAATGGATCAAGATGGTAAAATGCATTTTCTTGGCAGAAAAGATTTTCAAGTTAAAATAAGAGGACATAGAGTGGAACTGGATGCGGTGGAGGCATCTTTACTTGCGCATAACTTAGTATCTGAAGCTGCGGTATACGCTGTTCAGATTTCTGCAGAAAGCAAACAAATTGAAGCTGCTGTGATACTAAAGCCACAGGTCAATTTATCAGAAGATGAGCTTAAATTTTTTCTAAAAGATAAATTGCCTTTATATGCAGTTCCTGAAAAAATAACTTTTGTTGAGGAATTCCCTAGAACAACTTCTGGCAAAATAAAGAGGTCAGCTATCGCTGCCACCTTATCAAACGCGAATAATTAATTATGGATCAAACAATTATAAAATACATCATAGAAAACCTTCACGGAGGAAGAAAGGATTTAGAAATCGAAGCTGAAGATGATCTACTGGGAGGTGGTTTGATAGAGTCTATGGCCATGATGAGACTCATTCAATTTATTGAGACGGAGTACGAATTAAAAATCCCTCCTCAGGATATGACTATCGAAAATTTCATGACGGTCTCAGCTATGGTTGATTATATTCAGCGGGTGAAAGTGTAGTTGCGAAAATGAAATTATCTTACTGGAATTGATCCAGAGTCAATAGAAAATACGTAAGATATTGTAGTAGATGAATCTTTCAAGGGTCTAAAATTTATTTCGTAAAAACAAATGAACCAGTCAGTTAAAAATATAGACACAAGCTTTGAGTTAACTAAAAGTCAGCTCTTAATGTGGATGGGTCAAAAATTGAAACCAGCGTCTCCGATGTACAACATGGCGACTTCTTTCGATATCCATGCATCTATCGATGAGTCTGCTTTCGTAAAGGCATTTCAACTGCTTTTGCAACAATGCGATGCCATGCGCACCGTTTTCTTTAGTGTAGACGAGGTCCCTCAACAAAAGATCATCGCCAACTTTCAATTCGAAATGGAAGTTCTCGATTTTTCACAAAATACAAATGCACTTTTAAATTTAGCTGCTTGGAAAAAATTAAGAAGTCAAAAAATATTTGATATCTCCGACTGCTTATTTGATTCAGTGCTCATAAAGTTAAGTCCCGATCATTATATCTGGTATTTCAACCAACACCATCTAATCACCGACGCTTGGGCTGTAACCGTACAATTTCAAGCAATGGCTAAATTGTATCAGGCTCAATTGAATGAAATAGACTTAACTCATTGGTCCTTGCCAAAATTCCAAGACTACTTAAGCCAAGCGAATGAGTCCTGTAATGATCCCGCTCAGCAGATGGCACAGGCTCACTGGAAAGAAAAGGTTTCGACAATGCCTGATTTTTCAAAATTCTACCAAGAGTCAAATCTTGAATTGGAAAGTAAGTCAATTCGAATTAGTGTCCGTCTAGGTAAAGAAAAATCTGACCAATTGAGAGCGATGACAATGGAGTCTGATTTAAGAGCATGGACACAGCACCTTTCTTTATTTTCTGTTTTCCAAACCATCCTGTATACTTACATTTACCGGATCACTGGGCAGCAAAAATTAGCTATAGGAGCTCCAGCTCATAATCGATCAACCTTATCGTTCAAACAAACACCAGGGCTATTTATCGAATTGTTTCCGCTTGTGGCGGAAATTGAAAACGATGAATCCTTTAGCTCCTTATTTCAGAAAGTAAGAAACGAATCGCTTAGCTTTCTAAAATATGCACAAGCCAACACTAGTACACCTGAACTCAATCGGAGCTTCAATGTAGTTTTGAATTATATCAATGCGGCTTTCTCTGATTTCAATGACATTCCAACGAGCACCGAATGGGTGCATGCCGATCACGCTGACCCTGGACATCATATGCGGCTACAAGTGCATGACTTTAATGCATCCGGTGACATTGAATTGTGTTTTGATCTAAACACCGCCGTATTTAATTCAGCTCAAATTTCCGCAACACCGCAACACTTTATACGTCTACTGGATGGATTTATAGAAGATCGTTTTCAATCCATTGAAAAACCTCCTTTACTTATTTCAGAAACGAATGCAATTCTTGCAAAATCAGATAGCTTCGTTTTTGAATCATCGAAATCAGTCATTGACTTGTATCATCAATCAGTAAGCAAGTCGACGGATAATATTGCCATTCGCTACCAAGAAATAGCTCTAAGCTACCGTGAATTGGATGCTCATGTAAATCAACTAAGCAATTACCTTAAGGACAATGGCTTAGTGAGCAATGATCGTGTCGCTATCTACCTCAATCGTTCGCCAGAATTTGTGATCAGTGTTTTGGCAGTGCTGCAATTGGGCGCAACTTTTGTGCCTATCCCTGTGAACTATCCTTCGGGAAGAGTGCTTGGAATTATTGAAGATGCACAAGCGAAATTCATTCTAAGTAATTCGGTTTTACTAAAGAAACTTCCCGTAGATTTCAAAAATAAAATTGCTCTAGATAAAGAATCTGCATTTATCCAGCAGCAAAACATCGCATTCGATAAGCAAGAAATAGCTCCAGAACAATTAGCTTACCTCATGTATACTTCCGGTTCTACCGGAAAGCCGAAAGGTGTAATGATTGGGCATGCTGCCTTATCTCATTATATTCAATGGGCTGCATACAAATATGTTGACGGGATTTTACCGGTGATGCCTTTGTTTACTTCTACTGGTTTTGATTTAACAATCACTTCACTGTTTCTACCTTTGATTTCAAATGGTGTGCTCGTTACTTATCCTGAAGCAGAGGAAGGTCCAGACTTTTCCTTGTTTAAGGTCATGGAAGACAACTTAGTTAATCTAATAAAACTAACTCCTTCCCATATTGAATTGCTTAGAAGTGGCAACTATAAAAGTTCATCCATTCAAACAATGATCGTTGGAGGAGAGAATTTCAAAACAGATCAAGCAGAACTAATTCATAGCCAATTGAATGATTCGGTCGCCATTTACAATGAGTATGGTCCTACAGAAGCAAGCGTTGGTTGTGTGGTACATCAATACAATCCAAAGCTTGACAAAGATAATTCTTCTGTTCCAATTGGTTTACCCATTTCAAATGTTCCGGTTTATATTTTAGATAAATTTTTGAATGTAGTTCCAAAGGGCGTACCTGGCGAATTGTATATCAGTGGACTAGGCTTGGCAAAAGGTTATTGGGGACAAGAGGAATTGACTAGTGCTCAGTTTATAGCGAATCCATTTGATGCCAACACAAGCTTGTATCGATCGGGTGATTTAGTTCGTCAACATCCGGATGGTCATATCGAATATTTTGGTCGAAAAGATTTACAAGTAAAAATTCGAGGACGTCGAGTAGAACTCGCTGAAATAGAAACAGTACTAAATAAGCACCCTGAGCTCAAACAAGGAGTTGTTGAATTACGGGAAAGACGAAAGGCGAAATATACCGAAGCGATTCACAATTGTAGTGCCTGTGGATTGCCCTCTAATTATCCAAATGCTAGCTTTAATAAAGAGGGTGTTTGTAATCTTTGCCAAGACTTTGAAAGTTATCAGCAAAAGGTAAGTAAGTACTTTAAAACAGAGGAGGACTTAACGAAATTATTCAATAGTGTAGCTCCAGTTGACAAAGGAGAATACGATTGTTTGGCGCTTTTAAGTGGAGGTAAAGACAGTACTTACGTACTAGGGCAGTTGGTTGAATTAGGATTTCGTCCATTGGCATTTACCTTGGATAATGGTTACATTTCAGAAGAAGCTAAAGAAAATGTTAGACGAGTGGTGACTGACCTTGGAGTGGATCATGTATTTGGAAGTACACCTGAAATGAACGCCATTTTTGTGGACAGTTTACAACGACATTGCAATGTTTGTGATGGTTGCTTTAAAACCATTTACACGCTCAGTGTACAATTAGCGCTGGAGAAAAACATTCCCTTTATCGTAACGGGCTTGTCAAGAGGTCAGTTTTTTGAAACACGTTTGACCGAAGAATTGTTTAGAAAAGATGATGTAGATATAGATAAAATTGATGCAACGATCTTGAATGCTAGGAAAGCTTATCACCAAGTAGATGATGCGGTGAAAAAATTGTTGGATACTTCAATGTTTGAAGATGAAAGTGTTTTTGAGAAAATACAGTTTGTAGATTACTATCGCTATACCGATGTTAGTCTTGCTGAAATGTTAGAATATTTAGACAGCAAATTGTCATGGGTTCGTCCTTCAGATACAGGACGTTCTACGAATTGTTTGATTAATCAGGCGGGGATTTATGTACACAAAAAAGAATTAGGCTATAGTAATTATGCTTTTCCATATAGTTGGGATGTAAGAATTGGACATAAAACCAGATCGGCATCACTAGACGAAATCAACGAAGCAATTGACGAGCCTGAAGTTGAAAAAATACTAAAGGAAATAGGGTACACTGCTGCACAGACTGCAACTAATCGCGACGAGCAATTAGTTGCCTATTATGTTGGTTCAGCTGAAGTGACAGAAATAGAATTAAGATCTTATTTGCTTAAGTATTTTCCTGATTATATGGTTCCTGTTCAATTCATCCAACTTGAGCATATGCCACTCACCGTTAATGGTAAAATCAACCGAGAGGCACTACCAGAACCAGACCGCATCCGACCTGTATTGGAGATGGAATACGTCGAGCCAGAAACAGAATTTGAAGTAATGATCCGCGACATTTGGTCTGAGGTGATGCAAATTGACCGGATAGGTGTGCATGATAATTTTATTGATATAGGTGGTGATTCACTGAGTGGTATTCGTGTCGTTAGTCGTATAAATGAAGGAATGGAATTGGACTTACCAGTTAATATTATTTTCCAACATACTACCATCGCCCAATTGGCAGAATATGTACAGGGAGTTATAATGAAGCTATTAGAAGAATTAGAAAAGTCTGATTCTTAAATCGATATGGCAAAGATAATTTGTGCGACCAGCGGATTGACTGGAATTTTAAATGCAAGCTATCACCTGCTTGCTCGTTTAGAAAAGGCAGGTCATGAGGTGATTTATGCATCCCCAAGACCTATTGAAGAAAAAGTAATTGAGCAAGGAATTCACTTCGTTCAACTACCAGAAATAATCAATGAGGAAGAAGCTGATATACCAGACTTTAAAGGGACGCTTCGGAAGTTCATGCGATTGAAGTATAAAATTGAAAATGCTGCGATAAGAAGGAGAAATGCATTAGAAAGAATTGATCCAAAAGCCTTTGAAAAGTTAATAATAGACGAGCAAGCAGACTTGCTAATTGTTGACATTGAATTGCATGAATATATTTTTAAAGCCTTTGGCAGAAAGTTACCAATGTTATTGTTGAGTCAATGGTTTTCTGTATGGAATCGAAAAGGCTTGCCCTATTTGTTGCATGATAGCATTCCTGGAAAAGGATGGCAAGGGCAAAGCTGGCGGATACGTTTTTCATGGCAATGGATAAAACTAAGTCGATGGATAAAGTTTGCTAAAAAAGACTTTTTATCAGCTGGAACCAATAGGAGAACGGTCTTATTGGCATTGGCAAAACAAGAAGGTTTTCCGACTGAATATATCAAAGAAAATTATTGGCCAGGCCCCTTTACTTATGATCAATTGCCTGTGCTAAGTATGACAAATTTAGAAATGGAATTCCCACATGACCTGAGACCAAACTTACATTATATCGGTGCTATGGTTTGTGAAAGCAGAAAGGAAGTAAAGTTGAAGAAGGAAGAGAGGACTAAATTGGAAGCGGCCTTCAATTACAAGCAAAAGAATAATGCGGCATTGATCTATTGCTCAGTGAGTACGCTACATAAAGGAGATCATCGTTTTATCAAAAAAATAATTAAGGCGGTTGGCTTTCAGAAAAAATGGGTTTTGATCATAGGATTGGGTGGTTTGATTGAGGATTCTTTCTTCGAAGAATTACCTAATAATGTTTTTGCATTTAGTAAAGTTCCGCAATTGGAAGTCTTACAGAATGCAGACTGTTCAATCAACCATGGAGGGATTCATACCATCAATGAATGTATACATTTCAAAGTACCTATGCTGGTGTATTCTGGCAAAAGGTCTGATCAAAATGGATGCGCAGCAAGGGTGGAGTATCACCAACTTGGGATGATGGGAGACAAGGACTTAGATGATCCAAAAGCAATGACTGAAAAGATAAATGAAATTTTAACAAACCCATTATATCAAAATAAAGTCGAGCAAATGCATCATCATTCAGTCAGGTATAAGCAAGATGCCATTTTGGAAAGTATAGTTAATGATATATTGAAAAAGACTAGCTAGTTTTTCTTTTTCAAAGAAACTGACCGCTGATAAATAGTTGGACGAAATAATTTTGAACCCTCTAATTATGGTGTCAAAATAAAAAGATAAAAAATAATTTACTATGAAGAAATACGCTTTCGTGATTTTACTTTGTTGTCTAAGTATGTTGATGAGTTGTACCTCATACAAATCTTTGGTTAACTACAATGAATCACCACCAATTCCAAGTCAGCCACAAAAAATAAACAATTACAAACCAATTACTATTCAAGCAAGTGACATTTTGCAAATCAAAGTGTTGAGTACTAATCCTATTGCTGTACAGCCTTTCAACTTATCAAGTGGAGAGAGCGGAGGTGGTGGGCTTAGTGGTTTTTTAGTAAACAGCGAAGGCTTTATTGACTTTCCAACGATTGGTAAAATCGAATTAAAAGGACTTAATATAGAAGGTGCAAAAAGTAGAATTGCAGAGCTATTATCTCCATATTTTGAGCAGACCCCTATTGTTCAAGTTCGACTCACCAATTTTAAAATAAATGTAAATGGCGAAGTAAATAACCCGGGTTCTTTTGGAGTGACAAACGATCGAATATCTCTGATTGACGCAGTTACCTTGGCAGGTGATTTTACTACTTATTCATCTAGAGATAGTATTTTGATTATACGAGAACAGGACGGAATGAGGACCTTTGGTTATGTCAATTTTAATTCTCCCGATGTTTTCAACTCGCCATATTTTTATCTTCAGCAGAATGATGTACTCTACGTTCGTCCAGACAAGGCAATTGTAAATTCAGTTAGAGATCCGGCGACTCGTTTTTTACCTTGGATTTCCGCAGCAGTTTCCATTACTGCCTTATTTATCACTTTAAGCAAAATTTAAGACATCAATAGTTTGGAAGGGAATAAACAAATAAATAAATCGGAAGGTCTCGCAAAAGATGCGATCATAGTGGATGTGCAAAAACTGTTTAGAAGGATTCTTTCTTTCTGGTGGTTGTTTATCCTGTGTTTTATTGTCGCGATTGCGCTTGGGCGTTTTTATTTGCGCTACACGACTTTTGAATATGCTTCAAAGGCTACTTTGCTTATTAAAGATGCAGGACAGAGTGGGGGGATTTCAGAACAAAGCATTCTATCCGACAACCTTTTGTCAGGAGGTGGAAAAGCTATGGATAATGAGATTCAAATTCTGAAATCTTTGACACTTATGGAAAAGGTAATAGAGCGATTAAATCTACGAGTGGAATATTACCGGATAGGAAAACTAAAAGACACTGAGCTGTATTTGGATACCCCCTTTATTCTAGATTCTTTTGAACTCAAAAGCGATAATGGCTATGGGACTAGTTTTTGGATTGAACAAGAAGATTACAAAAGTTTTCTTTACAAGGAGAATGAAGATACTCCAGCAAATCGATACAATTACAATGAACCTTTTGAAACCCAAAAAGGTCGATTTTTAATCAGCTTAAGTTCTAAAGTTGCTGTTTTGCCAGGACTATATCGAGTGGTCGTATATTCAGTCGAAGCAAGTGCTAGGAAGAATAAAAACAATCTCAGCGTAGAGCGAATTGGAAGTCATTCAGCATCCAGCGTTTTAAATTTAAAAAAAATAGATCCTGTTCCTGAAAAGGCAAGAGATATTCTAAACACATTGATTGACATTTACAACGAAGAGGAAGTTAAAGATGAGAATACCGTACTTAGAAATACACTAGAATTCATTGATCGGAGAGTCGCCGATTTGGTAGGCGAATTAGACTCGGTTGAAGGTGGAATACAACGCTTTAAAAGCGCCAACGAAATCATCAATGAGAATGCTTCCGCAAGTATGAACTATACCCTTGGCGAAATCAGATCTTCCTTACAAGATGTCTCTAGCTATGAAATTCAAAAAAATCTATTAGAATCCCTTGAAGGATTTCTTCTTATTGATCAAGCGAGTTTTGAACTCATTCCTGCTAACCTCATTGCAGAAAATCCAGTTCTATCAGGATTTGTCAACCAGTACAATGCCTTGGTTTTACGTAACAAGCAGATATCAAAGACTGCTACTGACAAAAATCCAATAAGAATAGATTTAGAAAGTCAAATGACAGACTTGAAAAGATTGATTTTGGAAACCATTCAAAATTTGAAAAAAGATATTCAAATTCCTATCGCTGAAATTGAGAAAAATATTCAAGCGCTCAGAAGCAGCATGAATAGTATTCCGGCCATAGAGAAAAAGTTGATTGAAAAAATGAGAACGCAGGCAGTGAAAGAAAATTTATTCAATTACCTGTTACAAAAGAGAGAAGAAACAGCTCTGTCCGAAGCAGTTACAACTGCAAAAACTCGGACCATTGATCGAGCTCGTTTGTCGAAATCACCAATTTATCCCAATCGAAAGATGGTCAATATGTTCAGTGGCGTTTTAGGATTGATGGTGCCCTTACTACTAGTCAGCATACTAGGATTTTTTGAAAACAAGGTTGACAGCGAAGAGACGATTAATCAATTAACAAGTATTCCTGTTTTAGGTAGAATTGGATTGCATAAAGGTGGAGATCAAATTATCGTCAAGCAAGGCAATCGATCTGCAATCAATGAAATGTTTCGACTCCTTCGTACAAATCTCAACTTCCTAAACCACAGCAAAGAGAAACAAACCATCTTATTTACTTCTTCTATTTCCGGAGAAGGAAAAACGTTTATTGCCATTAACCTTGGAATCACTTTAGCACTTTCTAATAAAAAAGTTGTCATACTTGGCCTTGACTTGAGAAAGCCTAAAATGGGAAAATATCTAGGTGATATTCCTGATAAAGGCATTACCAATTACTTAATCGGTCAAAGTCCTATTTCGGAAATAATACAAACCTACAAGGAGAATCCAAACCTCTCCTATATTACTTCTGGACCTGTCCCACCGAATCCAGCTGAATTAATTCTATCCGATCAGATGGAGCAAATGCTAAAAGAATTGGCAGAAGAATTTGACTACATCCTCATTGATACTCCTCCAATCGGTTTGGTTTCGGATGCATTGTTACTTCGGAAATATGTGGATAATATCTTAGTGATCGTTCGCCAGAAGTACACTCGAAAGGTCATGCTGAAAAACCTAGAGCATATGTATAGCAACAATGAACTAGAACGAGCAAATATCATTTTCAACGGTGTAAAGAACGGAGGAAGTTACTATGGCTATGGAGGTTATCAATACGGTTATCATCAAGAATATTACGTAGATGAAGAATAATATGAAAGCAACAGATATCATCGTTGAAATTGGTCAAGCACATGAAGGCAGCCTAGGAATATTGCACTCCTATATCGATGCCATTGCGGATACTGGTGCCAATGCCATCAAGTTTCAAACGCATATTGCTGAAGCAGAAAGTAGTGCACTAGAACCTTTTAGAATTAATTTCTCTTATGAAGATGCAAGCCGATTTGATTATTGGAAGCGAATGTCTTTTACTAAAGAACAGTGGATTGGAATCAAACAGCATTGTGATGAAAAAGAAATAGAATTCATTTCTTCTCCCTTTTCGCAAGCAGCAGTGGACCTACTGGAATCTATAAATGTCCAACGCTACAAAATTGGATCTGGAGAAGTGAACAATTTTTTGATGTTGGAAAAAATTGCCAAAACGGGGAAACCCATCATTCTCTCTTCTGGCATGAGTTCTTATGAAGAACTAGATAAAGCAGTGCAATTTATCGGAGAGTTTGGAAACGATCTAAGCATTCTCCAGTGCACCACAAGTTATCCAACACCAGCAGAGCGAATTGGCCTCAACGTAATTGGAGAATTAAAACAACGATATCCAGATCATGAAATTGGATTATCTGAACATACAGGACGCATTGCAACTTGTACAGCAGCTATTGCACTCGGAGCTTCGATATTAGAGTTCCATGCTGTATTTGATCGAAGAATGTTTGGCCCAGATGCTGCTTCTAGTTTAACCATTGACGAAGTCAAAGAACTGGTAACTGCTGTTCGATTTTTGGAAAAAGCATTGCAACATCCAATTGACAAAACGGATATAGGTCCTTATGTAGAACTCAAAAAAATATTCGAAAAAACATTGGCAATAAATAAAGATCTCAAAAAAGGTCATGTACTCACCTTTGATGATTTGGAGGCAAAGAAACCTGCTCTTCAGGGAATTGCTGCCAGTTCTTTTCGCAGCGTACTGGGGAGAAAACTTAGTAAGGACAAACAGCAATTTGAATTCTTAAAAGAAATAGACCTAGCATAATTATGGCGAAGCGAAAAATATGTGTTGTTGTGACGGCTCGCCCAAGTTATAGTCGAATAAAGACAGCTTTATCTGCTATTCAAGCGCATCCCGACCTGGAACTTCAATTGGTCGTGGCAGCATCAGCATTGCTGGGGCGCTATGGAACCGCAGTTCGAGTTATGGAGCAAGATGGCTTCGAGATAAAAGCTAAAGTGTACAATGTGTTGGAAGGCGGCGGTCTGACGGCTCAAACTAAAACAACTGGACTGGGAATAATTGAATTGTCCAATGTTTTTGAAAATATATCTCCGGATGCGGTAGTTACCATCGCTGATCGCTACGAAACAATGTCAACAGCCATAGCGGCTTCATATATGAACATCCCGCTCATTCACATCCAGGGAGGAGAAGTTACTGGAAATATAGATGAAAAAGTACGCCATGCTATTACCAAGTTGGCAGACATACATTTTGTTTCTTCTCGAAGAGCACATGAACGAGTGATCCGTCTGGGAGAAGCCACCGATAAAGTTTTTCAAACGGGATGTCCTTCTATTGATTTAGCAAATGATATTTTATCAGACACATCATTGGATTTCAATCCATATCAAAAATACGGAGGAGTAGGAGGTAAGCCGGATTTTGAAAAAGGATACTGTGTAGTGATGCAACATCCAGTGACTACGGAGTATCAGGCATCTCGTGAAAATGTAGAGGAGACCTTATTCGCCATGAAAAATTTGGACATGCCTACTTTTTGGTTTTGGCCAAATGTAGATGCAGGATCTGATGGTACTTCAAACGGCATTCGATCTTTTAGAGAAAATCATGAAGTAGATAATTTTCATTTTTTCAAAAACATGGACCCTTCTGACTTTTTAAAATTACTATTTAATAGTAAATGCTTAGTAGGCAATTCCAGCGCAGGAATCAGAGAATGTTCTTTCCTTGGTGTGCCAGTTGTTAATATTGGAACCAGACAAACAGGTCGAGAGCGAGGTGATAATGTTTTAGATACAGAATACGATCGATTGTCTATTCAACAGTCGATACAAAAGCATCTAGACAATGGTCGATACAGTCGAAGTCCTATTTATGGCGATGGGACTGCGGGAATACAAATTGCAGACTTAATAGCTTCATTGCCTTTGACTTACAGCAAGGTTTTAACCTATTAAATGGCATTTGTAATCGCAAAAATATTTACCATCATTATGATAATGACGGAATTGAAACTACTTGCAACTAAAGTCTTTTCTAGTAGCAATACAAAAGACTGTAATAAATTTTAAGTTTATGAAAATACTTGGTTTGATTCCCGCGAGAGGAGGTTCCAAAGGAGTGCCTCATAAGAACCAGCGTTTACTCGCAGGACGACCCTTGATTGCCTACACCATTTCAGCAGCCTTGGCTTCTTCCTCAATTCATACACTTGCAGTATCAACCGATAGCGAATCCATTGCTGAGCTGAGTCTTGAAGCTGGTGCAACAATTCCTTTTCTTCGTCCAGCAAAACTGGCAACCGACACTTCTCCAACGATTGACACGGTGCTACACGCACTTACTTTTTATGAACAAGAAGGGCAGTTTTTTGATGCGGTTTGTTTACTTCAGCCTACCTGTCCACTTCGAAGTACAGAAGATATTCAAGAAGCGATTAATGCATTTGAAAAGTGCGATGCGGATAGTCTTATTTCAGTAAGAGAAGTCCCGCACACCTATAATCCACATTGGGTTTTTAAGCAAAAAGAAGGGGAGCCTTTTCTCGAAATTGCAACTGGTGAGAAACAAATTATTTCCAGAAGACAAGACCTTCCCAAAGCTTATTGTCGTGACGGTTCAATCTACATTACAAGAACAAGTGTATTGAAAAAAACAGGCTCACTCTATGGAGAAAAGATTGCGCATTATAAATCAACTAACCCACACCAAGTAAATATTGACACACTAGAAGATTGGGAAGGAGCAGAGTTGATTATAAAAGGTTTAAAGCTTTAGTTTTAAACTAAAACAAATTTTTTATAGGGTTAAATCCACGCTTTACTAGTTCCTGTTATTTCAATCTAAAACACCATTTAAATACGTATATAAGTTAGGAAGGATTTTGAACTTCAATGCATATCAAAATCGCCATCCTCAAGAAGCTTGCAAAATGAGTAAATTAAAGAACAAGGTTGATATTTGTTACGTAATCTCACATGGCTTCGCCGCCAGAATGTTGCTGCAAACCCGACTTATTGAGCGGCTAACAGAACAAGGTAAAACGGTAGCTATTATCACCCCTGACGCAAGTGATGAAAACTTTAAAACCTTAGCTACTAATGAACGAGTCCAAATCTACTCTGCAAATATTGATCAGACAATTTGGGATGATGACTATGGCGTCAAGCGAAGGTATTATTTAGAAGATATTCATTCCAATCCTGTTTTTTGGGAGAAGCATATTTATAGTATGCTGTATACCAAAAGTAAACACCCATGGAAGCGGATTCGTCCCTTCATTTACTATCCGATTTACCGTTTGATTCCTTTTTTTCCAAGTATTAGAGAACGGTTTAAACGAAAAGAAAGTAGCTACCTAAAAGACCAAAGAGCTACAGACTTAATCAAGAACTTAAACCCAGAACTAGTAGTATCTACTTATCCCATTAACTACCTGGAGTCAAAGTTTTTGTATGCTGCAAAAGAAGCTGGCGTTCGTACCTTGATTCATTTATTGAGTTGGGATAACATTACCAGTAAGGGAATTTTTCCTGTAATTCCTGATCAATTTATTGCTTGGGGCCCAATCATGAATAATGAGTTAAAAGAATACTATAAATTAAATGACGATCAAATTCATGTTTGCGGAGTTCCTCATTTTGATCAGCATGTGGAGATAAAAGGGACGGATGGATATAAAGAATTATTGAAAGATTTAAAACTTGATTCGGAAAAGCCTTACATTTTTGTTGCCATGAGTGCGCCACGTTTTGCACCACATGAGATCGACATAGTAGAATGGTTGAGTGAAGCTATTGCTAAAAATGTATTTGGTGCAGATCTACAATTGGTAATTCGACCTCATCCACAAAATGTGCAAGGATCTTTAGGGGACAAAAGTTGGTTGAAGCGATTGGACAAACTAAAGAGCGATCGAGTAGCGATTGATTATCCGAGTTTAATAAACAGCAAAGTTCGTTGGAGTATGCGAAAGTCCGACATGCTGCGCTTATCAAATTTACTTGCGGGTTGCAAGGTCTGCCTAAATTCGGGGTCTACTGTTTCAATTGATGCACTGATGGTAGGCAAGCCAGTAGTAATGACTTCATTTGATGGAGATGAAAAATTATATTATTGGAAATCTGCACGTCGTTTGGTCGACTATATACATCTCAAAAAGTTTACAGAAATGGGTGGTGCAAAAGTGGTCTATAACTACGAGGAACTTCAAACAGAATTGATGCGATATTTACTGTACCCTAATCAAGACAATGAAAAGCGAGAATATGCACTTGAAATGGAATGTTATAAAAACGATGGAAATTCCACTACAAGAGTAGTAAATGCTATGCTCAAAATTTTAGCACGTACACCTGCCGTTCATGTATAGCAATGGTCAAATAAAAATTGATATAGACAAGACACTCTATATTTTGTTTTGCCTGTATGCTTTTTCAATGCCATTTGAATTAGTTTTGGAGAAGCTATTTTATATTGATACTATTTTAAAACCATTTCGAGTTTTTTCTTTGTTGATTATTGGTACTTATGTCATTAGAAGTTTGAGAAAAGGCTTACAACTAAGAACTGATGAACGTGCTGATTTGTTTTTATATCTTGTTTTCATATTTGGCATAATAGTATCCTGTGTTCAAGTGATGTTGAATTCATTTAATGCTAAGTTTTTTTACAGTGACCTATTTTTAATCGGTCTTCATGTGCTTACTTTTTTTGTGTACAAATCTATTCATATTTCTAAAAGTCAAGCACTACAGATTCTACATTGGTTTATTATGGGGATAGTAATAAATGCACTTTATATTTTTATAAATTTAGCATTGCAAATAAACTGGGGTCGTCAATCAGGATTTATTGACAACCCTAATTACGCATCTCTTGGACTGGTGGCTGCGATGTTATATTTTTTGTTGCGATCTGGATTTGACAACAAGCTATTCTTGCAAGTTATTTATTTCATTCTCCCTGTTTTTTTGATGTATATCTTTATTGTCACTGGTAGTAGGACCGGCTTAATAATGTTTGTCATCTCTCTATTTTTTCTTTTTCTATTCTCTTCTTTAAGACGAAAATTTTCATTGTTGCTGGTTGGTGGTTTTATGATGTTCTACTTGACTACAGGTAGCTCAAATATTTCTACAACTGGAATTGGTTCACTCGTTTTAGTGAACCGGATAAATAAAAAAATGAATGAAGAGAAGCAAGATGTACGTTTTGTAATATGGCGGGGAATGTTCAAAATGTTTGAAGATAGAGGCTATTGGGGATTGGGAATAGGTCAATTCAAATCAAATTTTAGTAAGTACTATGCAGATGAATCTAATACACTGATTTTAGAAATTGTAAATCGAGGTTATTTTTTATCGCCGCACAATGATTACTTAGCAATCCTCGCAGATTATGGACTGGTCAGTTTGTTGAGCTATTCTATATTCTTATTCTTCGTCATGCGAAAACTAATTCGACGATTATTACACCCAATTGATAATAATAAAGACCGCTTTTTATACCAATACACTTTTATAATACTTTCCTGCTTAATCGTTTTCGGAATGACCGCAGAAAATTTTCCACATCAGTTGTTTTGGTTTTTATTGATGTTTACCACAAAAAGTTATTAGATGTCAAAACTAGGAAGAATAATAAGAAAAGTTGCTGAATCGCCTGTGGTGCCGGATTCATTTTTTGACTATTATTTTCAAGTCAAGAACAATAGGAATAAACAAAATCTGTTGCAACAAATAGGGGAGGGACAGGAGATTGCAAATCTTCTGAATGAGAAAAATAGACAACATTGGCAACCGCGAATTCAAAACGTTATGTCAAGTGATGACAACAAATACATCCCCAGACATGATAATGCCGGACAAATTATTGATCAATCATTAATCATGCATAATGGCCTGAGAGTAGAGCCACTTAGTTATTACAACTATGGTATGCTCAAAATGCTAAAAGACAACAAAGGAGTTCACGAACCACAAGAGGAAAAAATATTTCAAGAAGTACTCCAATCAATTGGTCTGGCAAAACCCAAGGCCATGTTAGAATTAGGAGCTTACTGGTCCTTTTATTCTATGTGGTTTTTGAAGCATTTTCCTGAGGCTAGTTGTTATATGGTAGAACCCGAACGGATGAATTTATTTTATGGTAAAGCCAATTTTAAATTAAATGACTTGAAAGGAACATTCATTCAAGCAGGAATTGGAAAAGAAGTTGACAAAACAAATAGTGTCTCGACCGTTGATGAAATTTGCCAGCAAAACAATATTGAATTCCTAGATATTTTACACTCCGACATTCAAGGATTTGAAGCTGATATGCTGGAGGGAAGTCATCAAATGTTATCCCAGAAAAGAGTCGGTTATATTTTTGTTTCAACACACTCAAACGAACTGCATGACACTTGCTTTCAAGTACTCAAAGATAAATACCATTACGAGTTAGTCGCTTCCGCAAATATAGATGAATCATTTAGTTGGGACGGAATACTTGTAATGAAACAAGCCGGTTACCCCGGAATTTCAAAAGTTGAGATTTCAAAAAGATAAGCTAATGAATCTTAAAATAATCTTAGCTCGGGCAAAAAAGAAGACTTTGCAAAAGGTGTTTAAAGTCACAGATAAGCTGCTGCAAACAGATCATTATTGGCGTTACAAAATGCAAAACAACGGCTATCATATCTCAAGCTATGCATTTAGAAAAGACCAAATAGCCTTTGTTCATATGCCAAAAACTGGAGGGACTTCTTTTCAGAAGATATTAAAAAACCATACAACGGATAGATTTATAAATGTCAAAGTACATCGACCTATTTCGAAATCTTGTCCTGTAGAAACTTATAAATATGTAACGATTTTACGAAACCCCGTTGATCGAGTTTGGTCATATTACCAAATGGTATTGAGAAATCCAGATGGTTACCCTTATAAAAAGTACGCGGTAAAGGGGCTTGAATCTTTTTTACAAAAATGCTGGGCGGCACAGGACATGAGCTGTCAATATTATACGGCTAGAGTTTATGAAAAAGTAAACCAGGGAATATATGAAGAGGCCCTGAATAAGCTAAGTAAATTTCATGACATCCTACTATTTCAAAACTTTACAGAGGACGTTTCTCTATTTGTAGCAAAACACAATATTTCCTTCAAAAGTGACATTCCACATGAACGAAAAGTGAGCTACAAGCAACCTACAGATTCAGAAATAGCACTTATCGAAAAATTTAATCATTTCGACATCCTACTTTTCAAGCATTTCACCAATAAGAAATAAAATGGCAAACTTAAGAACCATACTAGCAAGAGTGAAACGGAATATTTTGAAAAAACCGTTTATAAAAGATCCCAGTTTACCTGCCTTTTGGTTTGACAAAAAACTGTCTACTCAAAGCGCATTTATTGTTCAAATTGGTTCTAACGATGGAAAAACAGGAGATCCTATTTTTCCTTTACTCCAAAAAAATAAAAGCTGGAAGGCCCTTTTCGTAGAACCCGTTCCTTATAGTTTTGAAAAGCTAAAAGCGAACTATCCAAATGAAGATCGATTCTCTTTTGAAAATGTAGCCATTAATCAAGGAGAACCCTTAACTTTTTACTGGGTGGATCATTCTGCCAAAAGTAAACTACCTGATCTACCTTATTGGTTTGATCAATTGGGCTCATTTAATCGTCAACATATTCTCAATCATTTTGATGGAGCACTCGAACCATTTATTCGTTCAGAAGTACTCGAAGGACTTACTTTACCGCAGCTTCTTGAAAGGAATAAAGTTGAGAAAATCAACATTCTTCACATTGACACAGAAGGTTATGATTGGAAAATATTACAACAACTAGATCTCAATAAATATCAATCCGATTTTATTTTGATGGAATACAATCATCTTTCAAAAGATGAACTGTCACAGACATTTTCTTTCTTAAAAGATCAATACCGTCTTTTCAATCTAGGAATTGATATGTTGGCCGTTCATAAGGAAGTTGGGCAAGATCTAATGAAAGGAATTGCAAAAAGCATGACGCCATTAGCAGAACCTAAAATCTAAATTATAGCGCAAGTATTAGAAACACATTCATGATAATAACACGATTAAAAGGAGGGATGGGCAATCAAATGTTCCAGTACGCTATGGCCTTAAATGTTGCCACAAAATTAGGTGTCGAATTGAAAGTGGATCTATGTTCTTTACTTGATCGCAGTAAAGGGGATTTCGTTTACCGAAACTACGATTTAAGCATTTTTGAATTGGATGCTCAATTTGTAACTAATCCTAGTTTGGTCAAAAATTTAAGCAAATTTAAATCTGCCAGTATTACCAAGCTCTTGCGGAATAAAGTAAATAGAGGACGGACTTATTTAAAAGAAATCGAATTTGGATTCCAAACTAAATTTATAGATGACACACAAGATAATTCCATTTTTGAAGGATGGTTTCAGAGTTATAAATACTTTGAAGAAATCACTCCACAAATAAGAAAAGCATTCACTTTTAGAAACCCAATCTTGCCAAGTTCTCAAGAATTATTAAATAAAATTCAATCAAGTAAGGCCATTTGCCTCAATGTACGCCGAACAGATTTTTTAAAAGTAGATAATCTGAACACAACAAATAAAGCCTATTTTTTGAATGCTGCAAAAGAGATGGTGAAGTTAGTAAAAGATCCCGTTTTTTTTATTTTTTCAGATGATGTAGAATGGTGTAGAGAAAACATATTATTTGATTACCCAAGCATCGTAGTTGCTCACGAGCATAAAGGGGAAAAATTCGGTAACTATATGCAGTTGATGATCGCCTGCAAACACTTCATTATTCCCAATAGTTCTTTTGCTTGGTGGGCTGTTTGGCTTAATCAAAACGCCTCTAAAAATGTAATTGCCCCTAAGAATTGGTTCAATGATCCGACTATAAACACCTCTGACTTAATACCACCTAATTGGTTGCGAATTTAACCGAATTATTGCAATCCAAACCCATCAGTTTTTACGTAAGTATAACAAAGAGAACTTCTAATATGAAAAAACTTTTGGTTACAGGATCGTCGGGATTAATAGGCTCCGAAGTCGTACGTTATTTTAGTAAGCTAGGCTGGAAAATTATCGGCCTAGATAATAATATGCGAGCCGATTTTTTCGGACCTCGAGGAGATACACGCTGGGTGCAGGAACAATTGAGTTTGGAATGCCAAAGTTTCGAACATCTTGAATTGGATATTCGAAACAGAGCAGGCGTATTAACTATGATGCAGGAAATTAAGCCTGATTATATCTGCCATACCGCTGCACAACCTAGCCATGACCTTGCAGCAAGTCGACCATTTGATGATTTTGATGTAAACGCAGTTGGCACCTTAAATCTGCTTGAAGCAGCCAGAAGACATTGTCCTGAATCACCTTTCGTACATATGAGTACCAACAAGGTTTATGGCGACGGCCCCAATCATCTCAACCTAAAAGAAGGGGCTACACGTTGGGATTTCGCTGATGCTAAATATCACGATGGAATCAATGAAACTTTTTCAATTGACCAGTGTAAGCATTCTCTCTTTGGCGCTTCCAAAGTTGCTGGTGACATAATGGTGCAGGAATATGGTAAATACTTTGACATGCCAACTTGCGCTCTTCGAGGTGGGTGTTTGACCGGACCAAATCATTCAGGTGTTGAATTACATGGTTTTTTAAGTTACTTGATAAAAGTGAATTTAGAAGAGCGTGAATATACTGTTTTCGGTTATCAAGGCAAACAAGTCAGAGACAATATCCATTCCTACGATGTGGCTCGTTTTGTTCATGCATTTTTTGACAATCCAAGATCTGGCGAAGTATATAATATAGGTGGAGGTCGAGAGAATTCAACATCAATTTTAGAAGCATTCAAACGAATTGAAGGGATTAGTGGCAATAAAATGCGCTATACTTATAGTGAAGAGAATCGCATAGGAGACCATATTTGCTACATCTCCAATCTAGATAAAATGAAAGCACATTATCCCCAATGGCAAATAAGCAAATCCTTGCAAGATGTATTTGAAGAGATCACAGAAAGCTGGGAGAAACGATTAGTTCTATGAAAATACTATTGGTAAGTTGGAGTACATTGCCTAACAAAGGAGGCTCAAGCATCATTGTTGAAAATTTATCTCAAAATTTCAGCAAAGATGAATTGGTCGTTTTGGGTAGTAAAACACTTTTTCAAAACACCAGTATGAAACGCCCTGCAGGTGGTCCTGAATTCCTGTACTTCTTTAGCGAGATGTATCTACTTGGGCGAGGCTATCGTTATTTTTCTTGGTTTAGAAAGTGGAGATTTCGTCCATTGGTAAAATACATCAAGTCCATTATTACTTCTCAGAAAATAGAACATGTTATAGGCGTGTATCCCAACGAAATTTATTGCCATGCGGCATGCATCGCAGCTAGAGAACTAGACATCCCTTTTAGTTCTTACTTCCACAATACCTATACTGAAAACGTTGAAATTACAGATCCCAAAAAAGACGAAATTCAACAAGAAATATTTGAAGCTTCAAAAAATATTTTTGTAATGAGCGAAGGAATGCAGCGCTTTTATGAGCAAAAATATAAACTCAATAAATTCCACCCGCTAATTCATACCTTCAATAAATTTCCTGTTTCTAAGACCTTAACTGGCATTCCCGGTGAAAACAAAAAACAATACAAATTAGTAGCCATTGGTAATTTCAACGAATCCAATATGGACGCGACGCTTCGTTTCGCAGCAGCGATCCGAAAGCATCCCAGATATAGTTTAAGTCTCTTTACGCATGTCCCCAAAGTCTTGCTTAAAAGACGTGGAATGACATTAAGTGATATTGAATATGAAGGTTTCGTAAAGCCGGATGAAGTACATCGAATTCTGCAACATTATGACATCTGCGTGCTAACACACGGATTTACAGGTGGTTACGGTGATGTCGAATATCAAACAATTTTCCCAACCCGAACAATTCCTTTGCTGCTATCTGGCAAACCCATCATTGCACATTCTCCAGATGGATCATTCCTCAATGATTTTATCAAAAAAAATAAATGCGCTGAACTGGTTGATGAGCCATCCGAAAAAGCAATACTAGAAGGACTTGACCGTATTGCGAATAGCTTAGATTATCAAAATAAATTAGTTGAAGCAAGTAGACATACTGCTCAGAAATTTCATGGCGTCAATGTAGTTAAAGCATGGAAATCAATTTTAAAAAATGGCCATGAAGTTAAAATATAAATCTTTTTGGTACAAAAGCATAGCAGCTTGTAGATACTTAATACTTCGCTTGTATTATCCAATGAAATTCAAATGTCCTAAGTTGTCAATGATAGGAGAGCGCTGTGGAATTTACATATTCAAAGAAGGTTCCATTCATTGTAAAGAGCGTATTATCTTGGATGATGATGTGATGCTTTTCGCAAAAGGAAAACTGACTATTGGCAATAGATTTGGAATCAATAAATACAGTCGAATTGTAGCGCATGAAAAAATTGAGATTGGAGATTATGTTACTATTGGTCAGATGGTGAGTATTCTAGACCACGACCACAAATACTCAATGAAAGATAATAAGTTAAGTCTTGATGATTATACCACCGCTCCAATAAAAATTGGTAACAACATCTGGATCGGCGACAAATGCACCATACTAAAAGGAGTAACAATAGGAGACAATGTTGTGCTAGGAGCCAACACTTTAGTAAATAAAGATGTACCCTCCGGTACTGTTGTGGCTGGCGTTCCTTTTAAAGTAATAAAAAAAATAAGTTAAACCAATACAAAACTATGTGTGGCATTTGTGGCATTATTGACTGGAATAAAAACTTATCCGACTCAGATCGGAAAAGTGAGGTCCTTGCTATGAATAAAGCATTGAATCACCGAGGACCTGATGAAGCGGGTAATTACTCAGAAGGAATCGCAAGCCTGGCCATGAGTCGACTCGCAATTATCGATCAAGAAGGTGGAAGTCAACCTATTTTTAATGCGCAAAAAACATCCTGTATTGTTTTCAATGGAGAGATTTATAACTACAAACAACTGAAGGAATTATTAATAGAAAAAGGCCATTCTTTTAAGACCGAATCAGACACAGAAGTTTTACTTGCACTGTACGAATTGTATGGATTCACTATGCTGCATATGTTGAAAGGAATGTTCAGTTTTTGTATTTACAATATCCAAAATCAAACTTGTTTTCTTGCAAGAGATCCTTTTGGCGAAAAACCACTGTATTACCAATGGGACAAAGGCACGCTTGTTTTTTCAAGTGAGATTAATTCCTTGTTGCAATCAAGCCAAGTTGAGCGAAACTTGAACCATGAAGCTTTACCTTATTATCTTCGAACATCTCTTGTCCCTGAACCGATCACATTACTTAAAAATGTGATGACTCTACGTGCCGGACATTACATGATCGCTGGGGATAAACAAATAAAGGAGGAGCCATATTTTGATTCAACTTATCCGGCAAAATCGACTATTACAGACGAGGTAGAAGCTATTGAAACGATCCGCCCATTTTTAGAAAATGCAGTTAAGCGTCAAACGGTAAGTGATGTCCCAATAGGTGCCTTTCTTTCGGGAGGAATAGATTCAAGTATCGTGGTGGCATTATTACAGCAAAGTAGTAGCAAAGCGATCAAGACTTTTAACGTAAAATTTGAACAACAAGAATATGACGAAAGTTCGATTGCTCGCAAAGTAGCAGATTTTTGTGGTACAGATCATCACGAAATTACAATACCTAACTTAGATTTTGATGAATCAATTTTTTGGAAAATAATTGACCATGTAGGACTACCATTTAGAGATAGTTCTGCAATTCCTTCATTTATGATCAGTCAGGAAATTTCTAAGCATGTCAAAGTTGCACTCTCTGGCGATGGCGGTGATGAATTATTTGGTGGCTATGATTTATTTCAATGGTATCAAAAAATAGTTGACTTTAAAAAGGTTCCACGTCCCATTCGTCAAACAATAAATGCAGGATTAAGTCTTGGACAAAATATTCCCATACTCCGAGATTCATCGGCCCTCCGAAAAGTTAAACGTGGTGTAAATACCTCCTTGTTAGCTATTCCTGAAATACCGATTGCGTTGAATGAAATGTTTATTGAATCTGAAGTAAACAAACTATTGGGAGCAGACAACAATGCCTATCCACTATATCACAGGAGCCCAGAACAATTTGAGTCTTGGTCACCGCTAAGAAAAATCATGCACTATCGATTGATGCATACATTGCCAGGGAATATGTTGGTCAAAGTGGATCGAATGAGTATGGCTAATTCATTAGAAGTTCGAGCGCCATTTTTGGATGCGGACTTGTTTGCGGTTTCCACTAAACTCTCAGATGAATTATTGATTAAAGAGGGGAAAGGTAAATATATTTTGCGTAAATTGATGAAAGATGCTTTGCCCTCAGAAGTTTTTTCGCATCCAAAAACGGGTTTCAATATGCCTCTATACAAATATCAAAATGAAGCCTTTAATAAATTAGCCTATCGCTTATTGTTTGATGAAAATCCATGGCCTGGTTTTATTGATCATAAATACTTAGAACAAATTTACCATAGGGGTATACATACAAAAACAGACAACGCCCAGCAAACGGTCTTTCAAGCTTCACACCAATTGTGGATGTTGATGCAGTTATTTGGCTGGGCAACACGATTCAATATTAAAAACTGAAATTATCAATACAAAAATTAAAATAATACTCATCGGACCTGTTACAAACGTAGCAGCAAGTCTTATTGGTGGTGCTACTATATCATTTGGCTATTTAATTGATTATTTTAAAAAACATCAAGAGCATTTCAATCTAATAAATACACAGAAAATACCAAAGGGTGTTGGTCGCTTATTAAATCCGTTTTATGTTCTGATAAAAGTCTTGTTGCATGCACCTTCTTCAAATGTTATTTTTCTGAATTCTAGTAGAGGAGGGACTAAATATCTTGTTCCACTTGTTTTTCTTATTGCCAAGTTGTTTCGACTCAAATTTGTATTCCGCCCATTCGGAGGTGATATAAAAGATTACACAGCCTTGTACAGTAATTTTCAAAAATACTTATTCCAGAAAACAGTTTTACAAGCAGACATATTCTTTCTTCAAACCAAAGAGTTAATGCAATACTATGCAAGTCAAAACGCGAATACCATTCAGCTACCTACTTCAAGAGTAAAGCCACCTCAGGAATTACAACGCCCGAATCGTCCTTATCAAAAACGATTCATTTTTCTTGGATTTATCAATGAGCCAAAAGGAATTGAACAATTGTTGGAGGCAAATAAAATACTTGGACCGGATTACACGATTCACATTTATGGGCCGATAAAAGAAGCCAAATATGAGCAGATATTCAATGACGAAAATGATTTATATAAAGGTGTGCTAAGTAAAGAAGAAGTTTTGCCGACGCTTCAAAAATACGATGTACTAATCCTTCCTACTTACTATCGCGGGGAAGGTTACCCGGGCTCTATTCTCGAAGCCTATAGTTTGGGCTTACCCGTTATTTCAACGAATTGGAAAGCTATTCCTGAAATTGTTGAGCACAAAAAAACGGGTTATTTAATTGAGCCAAAATCAACCGAAGAACTAGTATCTGCGATTCAATATTTCAATCAAAATAACTATCCTTCATTTAGTCAAAATGCGATCAAATACTTTGAACAAAATTTTGATACGGAACAGGTTACAAATCGTGTCGTCAACAAGATTAAAGGACTTTTTGAAAATAAAAAAGTGACACCGAAAATTGTACAAGAACTTAAAAACAACTAATGCAACATATACTTATTACAGGAGGAGCTGGCTTTATTGGTAGTACATTAGGTGATCAACTGATTGCTGAAGGACACCAAGTGACGGCCATTGATAACTTCGACCCTTTTTATGATGAATCAATTAAGCGAAAAAATATCTCCAACTTGTTGGATCAGCCTAATTTTAAGTTCCTAGAAGTTGATATTTGCAACATGGAAATGCTGACTGAGCAGCTGCAAGACGACTACGATGCAATCGTTCATATAGCGGCTAAAGCAGGTGTGCATGCTTCTATTCAAAATCCGATCGGTTGTCAACAAGCTAATGTAATGGGGACGCAACACATGCTAGAAATTGCTAAAATTAAAAATATAACGCAATTTGTTTTCGCTTCATCCTCTAGTGTTTATGGTGTCAATCCAGATGTGCCTTGGCTAGAGTCGGATCAAAACATGATGCCGATTAGTCCTTATGCTAGTTCAAAGCTCTCTTGTGAATTATTGGGACATGTATATACTAAACTATACGGAATACGATTTTTAGCGCTACGGTTCTTTACTGTTTATGGTCCACGACAGCGACCAGACTTAGCCATTTATAAGTTTGCAAAAATGATCGTCAACAATCAAGCAATTCCAATGTATGGTGATGGCAGTACACGCCGTGACTACACTTATGTTGATGATATTTTGAAAGGGATCAAAGCTGCAATAAAATACAAAGACACTGAATATGAAATCATCAATTTAGGTAACTTCAAAACAGTCTCACTAATGGAAATGATCAACACTTTAGAAGAAGTGTTTGAAACCAAAGCAATTATCAATCAATTACCTATGCAACCGGGCGACGTACCTCAGACCTATGCAGATATTTCAAAAGCGAAACGTCTTTTGGGCTACGAACCAAATACAAGCTTTAAGGAAGGAATTGTACAGTTTAGAGAATGGATGTTGGCAAGTCAAATTGATAAGGCATGAGCAAAACATTTTTCATAGCGGGGGTACAACGATCCGGGACCACCTTATTATCTGTCATGCTGAGTAAGCATCCTGATGTTTTTATGGAACAAAAGGCAACTGGATTTCGAATCATTACTGGCTTCAAAAATCTTTATGAATTGTGGCCTCATAATTTGCAACACGACAAAGTATCCTTTCTCAAATGGCTTATAAAAAACGATATTCAAGGGCGCTTGGCGGAGTTAATTGATTATGAAAATTTAAGCAAATACAAAAGTGTTCGAGAATTGATTAATGGTTCTATTGAAAAGAAATTAAGCGGAAAAGATAAAATAATATGGGGAGATAAAGTCCCTAATATGCAGCATTTTATCAACGACCTTTTATTACTCATACCTGATGCAAAGATCATTCATATTGTTCGAGATGGAAGGGCAAATGCAAGTAGTATGTCAAGTCGTTCTTATCGAAATCTAGAATTGAGCGCGCAACAATGGCTTGATGGGAATATGTACGGCTTAGTCAACCAAGAGTTCTTAAGTGAAGACCAATATAAGATCATTCATTATGAAAATTTATTAAAACAACCTGAGCTAGAAGCAAAGGCTGTTTGTGATTTTTTGGACATTCCTTTTGCTCATGAAATGATTGACCTAGCTGATAAGCAATTAGAAAAAGAAAAAAGCTACGTCAAAAGTTATTTTGATACCTCAAAAATAAATAAGTGGCAATCCGATTTGAGTAAAAATCAGATTGCAAAGGTTGAAAGAATACAAGGGCTATTACTCCAGAAGTTAGGATATGAATTGATAACTCCTTTGGATGAATTAGATTTCAAACAACTTTCGCTTCGTCGTCAAATTTGGTACAACCAAAAAGACAATATTCGTCAATTGTTTCGTAGCGAACAAACGGGAATGACTAATAAGGAAATGGTAACTCTCCGCATTCCTTTTAAGAAGCGAGTGTACACATTTTTTCGATTCCTCATACAAGATCTGTTTTCGAGAGCGATTTTCAAATCTTTGTTTCCCAAGTTTTTTTATACGACTAAGTATTACAAAAAATAAAACAAGAAAGGCTAGTACACTGTAATTAATTTTATGTTACAGTGTACTAGGGTAGTTCGAAAAATAGTTGAACTAAAATGAAAGAAAGAAACAGTTCTGTTTCAATGAAATGTTAGCTATCAACTCATTCAATCTTTACAAGTCCTACCTAAGGAAAAATATCATGATCAAAGTGAAAAAACCAAAGTACGTTTATGTTCTTTCTCAGCGCTATTCTGGGTCCACATTGCTTAGCTTCTTGTTAGCTACACATCCTGAAATTGCTACAATTGGTGAGCGAAGAAAATTTTATAATAAATCGATTAAGACTAGCGAGTTTCTGCATCATAAAGCCAGAAATTGTTCCTGCGGAGAATTGTTCGAAAATTGTGATTACCTAAACACAATCAAAGAAAAAACGCTCGCTCGTATAGATCAAAAAACACTGCGCACGAATACAACCGAGTTTAATATTTTTAACAATAAATATATTAATCGTATTGCTTACGAATACGTGAAATTTTGTACCATTCAAAAGATACCTTTAAAGTATACACTCTTTGGAAATCGAGTCAAGGAACTTTGCGAGTTTAATGAAATTTTAGCTACTGAAATATTAAACCATAGTCAAAGCAAAGCATTTCTGGATACCTCAAAAATCATAGATCACACCTTGTACTTGTCAATGATTCCTTCCTTTGATTTTCATGTTATTTGGCTAGTACGTGATCCAAGAGCACAGGTTAATTCTGCGCTTAAATACAACAAATTAACTTTAATTCAAGCGGTGAATAACTGGAAAAAGGAGATGGTAGATAATGAAAAGCTACTTACTAAATTAAACTTGAATTATATTAAAATTCGCTATGAAGATATTTGTAGCAGTCCTAAAGATGAAATGCAAAAAATTTTTCAGTTTATCAAAATGGATTATAAAGACTTCACCCTTGATTTTAGGTCCAAAGAACAACACATCATAGGTAATGCTAGTATGCGACTCGGCAATGATAAGACAATCTCAGAGCGTAAAGATTGGATGACCCAGCTCTCCTCAGAGCAGATTAATACCATTGAGAAAATGACTAGCTCTTATCAGCATTTGTACTCAAAAAGCGTTTAATTTCGAATTCTCACTCAAGTGTAAAATATCTACACCAATTCCTTATTAAAATCCATTCTTAGGAAATCCAGAACAAGCAGTTTGTACGTATATAATTACGTAAAACAAACTCAATGAAAGTACTAAGTGTTGTAGGAGCTCGACCAAATTTTATGAAAGTTGCCCCCCTCCATAGGGCCTTTTCAAGACAGCTCAATGTCGTGTCAAAAATAGTCCATACTGGTCAGCATTATGATGAGCGAATGAGTGATATCTTTTTCAATCAACTTGAACTTCCAGAACCCGATTATTATCTCGGTGTTGGTAGTGGTTCTCATGCAGTTGTGACAGCTAAAATCATGATAGCATTCGAGGAAATAGTCTTGAAAGAACAACCTGACTTAGTATTGGTCGTTGGTGATGTCAACTCAACTTTGGCTTGTGCATTGGTCGCTAAAAAGTTAAACATAAAGTTAGCCCACGTAGAGGCAGGATTGAGAAGTGGTGATCGTGAAATGCCAGAGGAGCTAAATCGAATTGTGACAGACAGTATTTCCGACCTCTTGTTTGTGACGGAACACAGCGGAATGGTTCACCTAGCGAGAGAGGGAGTTGACCCAGATAAAATTTTCTTTGTCGGTAATGTCATGATTGATTCTTTATGTGACTATCGGGAGAAAGCTGAGCGACTCCGATTGGTTGAATCATTAGGCTTAGAGCACAATAAATTCGTCTTGATGACCATGCATCGACCATCCAATGTAGATGCTGCTGATAAAATAGCGGTCATTCTTGATTTGATTGAAGGACTATGCGAGAAGATGCCTGTTGTCTTTTCTATGCACCCTAGGACCGCTAAAAACATTCGACATTTTGGTTTCGAGGAACGACTTAATAATATTTCAGACTTAAAGATTTTACCTCCACAAGGCTATATAGAATTTTTAAGCTTGATGAAAAATAGTCGCATCATTGTAACCGATTCTGGTGGGATTCAAGAAGAATCAACTTTTCTTAAAATCCCTTGCCTGACGATTAGAAGCACGACCGAGCGACCTATTACCATCACAATGGGTACTAATGTTTTGATTCCAAAACTGGATGCTAAATTAATTCTTAGTCATTTTAATAAGAGAATTGAGGAAGTTGCTCTTCCTACTGGGACGCCACCTTTGTGGGATGGAAAAACGGCGCAAAGAATTACAGATATTATCTGTTCCAAAAGTTTATTGAAAGCCAAGTCGAATGGAGCATCTAAATTAAATATCGATGCTTAAGCTTGCATTGAAATACTACCACACGCTGAAATATTTACAGTGGACGCAAGTAAAACATCGTTTATTATATAAGCTAAGCTCTTCAGTTGTTCCAGTTTCTGTTCCAAAAGAATTAAACACCAAAAGTGAGACGCTCTTCGCTCAAACATCTATGAGCGCTGAGCAAAGTCTACTGAGTCTGAATACCTTTATTTTTTTAAATATTGAACATCAGTTTAAGAACGGAATCGACTGGAACTTTTCAGCATATGGAAAACTATGGACCTACAACCTGACTTATTTCGACTTTTTGTCACAATTAGATATTAGCAAAAAACAAGGGATTGACTTAATTCAAGACTTTATCAAAAAAATAGTAATTATAGAGGACGGAATGGAGCCATTTCCTATTTCGCTCCGCTGCATGAACTGGATTAAGTTTTTGTCCAAACATCAAATTGAAGATAGTCAAATCAATCAGTCACTTTATCAGCAACTATATATTCTAAGTAAAAGACCTGAATATCATTTACTAGGCAATCACTTACTCGAAAATAGTTTCAGTCTTCTATTTGGAGCTTTCTATTTCAATGACGATAGCTTATTCCAACAGGCAAAAACAATTCTAATTACTCAACTAAATGAACAAGTGCTCGCTGATGGTGCGCACTTTGAGTTGAGCCCAATGTACCATCAAATCATGCTATTTCGCGTCTTGGATGCGATTAACTTGTTCGACAATAACACTAAAATTACTGAAGCAAATCTGTATGAAGTATTGTCTAAAAAGGCAAGTATTATGCTTGGCTGGCTCAAGCAAATAATGTTTAGAAATGGTTTGCTTCCACAGGTTAATGACAGTGTCGAAGGAATTGCTCCAAGTCCTCAACAACTCTTTGAATATGCTCATAAACTAGGCCTCGAACCCAAAGTAAATCCACTAAACGAATGTGGCTATCGAATGGTTCGGAATGCAAGCTATGAAATTCTAGTTGATGTAGGTCAAATAGGGCCGGACTATATTCCAGGGCATGCACATAGCGACACCTTCAACTTCGTCTTACAACATCAAGAGCAGGCGCTAATTGTAGACACCGCTATTTCAACCTATGAAAAAAATAAGCAAAGAAACAAGGAACGATCAACCGCAGCTCACAATACAGTCATGATTGATGGACTAGAGCAGTCTGAAGTCTGGGGCGGTTTTCGAGTAGCACGTCGAGCTGGAATCATAGACTTGCAAGAAGGCATTAATTACATCAAAGCTACGCACAATGGCTACCAAAAAATCAATAGTGAACATCAAAGAATATTTGTGTTCCATGAAAATGAAATTGAAATAACGGATCAAGTTTCTGGAAAGAAAGAAGCAAAAGCCTTTTTACATTTTCATCCTAATGTACGCCCTGAAATAAAAGAGAATCAGATCATTGGCACTTTTGGAAGTATCCAATTCGAGGGTCAGTATCAATTACACTTAGAGCCTTATGTACTAGCTATAGGCTTTAATAAAACACTTGAATCAATGAAGGCAGTCATTGCTTTTTCAGATAAGTTGCATACTAAAATAAAACTAAATGAAAATATTATTTCTAACAGATAATTTTCCACCGGAAAGTAATGCCCCTGCCACACGGACATATGAGCACTGCATAGAGTGGTTGAAAAAAGGAGCAGAGGTCACTGTAATTACCTGCGCTCCAAATTATCCCAAAGGGGAACTTTTTCCTGGCTACAAGAATAAGTGGAAGCAGGAGGAAATAATGGATGGAATAAAAGTGATCAGAGTTTGGACTTATATCACACCTAATCGTGGACTGGTACGAAGAATTTTTGATTATTTGAGTTTTTGCATAACTGCCTTTATTGCAAGCTTGTCCGTTTCAACGGATGTTATCATTGCTACATCACCTCAGTTGTTTACAGCACTTGCTGGATACCTAGCGAGTAAGTTTAAACAAAAACCATGGATACTAGAGATTCGTGATTTATGGCCAGAATCAATAAGTGCGGTTGGTGCCATGAAGGAAAGCAAGCTATTGAAGTTATTGGATCAGCTTGTAATGTTCCTGTACCGAAATGCAGATCAAGTGGTAGTTGTGACCGATGCCTTCAAACGTAGAGTGCATAGCTGTGGCGCTGAGCTAAATCGCATACATGTTGTTAAGAATGGCGTCCATCTTCATAAATTTCAAAATCAACTAAAAGATCATTCGATCATTAGTGCACACCAATTGCAAGGAAAATTTATTGTGGCTTATATAGGAACGCATGGGATGGCTCACAATTTGGATTTCATATTAGATTGCGCGGCGGAAGTAAAGAACGATAATATTCACTTTCTGTTTGTAGGTGAAGGTGCGATGAAAAGCCGTTTATTGAAGCAATTAAAAGCGCTCGAATTAACTAATGTGACTATGCTTGATGCGGTGTTAAAACCAGAAGTTCCGCGTTATATCAGTGTAGCAGATGTGGCTCTAATTCCACTTAAGAAAAAGAATACCTTCAAAAAAGTATTGCCATCAAAGATATTTGAAAATGCTGCGATGATGAAACCGATATTGTTAGGAGTGGAAGGGGAGGCAAAAGAAGTGATTGAATCTTATCATGCAGGCCTTTGCTTTGAACCAGGAAATAAGACCGACTTCTTGTCTAAATTAAATTCAATTTATGAAGACAAGCAACAATATAAAGCTTTCCAAGAAGGATGCATTCGATTAGCGGAGGACTTCGACAGGGAGAGTTTGGCTTTAAAGATGTATGGAGTAATAGAAATGATGACCATGAAAGAAAGGCAGCAAAAGCAAGTTGATTTAGATGTTGGATTAGAGGTCGAGTCTGGTGAATAGGGGACTGCCAATTGCATTTTAGATTCGCATAAAATGTCGAGGATGAATGCTATGCTTAAAGAATCAAGGACTCAACCAAGCTTCTACGAAACCACTATTTCTACTAAGCCCTGAAGTTTCATTTATATGCTTTAATAAGCTAACGCAATATTCTCAGAAAGTAACTAAGGCCTTAAATGATGAAATTTTACATTTAGTTCCCTACCATGAAAAGGGTAAATTGCTTAAGTAAACCCAAATAAACCCACCAAATTGGTGAGCTCAATTGAATCTTATAAACTTAATACTTATATTGTGGCAGGTATAAATTCTCCCTCCCTGTACCTAATCATTTCTGCAACATTCCACCAAAATTTAGTAATTGAAACCTAGTTTCAATACTCAAATATTTCGTCATTCTTAATACTTAAAACTATGAGTTTTAAAAAAGTACTTATTACTGGTGGTGCAGGATTTATTGGTAATCATCTAGCTTCAAATCTAATTAGCTTGGGGTGGAACGTATCTGTTCTTGACAACTTCTCATCAAACAATAAACTTACAAACGGTCTACTGTCTAACATTCACCTTATTGAAGGTGATGTCCGAGACGAAAAAGTAGTTATGCGAGCAGCGATCGGTTGTAGCGTAATCATTCATCTTGCAGCAGTAGTTGGTGTGGATGAAGTGATCAAAAGAAACATAGAAATGGTGGAAACTGAAACCATTGGAACCTTCAACGTTGTCAAGGCGGCAATCGAGCATAAAGTAGAAAAAATAATCTATGCCTCTTCCAGTGCTGTATACGATGAAGTGCAAGGAAGGTCAAGCAAAGAAGAAGATTTACTGGGACCAGTCAGCACTTACGCTATAGCAAAGCGACTCAATGAAAAATACTTAGAGTCAGTTACATCTATGTACGGAATCGCAACCAATTCACTGCGATTCTTCAACGTTTATGGTGACAAGCAGGATACACGAATGGTCATCCCTAGATTCTTTGAACAGGCTATGAATGATCAAGCTATTCAGGTGTTTGGAAACGGTAGCCAAACCAGGGATTTTACACATGTCAATGATGTGGTAACTGCGATTACTAAATTAGCATTTAAAAAAGATTTAAGTGGGACATTTAATATATCAAGAGGTATTGAAACTCCAATAGTTGAGCTTGCCAAATTAGTTAAGCGACTATGTATGTCTAGTTCCAAGATTGACTTGATTGGTTTTCCGGAAGATCGACTTTCATTCAAGGTAGATCGACGAGTTGGTTGCTCTGAAAAATTGTTTGAGCAAGTTGGCTTCAAGCCAGAAATTGTTCTTGAATATGGTCTGCAACAATATCTGCAAAACTTGCGTAGACCACTTCGAAAAGCAATTTAAGTTGACTAGTCATGGCTGAAGAAGTAATTAACTATTCTGAAAAGAAAGAATCTAGCTGGCTGCAAAATAAGTGGCGAGGCTTTACAAATCGATATCATAAGTTCAAGCGATACTTGTTGTGGGATATCCATACGATCTTACACCGCATTGAACCTGACTATTCAAAAATTGCTAAGGATTCAATTCCTGTACTGATAAATAACTTTAATCGATTGGAGCTTTTGCAAAAGCAAATTGACTGGTTACTTTCACTTGAAGACAAGGTGTCGATTATTATCATCGATAACTTATCTACCTATCCACCTTTACTTGAGTATTATGAAAACATAAAACACCCTCAAATTCAAGTGGTCTATTTGAATTTTAATTCTTGGCGAAAAGGTGCAGAATATTTGGGTGAAAAGAAATTAGCCGATTTTGAAAAGTATATCATAACTGATTCTGACCTCTTAGCATTTGAGTCAACTCCAAGCAACTTAATTTCACATATTTCAAAATTGATGGACAAGTATCCTCAATACAACCACATCGGCACCTCACTTGAAATCAATGATTTGCCAGATTACAACCCTTTAAAGAAAAAAATAATCCAGCACGAATCTCAATACTGGACTCCAGCTGCCAAGGTGATTGATAATGAAGTAAGCATCGCTCTGGTAGATACGACATTTGCGATGTATCGAAATACCTCTAGAGTTTTACCAACAGGTCCAGCTTTAAGAACGCTCCGACCTTTTACTTTAAAACATGTAGATTGGTATTTAGACCCTAATCAAAATTCATCGGAATATCAATTTTATCTTGACTCTTGCAAGAGCTTCGCCACCTGGGCACATGAGGCTAAAAAGAAAGAAAATGCAAGCCAAGAAATGACATCTAAACAAAAAACAGGCATAGAAGCGAGTTGAAAAATAGTTATTTAGAGTCAGCAAGCCAGAGATAATAATTGGAGCTTTTTTATTGGGAACACCCAAACTCCATGACTGATCAACAGGTTTTGATTATTGGCTTATACGATACTGTTTTCTTTGCTTCCCAAATAAATATAACGTTTACAATGACACAACAAACTATGCTACCTCCGCGCGCTCCGAGGTATAGATCCATATTGCGTCTTCAGCGATTCATGGACAATCCCATCCCTTTCATGAATGAAAATTTAGAAAAGTATGGAGACACTTATTGCTTTAGTTTGCGCTACAGCAAGACTAATATTCTTACCGTTGATCCAGACGTAATTCAGCACATTTTGCGTAAAAATGCAGCTAATTATGAAAAGCCAGTGGAAGGTACTGACGCTTTGGCTCGCTTTGTTGGAACAGGACTTTTACTGGCAAGTGGTGAAGAACATACTCGTCAACGAAAGTTAATGGCTCCCGGTTTTCGCCCGAAGAAACTCTCCAAGCTGATCTCCTTGATGGATCGTGAAATTGATACGTATTTTGATGGCTTTGATAATCGAGTGCAGGAGAATCCAGAATTTACGATTGATGATGAAATGCGTGCGCTGACCTTTAGAGTAATGTCTAAGGCTATTTTTAGTGATGATATGTCTGCTGAAATGATTGATGCTTTTTCAAAGCGTTTTCAAACACTGCAGGATTTCTTAATGAAATTGGTACGTGTTCCTGCTTTGATGAAATGGTATAACATTAATGGAAAAACAAAGCACTATGAGCAGTTGGCGAGCGAAAACAATCAAGTAATTTTAGACATTGTTGCCAAGCGCAGAAAGCGAGCATTAGAGGATGACTTACTAGGGATGTTGATGGGCTGTACTTATGAGAATAGTGAAGATGGTATGTCCGACAAACAATTACAAAATGAGAGTTTGATTCTCTTTGTTGCAGGTCATGAAACGGCTGCAAATATTCTATCCTGGATTTTTTATATACTTAAGAAGCACCCTGAATGCATTGAAAGAATCAAGGCTGAGTCGGCAGAAATACTAGAAGGGCGTCTACCTGAGTTTGAAGATTTATTAAAAATGGAATACCTGAGTCAGGTAATCGATGAATGCTTGCGGCTTTATCCACCATCTTGGATAACATCACGAGTAGCTTTGGAGGATGATGAAGTGAATGGGTTTAAAATTCCAAAAGGGGCACGTGTTATTCCATTTATTTATGGCTTGCATCATTCGGAGAAGCTATGGCCTAATGCAGAAAAATTTGACCCTAGTCGCTTCACTAAAGAGGGGAGAACAGGAAGACATAATTTCGCGCACATGCCTTTTGGAGCTGGTCCGAGAATGTGCTTAGGACGTAATTTTGCCATGATGGAAATGAAGATGATCATTTTGAAATTTCTTGATCGATATTCCTTTGACTTGGTCAAAGATCAGAAGGTATCGATATTGCCTGGAGTTACCTTAAAGCCTAGAGGTGGAATCCGATTTCGTATCAATGGAGATGCAAAATAGGATAGATTCTTAAACGATAATATTTTTAGTTAGACGCGTTTTTTAAGAACATAGAGTACCTAGTTCGATTGTTTTGATTTATGTACTCTATGCGTCTATATGACAATCCACGATAGAAGTAAATCAAGTATTTGGATGCCAGAACAGTAGCAATTATTTCAATGCTGAAAATGATCCGAATTCCAAATTCAATTCAAGCAAAGCATCAATAATGGCATTAAAATCCTGATTCGTTTCCTCGTGGTCATGAAGGAGGATGACTTCAGCAGAAGCTGAGGCTAGCCATCGTTTTTCGAAACCGAGAAAGCCACGACAATCGGAGGGACGTTGTTTTTGCATTCGCTTAAGGACACTTTGTAAGCTACTAATCCCAAGCGTTGGTTTTTTCTGATTGATGGACCATTCCATTATGTCAAATGTCCAAGACCAATCGATATCCAAAAACAGATTAGACTTCCGCATAAAATTGTAATTGACATCATCAAAAGAAGGTTGAGTGTAACCCAATTTCTGCAATACATTTTGAATGTAATCTTTTCGTTTTTTATCACTTCTTCTCCATATGCTGAAGACCTTTCCATGCTTTAAATCTCCTTTATCTCCATAGGGGAATCGAAACCATTTTGCAGGTCGTTTAATGCCCGATTTCTGATAAAGTGATTCTATTATTTCATCCGTCTTTTCAATTTCATCTTTAGCTTGCTCTAATGATATTTTCGAAAAAGCAGGATGACTATAGCTATGATTTGCAATGATGAACCCTTTTTGAATACATTCAATTATCTCATCAGGGCGCTCCTCCATGAGTTGTCCAATACAGAAAAAAACAGTAGGAATATGCTTCTCTTTAAGATATGACATCTTATCTCGAAATCCTGAAGTAGGTGAGTCGTCTATAGTAAGATAAGCGGTCTTGTTATTCAAAATAAATTAGGCGTTTGTTAGCTGTTTTTTACGATTCAATTACTTAAAAAATTACCATCTAAGCTGATAAGGATAACGTTCGTAATAAGCATTATCCTCATTAATAGTGTACCCATCTTTGCCATTTTTTGTTGCAATTTCTATTAACTCAAGCGCCTTTTCCTTATTACCTAATCGACCGATACACATCGCTTTGTAATATTGTGCATCAGCAAACTTAGGATATAACTTCAGCGATTTATCAAAATATTCAATGCCTTCCTCGTACTTATAGTTTTCATATTTACTGACACCAAGATAGAATAAATCGAGGTGATGCACAAAACCTTCGCCGTGGGTTTTGATTTGAAATGCTAAGTCTCCTTCAAAAGTTCGTTCAGCTTTATCAAATTGATTAAGCTGAAGCCTTTTCTTTGTTTGGAAATTGTAAACTATATCTACTTTGAATGGTGTAATTTTTATTTTCATAGAAACCATCTATTTCAGGTTGAAAGAGATGTTCACAGGCTGCTTCTTCAAGTCCAAAGCCACTTAAATTTTTCTCCAATCTGGTCTTAAACGAAGCTTGAGCGCAATCTATTTTGAGTATCGAAGCGCTTCTATTAAAAAACTTCCACAATTGACTTTTAGTTCTAACTTGAAAATCAGGGAGACGAAGTCCATGTGTAAAATCACAACAAACAGTTGCTACATTACTATTCCCAAATTCATTGACAATAGTAATCTTACAATCTTTGTAATTAAAAGTTAATTGGTGAATGCTTACAGGAAGTCTTGACATGCCAAGGCCATAGTATTTTCTATCCTCAAAAACATAATGCCATTTTCGATATCCGCTACTTTTTGAAATGCTTCTTTCATTTTCCTATTTTTTGTAAAATAGAAATATTTAGTTTAAGTAAGCGAAAAATTCGACGATTGCCAGTATATACCAGAGCAAAGAATCAAATATCAGCATCTAAAACATCATCATTGTTTGTTACTGAGCTAGTCTTTTCTTTTGATGAAAAAGTAGCCGGTATGATTAAAGATAAAATGATACTCACGGGCAACATTAGCATGCCATTAGTCACCACGATTGGTAGATTCAATATTGGATTAAACTGCCCAAATACGATCATCGGATTTATGAAATTGTAAAGGATAACTCCTAACATGGTAGCGCAAAAACTTATCACAACACCCTTCCAATACCGATAGTTTTTATCTTGATTATGGTTCTTTAGATAATGATTGATTGCAAAGAGCATGACGGCACCAATAGTGATAAAACGCAAAGAATTACTTATGCTATCATCAAAGTACAAATTCAGATATGGAATGGATGAAAGGTGTCGAACGGCCAATAGCAACATGGAGCAAATGATACCAAACCTAATTATAGTATTCATGTTTGTTGAATTATTATTTTTGAAAAACAAATCTGCTTGTCCAAATCGCGACTTGCGTTTTGATTGCTGTCGTATTGACTAGACCATTCATTGTATGCTTTTTTGATGCTCATTATTTTGGTATTCACAAGTTATAGCTTGGTCTATTGAAGAGTGGCAGACTCTTGGTCAGCGGATGTATCTAGCTGTCCAAGCACTTATTTATAATTGTTCCATCTCAACCAGGCTCGCTTTTTTCATCCGTTTCAATGAACGTTTAATTTTTCGTTTTAATCGCCTCGAGGCATCTTTGCTAAGTACATCTCTTACTGTTGGCAAAGCAGCTAAGTACCAATCTTTCCAAGCTCTGAGAATTATCTTTTCATCTTCTATTGTCGATTCTTTAGTTTGGATATTATTACGCGATAAGCGACCTTCAATTTTAATTCTTTTCAAAGCGGCATATTCTGTCATTCGCAAAAGATCCTTTGCCGTTTTTTCAGAATCATTACATAGTACCAGACCAGAAGTCAGGGCACTAATTCCCACATTCGAAAGGGTAGTGGCTGAAACTTTATCAATTCGATCCGCATCAGTATGATAAAACACATCGGTAAAATGCCAGAGCAGTAAGCCAGGAATATTTGCATTCAAAAAAGGCTGATGATCACTACCTCCTTCAAAAGGATTGGTATTAACCTTCCAATTGGAAGTGAGTGCCTGGCGGCGACAAACGTATTCGATAAAGTCATTAAAATAATGTGGATTAAAACTACGTTCATCAACTTCGCTAGCGCCCCATTCACTGTGCTTGTCATCACCACGTGTCCAAATAGCAGAAGGGTCAGGCATCTTTTCGATTAAGAAGGTTCCGCCAGTTTTCTCCGTATCCTCACCTACCATATCTAGGCTCATTCCCCAGCGAATATTTGTTGCGCGCAAACTGTCTTGTTGGATGTAGCGGTTTGTTGATTTTATTTCAACTCCCCACAAGAAAGTAAGCGTCCGATCTGGATTGATAGCTTTTTCCTTAAATAGCTCAGCAGTTACCCTGGCCATTTCGGCTTGAGCTCCTACACCGCTTGCATTGTCGTTAGCGCCGGGCTCTTGTACATGCGCGCTGTACACAAAACGTTGATCGGGATGTTTACTACCTTTAACTTCTGCAATAAGTGTCAATTCTTCTGAAGGATATATTTTCGTATCAATTTCAACTTTTACTTTTAGTGCTCCTTTTTCCAACTGTTCATGCAAAGCTGTTCGTGCAGCATAAGACAGATTGATGCACCATGTTTTCAAGGCACTATTGAAGGGAATTCCTGTAAAAGGAATTGAGTTTTGATATTTTTCCGGTTGGTTATAATCGGGGATACCATAAGCTAATATTCCTATTGCACCTTTTTTCTCCACTGCAACTTTAAATAAACTGTATGGATGATAATCCGCTAATACTATTTTGCCTTTTAAATTGATGCTGTCAAGATATTCAGGTTCTAAAGAACTCAAGTATACCACTTCCATTTCAAGTCCTTCACTCGGGGTTGAAAAGCTATTAATCGCAATCATGTTGCGATTGGTTCTGAATTGAAGTAATGGTGTTTTTGCTCCAGCTATTGAAAGTTTAGCGTCCACTGGCTCCCAGGCAGGTGTGCGCAAAGGGTAGTGTTCTAGTCGATATGTTAGTCTTGCATTTGGAGCCTCACTTTCTTTTTGGTAACCAGCTTTTTCAAGAATTTTTTGGACGTAATAAATACTGGAGTCGAAATCGGCATTGCCTGGAGATCGCCAAAGTTCAGAAACGTAAGCGGTGGTGTTATATGCATTTTGCCCTTTGTATGCACTTCGGACGAGTTCTAGATAGCGGTCTGTTTTTTTACTTGCCTTTTGAGCTTGCATGGGTAGACTAAAGGCGATTGTTAGGACTAGGGCGAGTAGATATCTTGGTTTCATTTTTTTATGTCCCCAAAAGAAAAGGAATTTCATTTTATCTCCTCTTTCATACATTTCTATGGTGTCTTTTAAATTGTATTTCATTTTGATTAGGGGCAGCACCCCAAGTGTTTTGAAGAAAGATTTAAGGCCTTTCTTGGTTAGGTAATTTTAGTTTGTGAACGCCAGGCTCTTTTTTCAATTTTACGGACATCTGTCAAATCTTTGATGCTCGATAAATATTGAGCTAAATATATTAATTCATCGTCATTTTTTTTGCCCAAATATTCACTTGGGTAAATGGCGTTTCCGTAGTTGTCTTGAGACTTGCTTGGCGTGTCATCTACAATCAGTATTTGATTTAGATCAAAACCTTTGCGTTTTAATTTTTTTAATGGTTTTATGTAGTTATAGTGATCCCTATATTCTATTGCTCCATTTCTTAAACTAGATCGATAGGTGCATTTTGTACGAGCCCATACAAATGCTAATTTGATATCAATTGGTATCAAATGCTTTACAGCTTCCAAAACATAATTATCTGATGCAGACGACCATATTGCTAGTTGGAAATTATTTGAGACTTCATACAGAAAATCATTCAAGCCAGGTCTTTTGTAAACAAAGTAGGGACCTATCTTAAAATCAAAATCGCGATGAAGTTCTTTGTCCGAAGCATGCATCAATGTTTCGTCTATGTCCAATATTAGGAGGATTTTTCGATTGCCTGCTTTTTCCATTTTAATAAGTTAATAGCTCAGTCTAATGCTCAAAATTTTCCTGAAAAGGAAGTATAAACTTCTTGTTACTCGAATAAATTGCAAACACAATCTTCTTAAACACTCCAGCATAATGAGTACTGATGACTTCTTTAAAATAAGCAGCAATGTCAATCGGATTA